>NZ_CP041191.1:862500-1201250 GCF_006517275.1 Labrenzia sp. PHM005 | reverse complement strand
CTGTGTTGCGCGTCACAGTTTTTCGGTTTTGTTGCCAACAACCACAAACTCAGAGCAAATTCCGCATGCATGCCGCCAAGAAAAAAGCCCGGAGCTTGATGCTCCGGGCCAAGGTATCCAGTGGTACTCTGGAAATTATGGTCAGCTCACCGTTCGGTCTTCAGAACATGCCCAGCGCCCCGCTGGCGGGGAAGAGCAGCGGTCGCCCGGTAAGTGTTGACCCCGATGAGAGGTTCTGTCTGCCTACGGGACCTTGTCTGAGGCTCGCCATCGCGGGTGGCGAGCAGGTGGGCTAGGAAAATCGAATTCGGGCGGTAGCGGCCAGTAAAAGCTTCCTGCCGCCGCTCAAGAACAGGTTCGAGCGGGACCGGCAAATGTGCAGCAAACGTGGACTGGCGTTCGCTTTCCGTCTCTCCCACAGAAGGACGCTTGCGCCTCACATTGGCACGGCCAGCAGATGTAACAGGGTTCACTCGCACGTATTTACGCCTCGTTGTCTCAGAATGGCACGCTTGTCGCGGCCCTTGCTTAGACTTCGCAACACTCGTGCCAGTTTAACGAGGCGTTAACCTTTTGTCCGCAGAAAACCGGCAATTCGCCCTCACAAAAGTTAACGGATTGGTAGATTTTCGGACATTTGAAGCGAATAATGAGGATATTGGTGGTAACTGATGTCCCGCCTTGAAACTTCAAAATCGTATTTTTCAGGTGTGATTCGGAAAATGAAAATCAGATTGGGACAATTGCCCGCCGCGCAGAAAGTGCTGCAGCGTGAGCGCGATCGATAGAGCGTCATCCAAGGCATCGTGATAACGCTGATTGTCATGGGGAATTTCAAAACGCTGGGCGAGCTGGCCACTGGTGGTCATTTCAATGTCTTCCGGAGACATCCCTGCCCGTACCATCAAAGATTTCGCGTTGCCAAAACGGTGGGCGGAGATTGGCGGTGCAACCCCAGCCACAAAGCAGCTGATGCCAAGAAGGTTCAGTTCATCCTTGCCCCAGGACCAAAACGTACCGCCATTGGAAAAGCGGTCGAATTGGCCGAGCGCCTCCGCCAGATCCACACCGTTTTGATCCATCTCCTCTTGTGAAATGCCCGTGAGGTCCGTGAAATAGGGATCAAGTTTCTGCTTTTTGCCGTTTCGATCTAATGGACCTATGTAAATCCGTTTGGATCCAACAACCGGATAGTCCCCACCTAAGGACAGATTGACCGCACCGATTTGTGCCACGACAGGATCTGGATCGGTTGGCCCCGCCCAATACCGTTTCATGGCGCCGTCGGCCGTCAGATATTCGCAATCAAAAATCGTCGCGGTTCGAAACTTCTCCACTTTGTCCCCTATCCGAGCCGGCCGGAATTATCGACTTAGATTGCGGTCACGGCAAATATGGCGCATGCAATCAACAGCAGATTGGTGGAATAAAAAGTCAGCGCAAAGCCAAAGGCACGGGCAGGCGCGCCTTTTGAATATCCTATCCAGAAAAAGACCCTGCCGGCGACAAACAACAGCGCACCCGCGGGGACAGCGCCCAAAAGGGACAGCGGTGCGAGAGCTGCAAAACAGCAGTAGGTCAGGAACGCCAGAACCGATTGTTCAAGGGTGTTTTGCAAGACGGCTTGCAATGTATGCGCTTGAGCCGTTCCTTGGGTCAAACCACTGCCATCAATGTCTTCGGGTGTGAAAAACCGGTGCCGCGCCAGGGTGCCGATGGATATCATCAAGGCCAGAGCAACAGGAACCAGTGCCACTGCGGCGACCTGCAGCCTTATTGACCCCTGTGTCTCTCCGAAATTCTCGACCAATAGAAATTGGCTTCCAGCGGCAAGAACCATCACAGCAACAACCAGGGCAGACACCATACCCTTCAGGACACCCCGTTGTTTCTCCGACAACCGCATTGTGTTTGCTCTCTGGTTAGCATCTTCGGAACGCCGCTAGGGGACCACACTCAAGCGAGGAATGAAAGCGCTGCCGGAAAAGCTAACGTTTGGCGTTAGTTTGAAAACCGTTCCCGATAAGCCTGCGGACTAACCCCGAAGCGCCGATGGAACGCCTGGCGCAGGGTTTCCTCGGTTCCAAAGCCGCTGCGTGTTGCTGCCTGAGCCACAGGGCGTCCTTGCTCCAGCAAATGCCGGACCCGATCCAGCCGCATTTCTTCCAGGGTGCGCATCGGGCTGCGGCCCGTCTCCTTTTTGTAATGGCGCGACAAGGTGCGCGGGCTCATGACTGCCTGTTCGGCCATGTCGTTCAAGGTGATGGGCTGCTGAAGGTTCTGCATCATCCAACTGTGCAGCTGATCGAAGCGACCGCTGTCGTTTTGAAGATCCAGTGCCGCGCTGAACTGAGACTGCCCTCCGGGCCGCTTTAAAAACACCACCAGCTGGCGGGCAACGCCAAGAGCGATTTCCCGGCCAAGATCTTCCTGAACAAGAGCAAGCGCGAGATCAATCCCAGCGGTGATGCCAGCAGAAGTCCAGAGATTGCCGTCTTGAACATAGATCGGATCTGACTTGAGCCGGACGTCCGGAAACCGTTCCTTGAATTCAGCGCAGCGCTGCCAATGGGTCGCAGCATACTTGCCGTCGAGCAATCCGGCGGTTGCCAGCAGAAAGGCTCCACTGCACACGGACGCCACACGCCGCGCGGTTGCCGCACGGGAGGTCAGCCAACTTATCAGCTCGCGATCTTCGCAAACCTTGTCGATACCGAACCCACCCGGAACCAGCACAGTATCAACCGCCGTTCCGGCTTGAGGCAAAGGATTGGCAATCAAGGCCAGGCCGCTGGAGCTTTTCACTGTTGAAGGCTTGGCGACCGTTTCAAGGTCGTAAGCTGTTGGTTTTCCTTGGGTCTGCAGGAGGTCATTGGCAGAGGCGAACACCTGCAGAGGACCCGTAATGTCCAGGATTTGAACGGCTTCATATGCCAGGAATTCGATCCGGCGCGTCATTTGGCGAAAACCTTGGGGTGAATGACCAGATCGCCAAACAGTGGACTGCTAAGTCTTTCCTTGTCAACAAGGAGACCGATATGAACCTTACATTTGGCCTATTGATCTTTCCAAACGTCCAATTGCTGGATGTGGCGGGTCCTAATGATGCTTTTGCCGGTGTTCCAGGCGCCAAGGTCCACCTGATCTGGAAATCACGCGACTCGATCAAAACAACAAGCGGCATGGAGATCCGGCCGGATACGACGTTCGAAAATTGCCCCAACCTCGATGTCCTGTGTGTTCCGGGCGGCGGCGGGGTCAATCCCTTGCTTCAGGATGGAGAAGTGCTGGCGTTTGTCCGAAAGCAGGCAGCAAGCGCGAAGTACATCACATCCGTCTGCACCGGATCATTGGTGCTCGGCATGGCCGGCATTTTGAAAGGAAAGCGGGCGACTTGCCACTGGAATGCTGTCGACTTTTTGCCTGCTATGGGCGCCATCCCGATCAAGGACCGCGTGGTGAAGGACGGCAACATCTACACCGCTGGCGGCATCACATCCGGCATTGATTTTGGGCTTGAGATCCTGGCCGACCTCTTAGGCGAAGAAGAGGCCAAAACTATCCAATTGGCGATGGAATATGCCCCGGCCCCGCCATTTTCCTGCGGCACACCGGAAGAAGCGCCGGAAGATATTGTAGCCGAAGCCCGGCGCCGGATGGAGCATTCGCGGCAGGAACGGTTGAAGCTGTTTGGTGAAGCGGCGTAGTTTCAAAGCCTGCGCCGTCCCGGTCTTGAAGCGGGACTCAGATGTCGTCTTCCCGGCCCAAAGCCGGGAAAGCGATTTTTAACAGGCACACTGCGGCCAGAAACCCCGCCCATCCTTGACTCTTCCTGAGGTTTCCGGCATACACCCGCGAACTCCATATGAGTGACTGACAATTCAATCCGCCGACCGGGACCCGCAAAGGTGTAAAGAGATCCCGGAGGTTCACACCCGACAGCGCGATGCGCCCTCGGGTGCGAAACTGCTTTGCGTTACCGCATTCGGTTGGATTTGGGCGCCGGTTCCCCATATGGTTCGGGAGATTTCCCGATAAGTGTGACCTTGAGGACTTTTGATGTTTGAAAGCCTATCAGATCGACTAAGTGGCGTTTTCGACAAGCTGACCGGCCGGGGTGCGCTGTCGGAAAACGACGTCAATGAAGCGATGCGCGAAATCCGCCGCGCGCTGATTGAAGCCGACGTCGCCCTGCCGATCGTACGCTCTTTCACTGATAAAGTCCGCCACCGTGCGGTTGGCGCGGAAGTCGTCAAATCCGTGACGCCGGGCCAGATGGTTGTGAAGATCGTTCATGACCAACTGATCGAGATGCTCGGCGAGGACGCTCAGCCGATTGACCTGAATGCACCGGCACCGGTCGCGATAATGATGGTCGGTTTGCAAGGCTCCGGTAAAACGACTACCACCGCCAAGGTCGCCCGCCGCTTTACCCAGCGCGACAAGCGCAAGGTGCTGATGGCCTCGCTCGACACCCGCCGTCCGGCTGCGCAAGAACAGCTCAAGGTTCTGGGTGAGCAGAACGACGTCGACACGCTGCCGATCATCGAAGGCCAGGGTCCGGTAGAGATCGCCAACCGGGCCATGTCCGCGGCCAAGCTCGGCGGTTACGACGTGGTCCTGCTCGACACTGCCGGCCGCATTCACATCGACGAGCCGTTGATGGTGGAAATGGCGGAGGTGAAATCCGCTGCCAATCCGCATGAAATTATTCTGGTCGCCGATAGCCTCACCGGTCAGGACGCCGTCAATCTGGCCAAAAGCTTTGACGAGCGGGTTGGCATCACCGGTATTGCGCTGACCCGAATGGACGGCGATGGACGCGGCGGTGCGGCGCTCTCCATGCAGGCGGTGACCGGCAAACCGGTCAAGCTGATCGGTACCGGTGAAAAATCCGACGCACTGGAAGACTTCCATCCAAAGCGGATCGCCGACCGCATCCTCGGCATGGGCGACATTGTTTCGCTCGTTGAAAAAGCGGCTGAAGCCATTGATGCGGAACAGGCCGCAAAGATGGCGAAGAAGATGCAGAAAGGTCATTTTGACCTGGATGATCTCGCCGAGCAGCTGAAGCAGATGGAAAAGCTGGGTGGAATGTCCGGCATGATGGGCATGCTGCCGGGCGTTGGCAAAATGAAAAAGCAGATCGAGGCATCCGGTCTCGACGACAAGATGTTCAAGCGCCAGGTCGCGATCATCCAGTCGATGACGCCGACCGAACGCAAAAAGCCCGACCTCTTGAAAGCCAGCCGCAAGAAACGCATCGCAGCCGGCTCTGGTGTGCAGGTGGCCGAGGTCAACAAACTTTTGAAAATGCACCGCCAGATGGCGGACATGATGAAGAAGATGGGCAAGGGCAAAGGCATGCTCGGCAAGCTGATGGGCGGCATGGGCGGCGGAATGCCGGATGTCGATCCGAAACAGCTTGAAGAAATGGCCAAGTCCGGCCAATTGCCCGACGGAATGGAACTGCCGAAAGGCCTGCCGGGCGGAATGCCGGGTCTGGGCGCCCCTGGGATGCCGGGTATGCCTGGCCTGCCGGGGCTCGGCGGCTCGAAAATGCCGGGTCTTCCGGGCATGGGAAAAGGTAAAAAACGATGAGCCATGCGGAAAGCCAATTGGGCCAGAGCGCGGCTCTTGAAGAGCTGAAGTCCCTGCGCGGATCGATCGACAACATCGACGCAGCGCTCATTCACATGCTCGCAGAACGTTTCAAATGCACCCAGAAAGTGGGTGTTTTGAAAGCCACCAACGACCTACCGCCGGCTGATCCGGCGCGGGAGAAAATTCAGATCGAGCGGCTGCGCACGCTGGCAGCCGAAGCCAATCTCGATCCTGACTTTGCCGAGAAATTCCTGAACTTCATCGTTCGCGAAGTGATCCGGCACCATGAAGCCATTGCCGCTGAAGCCGGCAACTGAAACAAACTGGAGAAACAAAATGGCTACGAAAATTCGCCTGGCGCGCGGCGGTTCCAAGAAACGCCCGTACTACCGCATCGTGATCGCTGACATCCGCGCACCGCGTGATGGCCGCTTCATCGAAAAGGTCGGGTCTTACAACCCGATGCTGCCGAAGGATTCCGAAGACCGCGTTCAGCTGAACGTTGAGCGTGTGAAGTACTGGCTCGGCACCGGCGCACAGCCGACCGACCGTGTTGCCCGTTTCCTCGACGCTGAAGGCCTTTTGAAGCGCGAGCCGCGCAACAACCCGAAAAAAGCTCAGCTCGGCCGTAAGGCACAAGAACGTCTCGACGAGAAAAAAGCAGCTGAAGAAGAAGCTGCAGCCGCCGCTGCAGCCGCTTCCGAAGAAGCAGCGGCTGAGTAAGATTGACGGCACCGCGCAGCTGACGGTTTGAGGGCCTTTTGAAATGAGCTCAAATGAGACACAAAAGGTGCTGATGGCCAAGATTGGCGCGGCGCATGGCGTTCGCGGGGAAGTGCGGGTCAAGCCCTTTGGCGATGACCCGCTTTCCTTCACCGACTACGGTGTTTTGACCACCAAGGACGGCAAACAGTCGTTTGAGGTACAGAATGCGCGGGTGCAAAAGACGGTCGTTGTCACCAAATTCAAGGAAGTGACCGACCGCAACAGGGCGGAAGAACTGAACGGCGTCGAACTCTACATCGACCGGGATCAGCTGCCTGACACAGAAGACGATGAATTTTACTATTCAGACCTGAACGGACTGACTGTCCAGGATCCCGATGGCAAAGCCATGGGCAAAATTGTGGCTGTCGAGGATTTTGGTGCCGGCGATCTTCTGGAAATCCGGCCTAAGCGCGGCAAAACCTTCTATATCCCGTTTACCAAGGACTTCGTTCCGGAAATCAATCTGGAAGCCGGGTTCGTAACGGTGGACTTACCTGAAGACTATTTGTCCGACGAAAAGCCGTCAGATTCGTCCGGGGCCTCACCGGATAAATAACGGGTCGCCACTGGCTTCAGACCCATTTCCCCCAGATCTATGTCTTCCGGTTCATCCTCCAAAGCCTGTCTGGTTTCAGATCGGATCAAGGCAATCAGCGCAACCACCAAAGACACCCCAATTGCATTGGCGATGATGTCCGGCACGGACATTTGGTGATGCGGTAGCATCCCTTGAACGATTTCCCCGGCAATGCCCATTCCCATTGCGACCAAAGCGGAAATGCGCAGGCGGCAGCAAAACAATGCGTGAATGGATAGCGTCAGCAGCGCAAAAAAACCGATGTGGAGAATCTTGTCGTAGGGGTGGCTCACACCTGTTTCGAAAACCAGCCCGACCATAACACCGAATACGACCAGGACAGCCAGCGGCAAAACCCGGCTGAACGACATATCTAGAAAATGCGGGTCTGACCTTAACAGCAGCAAGTCTGGAAACTTATATTTGGATCTCGGGAAACGGAACACGGCAGACCACCTGACTGATATCTCCTTGTCACTTACCACGGTGACGATTAATCAGAGCTTTCATATTAGTTAGACCGGCAAATGACTGCTAAATACCGGGGTATTTGGTAAATGATCGGTTAAAGCTGCCCGGCGCGTCCAAACACCACAAACCGGTCGGCCGGTTCAACAAACGGTGCACTCATGGCCTTCAAGGCAACCATTCTCACGCTTTACCCAGACATGTTTCCGGGCCCCCTTGGGCAAAGCCTGTCCGGCCGGGCATTGGATAAGGACTTGTGGAACCTGGAGACCAGCCAGATCCGAGATTTTGCAACGGACAAACACCGCTCCGTAGACGACACCCCGGCCGGCGGCGGGGCTGGTATGGTGCTGCGGGCCGACATTTTGGCCAAAGCGATTGATGCAGCGGCACCAGAAGATGATCCCCGTCCGCGCATCCTGATGAGCCCACGGGGTAAACCCTTCACACAGAAACGCGCCCATGAGCTGGCCGAAGGCCCAGGTGCGATCATTGTCTGCGGCCGGTTTGAAGGCATCGACCAACGGGTGATCGATACGCGTCAGCTGGAAGAAGTTTCTATTGGTGACTATATCCTCTCCGGCGGCGAAATCGGCGCGATCACAATGCTGGACGCTGTTATCCGCCTGATCCCCGGGGTTATGGGCAATATGGAAAGTGCGGATACCGAAAGTTTTGAGACCGGACTTCTAGAACATCCGCATTACACCCGGCCTGCAGAGTTTGAGGGCCAAACCATTCCGGAGGTGCTGACCTCCGGCAACCACAAAAAGATCCATGATTGGCGCCTCGCGGAAGCTGAACGTCTTACCCGTGAACGGCGTCCGGATCTGTGGGACGCCTATATGGCCGATGACGACGACGTCGATTGAATTTTTTGAACAAGGGTGTTTTTGAAACGACCGCCTTTCTGCGTTCGCCACATCCCATCAAAATCTGAATAAGCAAAAACAAAAGGGCGCAGCTAAATTCAGCCGCGCCCTTCTCATTGGTTTAAACCGGGGATCCGCTTAGAAGTGTACGGACCTGCTGTCCAGCGGCTTTTGCAGCGGCGGCGCGAACTTGGTCAGATCGATGCCCTCAACAGCGTCCTTGTACTCCTCCAGGTCCGGTGTCCGGCCGAGAATGGCGGACAAGACAACAACCGGAGTGGAGGCCAGCAGAGACTCACCTTTCTTGGTCTCGGAGTCTGCCACAACACGGCCCTGGAAGAGACGTGTGGAGGTTGCCAGAACGGTGTCGCCTTTGGCAGCCTTTTCCTGGTTGCCCATGCAAAGGTTACAGCCCGGGCGCTCCAGATAGAGGATGTTCTCGTACTCGGTCCGGGCAGTCGTCTTCGGCGCATTGTCGTCGAACTCAAAGCCAGAGTATTTCTCCAGAACTTCCCAGTCGCCCTCTTCCTTCAACTCATCAATGATATTGTAGGTCGGAGCTGCCACAACGAGCGGCGCCTTGAACTCAACCTTGCCTTTGGCTTTTTCAAGGTTCTTCAGCATCTGGGCAACGATCTTCATGTCACCCTTGTGCACCATGCAGGAGCCGACAAAGCCGAGATCGACTTTTTTCTCGCCGTTGTAGAAGGACACAGGGCGAATGGTGTCGTGGGTGTACCGCTTGGAAACATCTGCATTGTTGACGTCCGGATCCGCAATCATCGGCTCGATGATTTCATCAAGGTCAACAACAACTTCGGCGAAGTACTTGGCATTGGAGTCCGGGGTCAAAGCCGGCTTCTCACCCGACTTGATCTCGGCAATGCGCTTGTCCGCCTTGTCGATCAGGCCCTGAAGGACCTTCTTGTCGTTGTCCATACCCTTGTCGATCATCACCTGGATGCGGCCTTTGGCCAGTTCCAGGGAGCCGATCAACGTCTCATCGTTGGAGATACAGATGGAAGCCTTAGCTTTCATCTCAGCTGTCCAGTCGGTGAAGGTGAAGGCCTGGTCGGCCAACAGTGTTCCGATATGAACCTCGATGATACGGCCCTGGAAGACGTTGTCGCCATGCTGCTTGAGCATCTGTGCCTGTGTGGCATGCACGACGTCGCGGAAGTCCATCCAGTCAGCCATTTTGCCCTTGAAGGTCACCTTCACAGATTCCGGGATCGGCATGGTGGCTTCACCGGTTGCCAGAGCCAGCGCAACAGTACCTGAGTCCGCACCGAAGGCGACGCCCTTGGACATGCGGGTGTGGCTGTCGCCGCCGATGATAACGTCCCAGTCGTCTACAGTGATGTCGTTGAGCACCTTGTGGATCACGTCCGTCATCGGGTGGTAGACGTCTTTTGGGTCCCGGCCGGTGATCAAACCGAACTTGTGCATGAACTTCATGAGGCGCGGTGTATTGGCCTGTGCCTTCAAGTCCCAAACAGACGCTGTGTGACAGCCGGACTGATAAGCGCCATCCACGATCGGGGAAATGACGGTCGCAGCCATTGCTTCCAGTTCCTGGGAGGTCATCAGGCCGGTGGTGTCCTGCGAGCCAACAATGTTGACCTTCACACGGACATCGGAGCCTGCGTGCAAGGTCTTGCCCGGGGTCGTGCCGACAGCGTTCTTGTTGAAGATCTTTTCAACTGCGGTCAGGCCCTGGCCTTCATGCGAGACTTCTTTTGACGGAGCAAAGACCTGCGGCTTTTCAATGCCAAGCGTTTCGGCTGCCAATGTCTGCAGCTTTTTGCCGAAGACAACAGCGTAGGATCCGCCAGCCTTCATGAACTCGACTTTTTGCGGCGTGAAGGAAGATGCCAGGTCAGCATGTTCTTCACTGCCATCTTCACTGAAGAGTTTCTTGGTCTTGGTGTTGATGGTTAACACGGTACCAGTTTCGACAGAGTACTTCTGTTCCAGAACCGGATTGCCGTCATTGTTCAGGATCGGGTTGCCATCGGCGTCCGTTTTCTTGACCCAGTTTTTCAGGTCGACACCAATACCGCCGGTCACGCCAACAGTGGTCAAGAAGATCGGCGAAATGCCATTGGTGCCTGCAACAACTGGGGCAATGTTCACGAAAGGAACGTAAGGGCTCGCCTGTTTGCCGGTCCAAAGCGCCACGTTGTTGACGCCAGACATACGGGAAGAACCAACGCCCATGGTGCCTTTTTCGGCAATCAGCATGACGCGTTTGTCCGGGTGCTGAAGCTTCAGCGCCTCGATTTCCTTCTGCGCCTTTTCCGAAATCATGCACTTGCCGTGCAGCTCACGGTCAGCACGGGAGTGCGCCTGGTTGCCTGGTGACAGAAGGTCAGTGGAGATATCGCCTTCACCAGCAATGTAGGTGACGACCTTGATCTCTTCGTCGACGTTCGGAAGCTTGGTGAAGAACTCCGCCTTGGCGTAGCTTTCAAGAATGTCTTTGGCGATGGCATTGCCAGCTTCATAGGCGTCTTTCAGACGATCCGTATCGGCGTCATAGAGGAAAACCTGTGTCTTCAAAACATCTGATGCCTGCTCTGCAGTTGACTGGTCCTCTCCCAAAGCCAGATCAATCAGAACCTCAACGGACGGGCCGCCCTTCATGTGAGACAGCAGTTCAAAGGCAAAAGCCGGAGTGATTTCCGCGACAGTCGCTTCGCCCAGAATGATCTCTTTTAAAAACTTCGCCTTTTCACCCGCCGCACTCGTTGTGCCCGGCAGGGTGTTATAGATGAAGAATTTCAAGGACTCTTGCCGGTGTTCGTTGTTCAGATCCTTGATCTGCGCAATGATCTCGCTGACAAGTGCGCCGTCTTCGATTGGCTTGGGGTGGAGCCCCTGCTCTTTTCGAGTAGCGATCTCTTTCAGGTAGTCTTGATACAAGCTCATGATGGTTCTGGCGTCCTGGTGTTGGGAGTAGCTTGAACGCCGGGTCGCGGAGAAAAAGGCTAGCCGGGACAAGCTTGCTGGCCACTACATAGTTCAGTATACAATGGTATGCAATATCTTCCCGCCTTTTAATTTCCGCACTGGCGGCGTTGGCTGCGCCTGCCCGTCAAGGCTGTCCGCGCCGCGCGGCGGGGAGTGTACCACAGCCTAAAGAAATAGGGGCGGATCTGTTTTTGCCGGACCAATCATAGCTCAGCTGCACCACATTTTGGCACTCCGAATAGATTTACCCAATAGTGCATTCGCGGACCATCCGTTCCCGATGGCCAACAAACACGAGAAACTCCCCCGAAGGCCGGGCAATCACCTCATCTTGAGAGAATGTCAAACAGAGTCTTGAGATCGCTGCGCAAGTCTTCTTGGTCTTCCAAGCCGACATTGATGCGCAGAATTGTCCGTTGGTGTTCCGGTTTTGCGAACTTTCGGCCCTTTTTGACCGACATCGGCGCGATCAGGCTGCGCGTTCCGCCCCAACTTGCTCCGATTGCGATGACTTTCAGCTGGTTCAGCCCGTCCTCAAGATTGCCTTCCTGGCTTTTTGTCAAAACGACACTGAAAACACCGCTCGCACCGGAGAAATCGCGCTTCCAAAGTGCGTGCTGGGGGAAATCGGCCAGCGCGGGGTGCAGAACAAGTCCAACATCCGGGCGGGACGCCAGTTCTTCGGCCAGGTTCCGCGCGACCTGTTCCACATGGGCAAGCCGCACGGCCATCGTCTCAATCCCACGCAAGACCAGTGCAACTTCATCGGGGCTAACACCGATGCCCAGCATGCGCATGGTATCGCGCAGTTTTTTGCGCAACTCCAAATCATTGACACAAATTGACCCAAGCAGCAGATCGGAATGCCCGCCAGCATATTTCGACAGGGCCTGCATGGAAAAGTCGATGCCGAGGTCTAAAGGTTTCAAATGCAAGGGTGTCGCCCAGGTGTTGTCGGCCCCGGTCAAGATCCCATATTTCTTGCCGAGCGCTGCTATCGCCCACAAATCCTGAAATTCCATGGTCGTTGACCCGGGCGTTTCCGTCCAGATCAATTTCACCGACGGATCGATCAGGTCCTCAATCCCGGTGCCATCAGGCTGGTAGATTTTATGGTAGATACCGCGTGGTTGCAGATAATTGACGCAGAAATCCAAGACCGGCGGATAGACACTATCAGGGATCAAAACTGTCTCCCCTGGCAACAGCACGCTGAGAAAAACGATCGTCGCTCCAGCTTGTCCGGACGGCACGATGACAGACCGCACACCATTTTCCAGCTTTGTTATCTGTGCTTCCAGCGTCTTCGTCGTCGGCGTTCCGTATAAGCCGTACATATAGCTGTCGAGGTCCCGCTCTCCGCGGGTTGCATAGGCCTCTGCATCTTCAAACACTATTGTCGATGCGCGATAAGTCGGGACGGTCAGGCTGGAGAATTCCGTAAGATCAACAGCGGGATGGATCGTGCAATGTGTAGCGTCACGCATGTGTTTTCCTCTGAGAGTTTTGCGGACTACACCAAAATTCCACCTGGCAAACAATTAATAGTTCGGCATAATTCTATGCCTAAAACTTATATCTAGAAAGCATAGACCATGAAGTTCCGGCAGCTGGAAGCCTTTCACACGATGATGATCTCAGGCTCAACGGTCCGCGCGGCAGAACTCATGCAGATCACCCAGCCCGCCGTCAGCCGAAGCATCGCCGAACTGGAAGCATCTCTGGGGTTCACGCTTTTTGACCGCGTGCGGGGGCGCATGGTTCCGACAACAGAAGGTCAGCTGTTTTTCCGTGAGGTTTCCGAAAGTTTTAAGGGCATGGACCGGTTGCGCTCTGCTGCGGCTGCGATCCGGGATTTCGGCTCCGGACACCTGAAGATCGCATCGCTTTCGGCTCTGGGCGCTGAAGTGGTGCCAAAGGCGATCCAAGCATTTAGAAAGAATAACCCGCGTGTCAGGGTAACGCTTCAGATTCTGCCCTCAGCGCAAGTCCGCAATCAGGTCGTCGACGGAAACTTTGACATCGGCCTGGCCGCCGATGAAATCGATCGCTCTGGAGTAGACACAACCCACTTCGGCGGATTTTCGGGCGTTATTGCAATGCCCCCAAGTCACCCATTGGCACAGCGGGACAGCCTTGGTCCTGAAGACCTCATCGGGCAACCGATGATCGGTCTCGCCCCTGAAGACCGGGCGCGTCACAGGTTTGACGCCATATTGGAAGAAGCTGGTGTAACGCCTGAGTATGTGGTTGAGACACCATCCTCAACAACAACATGCGCCTTGGCACTGTCCGGCGATGCAATCGGTCTCGTCAATCCGCTTGTTGTGGACGGGTTTGTTGTAAGAGGCTTGGTGATCCGCCCCTTTGCACCTGCGGTTAATTTCCGCTCTTTCCTCTTGTTCCGGCCAGATATTCAAAGGTCCAAGCTGGTCAGGGATTTCACGAAGAGCCTGTTTGAACTCAGGAATTCAATGGCTTAACCGAAAATCAGCTCGGCAAACGCCGAATGGGATGGACGTTATCCTCAAAGGGCACCTTCCGTCGACGAAATGGCGCGTCTTTTATATATTCCGGCCTGCTGATCCGGTCCATTCGAAAGTGACGGAAGTCATTACGCTCAGGGTCCCAGGCCACCAGGTACCATAGCGGCGGCAAGATCAGCATAGCTTGCGGTTCAACTTTCCGGCTGGTGACCGCCCCTTTTGCGTCACGGTATTGGAAGCGCAAATGTAACCGCTGGAGAAAAGCTGTCTCGAATTCGGGCAGCAGCGCAGGCTCCATCTGCCCCATATCTGAGATATCTACTAGCGGTGACAACTGTCCGATGTACAGGCAATCCAGAAACCGGCGCAAGTCGCGGATCTTATCCGGCGGCAGGGCTTTTTCGATTTTGGCAAGCCCTGCATCTGCAAGACCAGAAAAGGGGAGGTTCCCAGCAGCCCGCATCGACGCAACGCTGATAAGGAGTGCAAAGACTTCGGCGACCGAGAGCCGCGCGGTGGTCTGAACAGATCGCGGATCAAGGGACAGGCCGCCCCCGCGCCCGGGTTCAGATTGAATGACAAATCCCTCATCACGCAAAGCGCCGATGTCGCGCAACACTGTGCGCCTGGATGCACCAACCGCTTCCGCCAAATCAGCGACGGTCGTGGTCCCGTTGCGGCGAAGGCAGCGCACGATAGCGTCTTGTCGGTGACGAACATTCATGTTTCGGGGTTACCAAATAAAGGTGCCAATTTTTGGCACCATATAGTTTTAGGCAGCGGCAGTACATGTCAAACAAGGAGACTATGTAATGTCCACCCCAGCCATTTTCCCCAGACCCAGTCTTGTTTCAGTCAACGGCGTGACCCTCGAAGTCTTTGAAGCCGGGCAGGAAAATGCCGGCAACCCGATAGTTTTCTGCCACGGCTGGCCGGAACATGCCTTTTCCTGGCGCCATCAGATCCCGGCGCTAGCGGCCGCAGGCTACCACGTAATCGCCCCGAACCAGCGGGGGTATGGCAAATCATCGCGCCCGGGCGAAGTTACAGACTACGACATCAAACATCTGACGGAAGATCTCACCGCACTTCTCGATCACTACGGATACCAAGAGGCAACCTTCGTCGGCCACGACTGGGGCGCGATGGTCGTTTGGGGGCTGACCTTATTGCATCCAGAGCGGGTTAAACGGGTGATCAATCTGGCCTTGCCTTATCAAGAGCGGACAGAAAAACCATGGATCGAATCCATGGAAGAATTTCTTGGAAGCGACCATTATTTCGTTCACTTCAATCGGCAGCCGGGCGTTGCGGACGCGGTGTTAAATGAAAACACATCCCAATTCCTTCGGAACATGTTCCGCAAGAAGATTCCCGCTGCTCCGCCGGAACCCGGTATGATGATGATCAATCTCGCTAGAGCAAAAGTTCCCCTTGGCGAGCCCTTGATGAGTGACAACGAATTGGCCGTTTTTGTTTCCGCTTTCGAAGAAACAGGGTTCACCGCCAGCATTAACTGGTACAGGAACCTTGATCGCAACTGGCACATCTTGGCTGATGCCGACCCCATCATCCGACAGCCTGCGCTCATGATTTATGGTGATCGTGATTTGATCCCGAAGTCTGAAAATCTAACAGAATTCGTTCCCAATGTTGACGTTGTTAGTCTCGATTGCGGCCATTGGGTGCAACAAGAGATGCCTGAAGAAACAACTGCGGTGATTTTGAATTGGCTAAAGAGCCCGGACGCTGGGTAGCCGCGTACAGGTTCAAATTGAACAGAACGCAGAACGCTTCTTTTATAGGAGTCTTGGACTGCGTGCCGCGCGCACACTACAAATAGCCATTTGTTAATGTGTGGCCCAAACAAAGAAAAACCCGGCGCAGAGCACCGGGTTTTCCAAAATTCTCAATTGATCAGCTATCAGCTTAAACCCAAGGGCGGCTTTCGCTGATTTCACCTTCAAAGGTGTCGATCTGGGCGGACTTGTTCAGCGTCAATCCAATGTCGTCAAGGCCATTGATCAGGCAATGCTTGCGAAAATGGTCGATTTTGAAAGCGATGTCACCGCTTTCCAGACCCTTGATCTCCTGGTTTTCCAGGTCGATCGTCAGGGTGAAATTGGCGCCGCGCTCAGCCGCATGCAGCAGCGTGTCGAGCTCGTCTTCGGAGACCTCGATCGGCAGAATTCCGTTTTTGAAGCAGTTGTTGTAGAAAATGTCGGCAAAGGACGTTGAGATCACACAGCGGACACCAAAATCAAGCAGGGCCCAAGGCGCATGCTCGCGGGAGGAACCGCAGCCGAAATTGTCGCCTGCAATTAGGATCTTGGCGTCACGATACGCGGCCTTATTCAGAACGAAATCAACGTTTTCAGAGCCGTCATCATTGGTGCGCATTTCATGAAACAATGCGGTACCGAGACCCGTGCGCTTGATGGTTTTCAAGAACTGCTTCGGGATGATCATATCGGTGTCGATGTTGACGATCGGCAGCGGCGCTGCGACCCCGGTGAGGGTCTCAAATTTTTCCATGGTTTCCTCTCCTGAAAACGGGTTCCGGCCCAATCACCTCAAGCAGCAAGGCTTGTGGTCTGATCAACACCGAGCATGAGATTGAGATTTTGTACGGCAGCACCAGAGGCGCCCTTGCCGAGATTGTCATAGACCGCGATGATGGCCGCCTGTGCCCGCGCATCATTGGCAAAGACATGCAACCGCAAGCGGTTGGTCTCATTGAGCGCCTGCGGATCCAGCTCATCAGAGCGTTCTAGGCCCTCGAGGGGTGCGACATCGACAAACCCGCCGGCTGAACTCGCGAAATGATCGGCCAGAGCTGCATGGATCTGCTCACCGGTCGGGACCTTGTCCAGCTTTGCCAGATTGAGCGGCACCACGGTCAGCATGCCCTTGTAGTAGTTGCCGACAGCCGGCGAAAACAGCGGCGCTGCCTCCGCCAGGGTGTATTCGGTCATTTCCGGCAGATGCTTGTGATTGAAGCCTAGCGCATAAGGCGCGAACCTGTTTGCACTGGCATCCGCGCTTTCATAGTCTGCGATCATGCCCTTGCCGCCGCCGGAATAGCCGGAGACTCCGTGAAAGGTTAGCGGATAGTCCGAAGGCAGCAGACCGCCTGCTATCAGCGGCCGGACTGCGGCGATCAGGCCTTGCGGCCAGCAACCCGGATTGGCAACCCGCATGGCAGCAGCAATGATGTCCGCCTGATCGGCATCCATTTCAGCAAAACCATAGGCCCAGCCATCGGCCACACGGTGCGCGCTTGACGCATCGATCACCCGCGTGGTGTCGTTTTCAATCAGTGCAACGCTTTCCTTGGCCGCAGCATCCGGCAGGCACAGGATCGCAACATCGGCCTTGTTCAGATACTCGGCCCGGGCGGCAGCGTCCTTGCGGCTTTCTTCGGGGATAGAGAGCAGTTCCAGATCATGGCGCATGGCGAGGCGCTCGCGGATCTGCAAACCCGTCGTGCCAGCTTCACCATCAATAAATACGCGCGCGGTCATGACCCGCTCCTCTCCTCATGTGCGAGATTCCAAAAAACGCCTTGGGTCATACACCCAAACACTGTGCTTGTCACCGGTTTCGCATGGCCCAAGAGCTCAACGGGCCATTGAGTGATACTCATCATTCGGCCGCATATCCGTTGCTGCCGCCACCCGGTTGGTCATGTTGAAAAAGGCTGCCACGTTGGAAACATCCCAGATATCCCGGTCACTAAACCCGGCATCGCGCAGCGCCTGACGGTCGCTTTCCAAGATCTCGGCCGGTTTTTCGGTCAGTTTGACTGCAAAGTCGAGCATGGCCCGCTGACGGTCTGTCAAATCCGCGACACGGTAGTTCATCACCATCAGTTCACCGAGCATCGGATCACCGGATAATTCGCGCACCGCCGCCCCATGAGCTGTGAGGCAATAAAAACAGTGATTGACGGAGGATACCGCAACGGCAATCATCTCCCTCTCAAGCTTTGTCAGGCCGCTGTCGGCCAGCATGAGGTCGTTGTACATGTCCGTGAAGGCACGCAACTTGGTGTCGTCGAAGGCATAGGCCTTGAGCACGTTGGGGACCAGACCGAGCTTCTCCTGACACAAATCAAAATAGGCCTGTGTCTTTTCACTAAATGTTTCACTTTCACTCATCTGCAAGGCTGTGACTTTACTTGACAATTTAATCCTCCCGTCCTGAAAACAATGATGTTGCGGCAATAAAACCATAATTCGCAACAGAGCCACACCCAAGATCGCCCAAGGGGAAAAAAATGCCCGACAAGTACGACGTCGAGAAACTGAAACTGATCGACGCGGTTCACACAAAACTAGCCGAGGCAGATCCCGACCTCGCGGACTTTGCAAGCGCCTTTTATGACCGTGGCGCGGCTGAAGATCTCGTGACCTACTCGGAAGAAGAACTGACCGGGTTTGCTCGTGACGCTTGGCAGGACTTCAAGAACCACGACCTCGGCACACATCGGGTGAGCATTTCAGATCCGGGTTTTAGGGCAAAGGGCGGCAAGGCGAAGAACCTGACGGTGATTGAAATCGTCAATGATAACATGCCGTTCCTGGTCGATTCTGTTATGGATGAATTGCAGGACAGCAAGCTGGAAGTGCATCTGGTTCTGCATCCGATTTTCATTGTCGAAC
The DNA here is from genome assembly GCF_006517275.1 of Labrenzia sp. PHM005. NCBI lineage: Bacteria > Pseudomonadati > Pseudomonadota > Alphaproteobacteria > Hyphomicrobiales > Stappiaceae > Labrenzia > Labrenzia sp. PHM005. The sequence continues at coordinate 1,182,838 of NZ_CP041191.1, read as the reverse complement.
GCGACGACAAAGGCGTGTTGACTTCGGCCGTCGCCCGAAAAAAACCGGCCAAACGCAAAGACCGACAGGAAAGCCTCATCCATATTCATGTGACCCGCATAGATGATGCGGAGCAGCGCAAGGCTCTGGATGAGCGGTTGAACACAGTATTGAACAACGTCCGGGCAGTGGTCACCGACTTCAAACCGATGCAAGAGCGGCTCGGCGAAGCGATCGACACATATAAGACCACACAAATCCTGGGCAGCAGTGACGAGCTTTGGGAAGCCATCCATTTCCTGGAGTGGATGGAAAAAGACAACTTCATTTTCCTCGGCATGCGGGAATACAAATTCGAGGGCGGCGTTGAAGAAGGCGAACTGTCACCGCACGAAGGCACCGGGCTTGGCCTTCTGTCGGATCCGGACGTCCGCGTTCTGCGCCGCGGCTCCGAATTCGTTCAGATAACACCGGAAATCAGGGAATTCCTGCAAAAGCCGGAACCGCTGATCATTGCTAAGGCGAACGTAAAGAGCACCGTTCACCGCCGGGTGCATATGGATTACGTCGGTGCCAAGCTCTACGACGATGATGGCAAAATGGTCGGCGAACTTCGAATTGTCGGACTGTTCGCCTCCACCGCCTACACGGAACCAACCAGCACCATCCCGTTCCTGCGCCGTAAGGTGGCCAGTGTTCTGGCCCGGGCCGGTTATCACTCCGAAAGCCATTCCGGCCGGGCCCTCCGGAATGTTTTAGAAGCTTTTCCGAGAGACGAACTGTTCCAGATCGAACGTGAACGCCTGTTTGAATTCTCAACTGCAATTCTGCAGCTGGATGAACGGCCACGTATCCGGGTTTTGTCCCGTCCAGATAAATTCGACCGCTATGTCTCAATCTTGGTGTTTGTGCCACGCGATCGCTACAGCACAGAAGTCCGCCTGAATGTCGGCACTTATCTCGCAGCTATTTATGAAGGCCGTCTGTCTGCCTGGTACGTGACCTACCCCGAGGGCCCGCTTGCGCGGGTTCATTACATCGTCGGCCGCGACAAGGGTGAAACACCAACACCGGATCAGGACGAATTGGAAGCGGCTGTCGCCGATATGGTGCGCAACTGGCCGGATGCTGTACGGGACGCCCTTAAGGCGGAGTTTTCCCCGGCGCAGGCCCGCAAGCTGGCCGATCGCTACGCCTTGTCATTCCATGGCGGCTACAAAGAGGTCTATAACGCTCAGTCGGCTCTTTTCGACATTGTTCAGCTGGAAACACTGAGCGACACCCGCGATACGACCATTACATTTCACTGTCCGGCAGGGTCGGAAAACAACCGATTGGCGCTCAAGGTCTATCATCGGGGCGCACCGATCCCACTGTCATCCCGTGTGCCGCTTCTGGAGAACATGGGCTTCAAAGTCATCAACGAACGGACCTACCGCGTCACCCCGACCAATGCACCGTTCTCTTACCTGCACGAGATGACATTGGAAGCGCGGTCCGGCGAGGACTTGGACTTCGATGACAAGATGCAGAGCCGTCTGGAAAGCATGTATATGGCGATCTGGAGCGGCCGGGCGGAAGATGACGGCTACAACCGTCTGGTTCTGACCGCCGGACTGGCCTGGCGCGATGTTGCGATCTTGCGGGCGCTGTCCAAATATCTGCGGCAGGCCGGCATTCGCTTCTCTGAAGACTACATGTGGTCGACGCTCAACAACTATCCTGCGATCGCCGCTAAGTTGGTGGAACTGTTCCATCTCCGGTTCAATCCTGATGTCTCGGAAAAAGACAGAAATTCCGGCACTGATCGGCTCCTGCCGGAATTTTCAGCCGCCTTGGAAGATGTTTCGAGCCTCGACGATGACCGTATTCTGCGGCGGTTCCAAAATGCGATTGAATCGATCCTGCGCACAAACTTTTATCAATTGGATGATGTTGGACAACCCAAGGCGACCGTTGCCTTCAAAATTGAAAGCCGGAAGATTGACGAACTGCCGCAACCGCGACCGTTCCGCGAGATCTTTGTTTACAGCCCGCGTGTGGAAGGGGTTCATCTACGCTTCGGCATGGTTGCCCGTGGCGGCCTGCGCTGGTCGGACCGGCCGCAGGATTTCCGCACCGAAGTTCTCGGCCTGGTGAAAGCTCAGCAGGTTAAGAACGCCGTGATTGTTCCGGTTGGTTCAAAAGGCGGCTTTGTCCCCAAACAGCTTCCACCCGCAAGTGACCGGGAAGCCTGGTTCAAAGAAGGTACCGAAAGCTACAAGATCTTCATCAATGCGCTTCTGGATGTCACCGACAATCTGGATGAAGACAAGATCCTGCCACCGGCGCGGGTCAACCGGTTCGATGCCGATGATCCATACCTGGTTGTCGCGGCTGACAAGGGAACAGCAACCTTTTCCGATACGGCCAATGCGATTTCCGAGGGCCGTGATTTCTGGCTGGGCGATGCTTTTGCCTCTGGCGGATCAGCCGGATACGACCACAAGAAAATGGGCATCACGGCACGCGGCGCATGGGAGGCGGTGAAGCGCCACTTCCGCGAACAGAACCGGGATATCCAAACCGAACCATTCACGGCAGCTGGTGTCGGCGACATGTCCGGGGACGTCTTCGGCAATGGGATGCTCTTGTCCAAGGCAACCAAAGTCGTCGCGGCCTTTGACCACCGGGATATCTTCATCGACCCCGATCCGGATCCGGCAAAGACCTGGGTAGAACGCAAGCGCCTGTTCGACATGGGCCGGTCCTCTTGGAAAGACTATGACACCAGTCTGATTTCCAAGGGCGGCGGGGTGTTCTCGCGCCAGCTGAAATCGATTCCGCTATCAGCGGAAATCCGCAAACTTTTGAACCTGCAGAAGTCCTCCGCGACACCTCAAGAGGTCATGATGGCCATTTTGCGGATGCAGGTCGATCTGCTTTGGTTTGGCGGTATCGGTACTTACATCCGCGCAACCACGGAAACCGATGCGGACGCGGGCGACCGGGCCAATGATCATATCCGGATCACCGCACCAGAGGTCGGCGCCAAAGTCATCGGCGAAGGCGCAAACCTCGGGCTGACCCAATTGGCCCGGATCGAGTTCAACAAAAAGGGCGGCCGCTGTAATTCAGATGCGATCGACAATTCCGCCGGCGTGAACTCGTCGGATATGGAGGTCAACATCAAGATTGCCCTGGGCGCGGCTGTGAAAGCTGGAAAACTCGACCTTCATGGGCGGAATTCCCTGCTCGCCGATATGACGGATGAAGTCGCCTCTCTCGTACTGCGAAACAATTACCTGCAGACCTTGGCGATCTCCATGACCCAACTGCGCGGTCCAGAGGATTTTGGCTACCAGGTGCGTATGATGCGCCAGCTGGAGCAGGAAGATCTTTTGGACCGTGTTGTTGAGCAGCTGCCGGATGATGTTCAGCTTGAGGAAATGCACCATGCCGGCCAATTGCTGACCCGCGCCGAATTGGGTGTCTTGCTGGCCTACGCCAAGATCACGCTTTACGACGCGCTGTTGGAAAGCACAGTGCCAGATGACGACTACTTGGCCCGGGAACTGTTCCGCTATTTCCCGGATCAAATGGCCAATGACTATGAGAACGAAATCAACGGTCACCGTCTGCGCCGGGAAATCATCGCAACGATGCTGGCGAACTCCATGGTCAACCGTGGTGGCGCAACCTTCATCACCCGTTTGATGGATCAGACCGGGGCGACGCCAACAGAAATCGCCCAAGGTTTTGTGGCGGTTAGAAACAGCTATGACCTGACAGATCTCAACTCTGAAATCGATGGCCTGGACACCAAGATCGACGGGACACTGCAGCTGGATCTTTATTCAGAAGTCCAAACTCTGCTTTTGGAACGAGTCGTCTGGTTCAAACGCAATGTGTCCTTTGATAAAGGTCTGTCCGCCGTGGTGGAACGGTTCCGGTCTGGTATTTCCGACCTGCGCGATCGTGTCGAAACACTTCTTCCGGAGGAACCGGCTACAGAACTGAGAAGCCGCGCAGAAGCCTATGTCAAAAAGGGTGTGCCGGAGGGGCTTGCCCGCCGGATCGCCTGGCTGCCGGTTGAAAGCGCCATTCCGGACATCGTCATCGTCTCGGAGGAAACCGGTGCAGATCTCGACAAAGCCGCTGTCGCCTTCTTCGATGTCGCCTATCACTTCCGTCTTGGCGCCATGAACGAGATGGCCGGCGACCTTGAAGTGCACGATTACTACGATGGCCTTGCTCTTGACCGCGCCCGCGCAACGCTTGCCTCTGCACATCGGGCAATCGCGATCTCTGCGATCCGGGCGGAAGGTTTTGGCAACTGGCTGGAGAAAAAGGAAACCCTGGTATCGCGCACCACACAGGCGGTCGCTGAAATTCTGGACGGTGGCCTGAGCGTATCCAAGTTTTCGGTCGCCGCCAGCCTGCTTGCAGAAATCTGTGACGGAACCTGATTTTATTAAATCGGGTTTGTTTGTCACAAGATCCACTTAAAGTGAGAATGGCCGGCAGTTCCGTTGCCGGCCATTCTTATTAAAAACACAGTTTGGAGATCTGATCCTAAATGACTGCCGCTTCTGAAACTGACATTGAAAGACCGGATCGGCGGGCAGTGGTCTCTTGGGGTCTCTTCGATTGGGCCGCGCAGCCATTCTTCACTCTGATCACGACATTTGTCTTCGCGCCTTATTTCGCTTCTGTGTTGGCGGATACGCCTGAACAAGGCCAAAGTCTTTGGGGCTACGCGACCGCGGCAGCAGGGCTCGGAATTGCTCTTCTCGCGCCAATCCTCGGTTCAATCGCCGACGCGACAGGCCGCCGCAAACTCTGGATATTTTGCTTTTCGGTCCCCTTTGTTCTGTGCTGCTGGGCGTTCTGGTATGCGGCTCCCGGCAACCCAAACGGCGTTGTGATCGCGCTCTGTGCCTTTGCGCTCGGAACCTTGTCGATCGAGATCGCCACAGTTTTCAACAATGCCATGATGCCGCAACTTGTCCCGCCAACACATATCGGCCGCTTGTCCAGTTTCGGCTGGGCGCTCGGTTATGCCAGCGGCCTTGTCTCCCTGGTGATTGTGCTTGGTTTCCTGGCGGCCAGCCCTGACAGCGGCAAGACATTGTTGGGTTTTGTTCCACTCTTTGGGCTCGATCCTACGACCAGTGAAGGCGATCAGGCTTCCGGGCCTTTTTCGGCCATTTGGTACGTGATTTTTGTGCTGCCACTGTTTTTGTTCGTTCCGGACAGCAATCACCGGCAGAAATTGGGACCTGCCATCCAGAAGGGTCTTGCAGACTTAATCGAAAGCCTCAAGCACGCGCGGGCACAGCGAAACGTCTTTCTGTTTCTACTGGCCAATATGGTGTTCAAGGACGGTCTGGTTGCGCTGTTTGCCTTTGGCGGAATTTATGCCGCCGGCCAACTCGGCTGGGGCTCCCTACAAATTGGATCCTTTGGCATCATCCTGACAATCACCGGAACACTTGGCCTAATCTTGAGCGGTAAACTGGACGACCGATTTGGACCTAAACTGGTCATCGCTTTCTCGTTGATCGTTTTGATGATCTGCGGTCTGGGCATGATCTCAGTCGATAAGACAACGGTCTTTTTTGTCATCAAAACCGCGGCCGCACCGGACGGCGGATTGTTTGCATCCTTGCCGGAACAGATTTTCATCACGCTTGGTGGGATCATAGGTGCGGCGTCTGGCCCTTTGCAGGCCTCTTGCCGCAGTCTTTTGATCCAGCTCGCACCAAAGGAACAAATCACCCAATACTTCGGCCTACTGGCGTTGTCCGGAAAGGTTACGAGTTTTCTAGCACCGCTGGCCGTGGCGCTGGTGACTGCCGCAACAAACAGTCAACCGGCCGGAATGTCGGTCATCCTGGTGTTTTTTGCTGCCGGTTTGGCCCTGCTGCTATTAGTCAAAGAAAAACGCGCCATCCATTAAGGCGGCGCGTTCTTTCATTTCATTGATAATCTTCGATCAAGCGACGTCGCGCACGTTCTGTAGGAAGCTGTCGACTTCCTGTTTCAGCCGGACAGCCTCACTTTGCAGAACATTGGCCGATTGGCTGACCTGACGCGCCGCATTGCCGGTGTCATCGGCTGACGCTGCGACCTTGACGATATTCTGCGCAACTTCCTGAGTGCCGTTAGAAGCTTCCTGGATGTTGCGGGCGATTTCTTCAGTCGCCATGCCTTGCTGCTCAACAGAAGATTGAATGGACGAAGAAATGTCGTTCATCTTCTCGATGGTTTCCGAAATACCCTTGATGGCATCGACCGAACCCGCGGTTTCAGACTGAACAGACTGGATCTGTGTGGAGATTTCTTCCGTCGCTTTCGCCGTCTGGTTCGCCAGTTCCTTGACTTCGGCAGCAACCACCGCAAAGCCTTTGCCCGCTTCTCCTGCCCGGGCTGCTTCGATGGTAGCGTTCAGTGCCAGAAGGTTGGTCTGTTCAGCAATGTCTGTGATCAGTTTAACGACTTCGCTAATCCGCTGAGCCGCTTCGGCGAGACCTTCGATCTTGGAGTTGGTCGTTTGCGCCTGCTCAACCGCGTGAGCAGCGATTTCAGTCGACTGTGTCATCTGCCGGGAGATTTCGCCGACCGATGCCATCAGTTCCTCAGCAGCGGATGCAACCGTTTCAACGTTCGAGGAGGCTTCCTCGGAGGCGGCCGCAACGGTGGTGCTCTTCTCACTGGTATCATCAGCACCAGCGGTAAGTGTCACAGACGCACCATTCAAATCTTCGACCTGAGACATAACGGTGCCCGTCAGTTCGGTGATCTGGCGGTCGAAGTCTTGCGAGATTTCGCTGATTTTTTGAGCACGTGCCAATTGCTGGCGTTGGGTTTCTTCCTGTTTGGCGGCCAAGGCTTCCGCCTGTTGCGCCTTGTCACGGAAAACTTCCAGGGCCTGGCTGATTTCGCCGATTTCGTCATTGCGATCGGTGTCGTGAATTGGCTCTTCGTAGCGACGGTCAATCAAAGCTTGGATGCTACCGACAGCACGCTCCAGCGGCCGGCGGACTATGTTGGTGCCTACAATATAGATTGAGGCAGCAACCACCAGCAGCAGAACGAGGCCAACACCGGCGATCATTGTGATGATCTGAGCACGGGCGGCGTAGAGGGTTGCTTCAGGAACATTGACCACGACCGCCAGTTTGGCGTCAGTCCGGCCAATGCTGACCGGCTTCACGATGCGCAGTACATCTGCGCCAAGCGTGTTTGAATAGCCGTGATAGGAGAAAGCTTCCCCCTTGTTAATTGCAGCCAGCAATTGATCTTGAACGGCAAGATCCATCTCGGACCGGCCTTCGGCCCATTCTTTTCCAAGAACTGCCGCATCCGGATGTGCAATCCAGGCCCCGTTCTGGGACAGAAGATGTACGGACCCGGTTCCAAGTGGCTTTTGTTCACCAAGAGCGTCGGACAGAGGCGTCAGCATGATATCGCCGCCGGCAACACCAATGACCTTGGAACCTTCTTTGACTGGAATACCGAAGGAAACACCTGTAACCGTTTTGCCATCGGCTTCCCAGCTGTAGGGCTCGGTTACGTAGTCTTTGCCGGACTTGTAGGGAACGTTGAACCAAAGGCTCTTGCCGGGCTGGTCCATCTCCAGATCGCCCATCGGGCGGTAGCCCAGTTTGCCATCGGCCAGGCGGAAAAAATACGGCCGCCACATGCCGCTGTCGTCGTGCTTGTCTGCTTTGACAAACTCGGTGTCCTTGCCGTCGAGGCCATCATGGGGAATTGCGCCCCAGGTGCCTGAGAAGTCGACGTTTTTATGAAGTGTCTCTTCAACGATCGCCATCCACTGCGCGCGATCTTGATTGCCGGTGCTTTTGAGGCCTGTAAGAGCTGCCGCCAGAGACTGGGCGGTCACCAGCCCGTTTTCCATCGTACGCTGGACAAGCTGAGCCTGATCTTCGGCAACCGCATCAGCCTGCGCAACCGCCAGGGAATGCGTCATTTCAGAGGCTTGCCAGCCGATGACGCCGATGCCCCCAACCAGAGCGACAGCAAGGGTGGCGACACTCACACCAACAAGTTTTGTTGTGACCTTTGCGTTCTTAAACACGGCTATTCTCCGCTGACCAACCGAATCACAACGGCAGAAGTGATCTGCCGCTGTTTTGGTCAAGTTAGCCACCGGAGATTAACAAGATATTCAAAGGCCTACGGAATATTTGCACCCACAAAGAAATGCAGTTTGTCCCAATAGTAAAAGCTGCAATATTTCCAAACTTAATGCCGGAAATGACGCATCCCGGTCATGACCATGGCAAGGCCGGCCTCATCGGCCGCCTTGATGACGTCTTCATCACGCATGGAACCGCCTGGCTGAATGACAGCCGTGGCGCCCGCCTCTGCCGCAGAAAGCAGGCCATCAGCAAAGGGGAAGAAGGCGTCGGATGCCACAACACAGCCCTTTGTGAGCGGCTCGGAAAGCCCCGCGGCTTCTGTGGCGTCCAGCGCCTTACGCGCAGCAATACGGGCAGAATCCACCCGGCTCATTTGACCGGCACCGACCCCGACCGTCGCTCCGTCCTTGACATAAACGATGGCATTCGATTTCACATGTTTGGCCACCCGGAATGCAAACTTCAGGTCCTGCATTTCCTGATCGCTCGGCGCGCGTTTGGTCACGACTTTAAGATCCAAGTCATCGACCACACCGTTGTCCCGGGACTGAACCAACAAACCACCTGCAACGGACTTCACAAACAGCCCCTCGGCCCGGGCATCGGCGAGGCCGCCAGTCGTCAGCAGCCGCAGATTTTTCTTGGCTGCAATGATTTCGCGGGCCGCTTCATCGGCGTCCGGCGCAATAATGACCTCGGTGAAAACCTTGACGATTTCTTCCGCTGCCGCCGCATCAAGGGTCTGGTTCAAAGCAACGATACCGCCAAAAGCTGAAACTGGATCGCAGCGCAAGGCTTTTTCGTAAGCATCTTTGAGGCTGGAGCCTTCGGCTACACCGCAAGGATTTGCGTGCTTGATGATGGCAACAGCGCTTGTGCGGGACGGGTCAAACTCGCTGACCAGTTCGAAGGCAGCATCCGTGTCGTTGATGTTGTTGTAGGAGAGCGTCTTGCCTTGAAGCTGAGTTGCGGTGGCAACGCCCGGGCGCTTTTCGCCGGTCTTGTAGAATCCAGCTGTCTGGTGCGGGTTTTCGCCGTAACGCATGACTTCCGAAAGCGCACCACCAACCGCGCGGTGAGCCGGGGTAGCTTCTTCCAATTGATCCGCCATCCAGTTGGAAACAGCCGCATCATATGCGGCCGTGCGGGCAAAGGCTTTCAAGGCCAGTTTTTTGCGAAGAGCAATTGGTGATTTTCCATCGTTGGCGTCGAGCGCTTCTATCACAGACGTATAGTCGGCAGGGTCCGTAACGACGGTCACATAAGCGTGGTTCTTTGCCGCCGCCCGGGTCATGGCCGGACCGCCAATATCGATGTTTTCAATCCCGGTCGCGTAGTCCGCGCCAGAGGCCACCACCTCCTCAAAAGGATATAGATTGCCGCAAAAAAGGTCGATTCCGGTTATTCCGTGGTCGGCCATGGCCTTTTGGTGGTCTTCATCGTCGCGGATAGACAACAGACCACCATGGACATTCGGGTGCAGCGTTTTCACCCGGCCATCCATGATTTCCGGGAAATTGGTGACTTCAGAGATATCAAGGACGGCGAGGCCAGCGTCTTTCAGCGCCTTATAGGAGCCGCCAGTCGAAACCAGTTCCACGCCGCGATCGGCCAAAGCCTTGGCGAAGTCCACGAGCCCGGTTTTGTCGAAAACAGACAAAAGGGCGCGTTTGACAGGAACATATTCTGGAACGGGAACGGCTTTGGACACGATGGCCATCTGGACTGCCTCTCAGCTGGAACGGTGCGGAATGTGGCGCCGCCCTAACACGTCTTGCTGAAAAGCGGAAGGTTTCAGATGGGATCTTGGCGTCCCTCTTCGTCCTTAGTCTGATTTGCAGAGGTATCGTCCGGTGTTTCTCCAGTTTCCACATCAGTACCCTCAGCTGGTTCTGCAACCTCTGACGCTGGTTCCTCTAACGGCAATTCTTCTGTTTCATCAAAATCATTGGTGCCGCGGCGGCTCAGTTTAGCAGTCGCAGTCCGCCGGAATTGCCATCCAACAGACGGAGCCGATTCCAGCGGTCCGGAAAGAACAATTTGTTCCGATTTCCGGTGACCAAAGACATCTGAGAGATAAATGCTCTCTTCCAATGCGATTTCGATGCCTGGCGCTTCGAATTCCCAAGCTTCCCCATCGCGGCAAACCAGAAGCAACGCAGACCCCGCCCGGATCAGAGAAGCTTTAAGTGCCGGATGCAAATGGAACCGGATGGTATAAAGGGTATCAGGGTCCACCGAACCGGTTGCCTGAAAAGTATCTATGCCATCAAGGACTGTTCCATCCGCGGACAAGCGTAGATCGCGTTCATGCATTGTATTGAAATCGGCCGCATAGCCGTCGTGGGACGCAATTAGGCGGCTTCCAGCAGCATCATCTTCCCGAGCCAGCTCAACGTTCCTTGGACCGGAGAGAATCGGAGCGCCAAGCAGATGACCAAACGGCTTTTCGGACAAGAACCGGCAGGATGATGTGTCGTCGATCGAGGCTGTGGAATGAGCCGCTGTAGACCGGCTGACTTTACGCCACACCGGATTGGATTTTGGAGAAACCCCGCAATTGACGATGATCCTGTTCACGCCGGAGGAAAACTCGAACGACAAACAGCCTGCATGGGCATCGCCTGAGAGCGAAATCTCCGGAGCCGGACCAGCATCCATTAGCACCACGGACGATCCGCCGCTGAGCCGCTGATATCCGGAATGCGGTGCGTTAGACGGCGGTGCACCGCGCGCATCGTCATAGGCCAGGATTGTTGCCACCAGATCGCTCGGTGTGGAGCCCATACCGTTGAAGTGGCCGAGCGCCCCATCGCCATGACGGAAAAATTTCATCATGGGCATCATCCGATCGACCGACTGAACCATAGCCGCCGGCACTTCAAGCCCTTGAGCGACAAAGGCCTGTCGGACCGGCAGAAGATCGGCGAGAATATCGATCAGCGCCCGGGGATTGCGGGAGATATGGCCGCCATCGGGAAGGATCTGGCGGGCCAGTTCCTGATCCAGCCGCCGGATACTCTGACGGGCAAATCTTCCCTGCCCGGCCATGGAGATGCAGGCAGACGCGATGGCGAGCGCCGCATGTAGCCGTTCGACACCGTCTTCGGTTTCGTTGATGGTTTGGCGCAGATAGTGAACCTGACGGGCCAGAGATTTGATGAAGGCCCGATAAAAATCGTGCTCACCATCCTGCAGAATAAACGGCGAATGGGCCAGCCAGGACAGGATCCGGCGGGTGACCACCGGAGCTTCCCAGCCATATTGATGCCAGCGGCCGCAATAGCGAATCCAGTCTTCCACCAAGGCCCGAGCGTTCTGGCGGGCAATCTGGCTGTCGGCCGCGCGCAAGTCCCGGAGCCAGCCGAAACTGTGCAATTCGCGTTGCCAATCTTCATGGACAGCTTGCAACTCAAAGGGAGAGCGGCCTTGTGTCTCGACCAGGTGACCGGAAAAGAGAAACCGCCCACCATAGATATCCGCGGCATTGGTCGCGTCTGCCGTTCTTAAATCCTGCGGTGCGATCAGCAAGCGTTCAGGCACGGCAGAAAATGGCTGCAAGCGGGAGATTGGTCCGCCATGCATCCACTTTCGGGTCCGTTGCCAGAAATACGACACCACCAGGCCCCAAATACGCCCGCGTTCCGAGAAGGTGGCATTCGTCACCGGACCATCTCCAATACTGATGGTCTAAGCGTGATAATCGGTATTCTCCATTCAAGTGGCCAAGAACCAGTTCTTAAACCGACTATTAAGGTTAGCAATTGCTTTAGAGAATCATGACAGTTGAAGTGTTTATTCTGCGTTAAAGCTTCTTGAAACGGGCTGCGAAAAAACCATCCATGCCGAAAAGGCTGTCATCCGGTCTGGCTGGATGATCCGGACGGCAGCGAAGAAAGCCTTCCGCTGTGACGCTGTTGACCAGGTCGCCGATCTCCGATGGATCGACGGGTGACATAACAACCGTATCCTTGTTCCGCTCCAGGAACTGCGCCACTTGCTGTTCGCCTTCTGCCGCCTCTAGGGAACACGTGCAATAAACCAGAAGTCCACCGGGCTTGACCCAGGAGATCACCCGGTCGAGCAATTCCCGTTGAATTTCACCCAGTTTTTCAATGTCATATGGCTTCTTGATCCAGGGCACGTCCGGATGGCGACGGATCGTTCCGGTCGCGCTGCACGGCGCATCAAGCAGGATGGCATCAAAAGGTTCGTCCGGTTCATACGCCCTGAGATCTGAGGCGACCGTTGTGACGGACAAACCAAGACGGGTCATGTTTTCTGAAAGCCGCTTGAGACGGCCCTTTGAAATATCAACGGCGGTCACGTTTGCTCCGGCAGCAGCCAGCTGTGCGGTTTTACCACCCGGAGCAGCACAAAGATCTGCGACCTTCAAACCGGAAACATCACCTAGCAGCCGCGCTGGCAGGGCTGCAGCCGCGTCCTGAACCCACCAGGCTCCATCTTCAAATCCCTCCAGAGCATCAACGGCACCCTTTTTGGTCAGCCGGACACTTCCCGCGCCAACGATCGTGCCCTCAAGTTTTTCAGCCCAGCCATCCGGATCGGATTTTACGGTGAGATCGAGCGCAGCTTCTGTTTCATGCGCTTTGGCAATGGCAGCGGCTCCCTCTTCCCCATAAGCCTCCTGCCAGCTCTCCCAGAGCCAGTCCGGCGTGTTGATCCGGGCCGCATCAATATCAGTTGTGATCTCGTCACGTTCTCGGCCAAGACGGCGCAAAACACCGTTCACAAGACCTTTATAGGGCCGTGCGCGCCGGTCCATCGACGCATGATCGACGGCGATCGAGACAGCGGCCCGGTCCGGAATATCCAGAAACTGCATTTGCGCGATGGCGACGTGAAGAATATCGAGCACCCGGCCGGTTTTCTCTGGAATATCCCGATCCAGCAAACGGCTCAGGATCTCCGCGATTTCGCCGCGGTGCCGAAGGGCGGCTCCAGCAATTGCCCGCACGAGTGCGCGGTCATTGGCGGCTAAATCCCGGAAACCGGAGTGACCAGAGGCCATGTCCAATTCGCCGTCTAAAGGACGCTTTTTGTGAACCACATTTCCAAGGATATCCGCGGCAACCTTACGAGCCGCAAACCCCGGCTTGTCTTTTTTATCGGCCGGATTGCCCTTTGGGGCTTTATTCTTTTTTAGCGGAGTTTTGGTCACGGAACAGTCCTGATAGGCAGCCGATGAGACGCTGCCGGTGTCAAAATCAAGCGCCGCAGTCCGGGATCCGGCTGCGGCGCGTCTAAATTCATTCTAGATCTTGGCCTGGCAATCGCCAAGGATTTTCGAAGTCTCTGTTGATTCCTCAGCCCCAAGGGCCTTTCGAGCGCGGCGGTTCATCATAGGACCGGGTACCGGATTTACCGCCCCAGGGACCGGAGTGCGGAGCGCTTGTTTGGGCATAAGTACCCCGGCCAGCGGTGCCCAATCCGGCCTCAGACAATTTGCGCAGCTCGTCGATCCGGTTCTGCGTGTTCGGATGAGTAGAGAACAGATTGTCCATCCGCTCACCGGACAGCGGGTTCATGATAAACATGTGGGCTGTCGCCGGATTGGCTTCTGCATCCGGATTGTGGATCCGTTCCACGCCTCCTGAGATCTTGGCCAAGGCAGAAGCGAGCCACATCGGTTCACCGCAGATCTGCGCGCCCATGCGATCAGCAGCATATTCACGGGTCCGGGAAATCGCCATTTGCACGACCATCGCGGCCATCGGCGCGACCACCATCATCAGGATCACGCCGATTATGCCGAGCGGATTGTTGCGGTTGCCGCCGAAGAAGAAGGCAAAATTCGCCAGCATGGAGATGGCACCGGCAATCGTCGCTGTGATCGTCATGATCAACGTGTCGTGGTTTTTCACGTGCGCGAGCTCGTGCGCCATCACGCCGGCCACTTCTTCCTGGCTGAGCATCTCAAGCAGGCCCGTAGTCGCGGCAACAGCTGCGTTTTCCGGATTCCGGCCGGTGGCAAAGGCATTTGGCTGCGGGTTGTTGATGATAAAAACTTTCGGCATCGGCAGATCGGCATTCTGTGCCAGTTGGCGGACCATGCCGTAATACTCTGGCGCGGAGCGTTCATCGACTTCCTGAGCATGATGCATGCGCAGAACCATCTTGTCCGCGTTCCAATAGCTGAACAGGTTCATTGCGGCCGCAATCGCAAGGGCAATCATCATGCCCCCTTGTCCGCCGATCATGAAGCCGACGCCCATAAAGAGAGCGGTCATTCCTGCCAGCAGCATGGCTGTGCGAACGTAATTCATCGTCGTTTGATCCGTTTCCTTTGATTGTTTAGGCAAATGCGCCCGATAACATTATCCGGCCTTCAACATGGGTATGACTGCCAATCTTGGCAAGTTTAGCCTATATAACACCAGAGTTTTGAAATCCGCCTGACAGCCAAGCTGCGACCGCCAAACCATGACCGATACCAAAGATACATCGACCGCCGATTTCACGGCCACCGAAGTCCCGTCCCTTAAAACGGATGTGGCCGAAGCGCCAAAACGGAAATTTGAAGATCTGCCTCCCGCCGCCCAGCGCGCTTTGAAAGAAGCCGAAGACCGGCGCAAGGAGATCGACGCCAAACAGGACGCCATGCCGGAAGAAGTCGATGGCCGCGGCGGCCTGGAACCGACGCGCTATGACGACTGGGAAATCAAGGGTTTGACGGTGGATTTTTGAGACCCGCAGCATGTTTGATGATCTGAAAGCAAGATTGGCTGCGTGGGACGGCAAGAACACGCAACCGCTTCTGGATCTTTATGCGGACACGACGCATACGGACGACTGGTTAGCTTCACTGGTTCAGCTGAGTTCCGAGCCAACCTGTGATCGCGCCGCCACCTGGCTGCTGAAACATTCCCTGGAAAGCGGACTTAGTCTCCCGGCAGATCTGACGCGCCAACATCTCTGCAATCTGGCGCCGCTGTCCCATTGGGAAGCCAAGCTGCATGTGCTGCAGTATCTGGATCGTCTTGAACTGACCGAAGCGGTCAAACGGCTGCTCTATGCTTTCATCAAAGAGTCCATGATCTCCGATGCCAAGCTGATCCGAGCGTGGGGCTACTATGCCTTTTCCATCCTGGCCAAGCAGTTTCCGGAATTCAAAACAGAAGCGCTTGCAATTTTCAAACGGGCGGAACAGACCGAAACAGCGGGATCGGTCAAGGTACGATTGCGCAAGGCATTTGAAGTGCTGCCAATCTGAAATCAAGCGGAAACAAGTGAACGCACTTCACTCGCAATCGCTTTAGCCAGATCCTTCTGCGGTTCAGCCTCCAAATGCACCGCATCCACATTGCTGACCGACACCACGGAGCCCGTATCAAAAAAGGCAACGCCGTAGGTTTCAGTCAGTTGCCGGTACACATCCGCCAGACGCTTTGACTGTTCGCTGCCATGAGCATTGGAATAGATGCCTTCGTATTCTTTGCCGGTAAAATCACCCAGCGGCGGCGGGGCCATCAGAAGAACTTTTGGCGCACGACCTTCGACATCATCGGTCGGCTGGGTTGCGGCAAACAGGATCCGCCCCATCGCCAGACCAATCGCATCCGCACTCATTTGAAACCGGTCTTGCAGATCGTTGGTGCCGAGCATGATGATCAGAATATCGATCGGCATATGCGTTTTGCGTACTGTTTTCAGATGCTCCAATCCGTTCTTGTCGCCCCGGACCGGGTCTTCGAACACAGTTGTGCGCCCGTTGACGCCGTCTTCGATGACATAGAACTCCGGCCCCAGCTCCTTTTGCAGAAGCCGGGTCCACCGGACGTCATGGCCATAGCGGGACTTTTTGCCGGGCACAAACCCCCAAGTCAGCGAATCTCCGAAGCAGACAACGGAAATTGGGTCTTTTTCTGAACGCATGGATGCCCTGCTTGGTCGTTAAGGTCTCTATGCTGCCGAACCCTAGTGGCTCGAAAATGTCTTCGCAATCCATCCGTGATCGGCAGATGGCCGCCCTTGGTTAATAAGAGATTTACCAAGACCGGGATAGGGTCTGGCAAAAGTACTGCGTAACGACTGCCGGATCTTTTATGACTGCCAGCCAAACCACCTATCAGCGCGGCGCATCTCTGCCGGGCTCAAATCCATTTCAGCGCCTCGCCGAATTGCTCGCCGGGGAGACACCCGGTTTCGACCCGATCATGATGACGATCGGCGAACCGCAACATCCGATTCCCGATTTTACGGCTGAGGTTCTGGCGGAAAACATGGCTGATTTCCGCCGTTATCCGCCGATCAATGGCACGGCCGAGTTCCGCGAAACCATCGCAAGCTGGCTCGACAAACGATATGGCCTGGATGGAAAGATCGACGCAGAATTTGGCGTATTACCCCTGAACGGCTCGCGTGAAGGCCTGTCGTTTGGCGCCATTGCCGCCCGCGACCAGCTGGACAAAGGCCTGGACCATCCGGCCGTGATCCTGCCGAATCCATTTTACCAGACCTATGCAGCCGCGGCTCATGTCGCCGATGGTGAATCGATCCTTCTGGATGCCGTCAGCGAACACCACTTCCTGCCGGATCTGGATAGTCTCGATCCGGATCTTCTGGATCGAACAGTGGCGTTTTACGTCGCATCGCCAACCAACCCGGAAGGATCTATTGCCACGCTTGCCTATTGGCAGATACTGATTGATTTAGCCCGCAAGCACCGCTTCATCATCTTTGCCGATGAATGTTATTCGGAGATCTACCGGTCCACGCCGCCGCCGGGTGTTCTGGAAGCTGCTCATGCGATGGGCACTGATTTTTCCAACATTGTAGTCCTGAATTCGCTGTCGAAACGGTCCAATCTCGCAGGCCTGCGCTGTGGATTTGCCGCGGGTGATCCGGTCTTCTTGAGAAAATGGGCAAAATTCCGCGGTTTGGCCGCGCCGCAAGTGCCGCTACCGGCACAAGCTGTGGCCGTCCGTGCCTATCGCGACGAAGCGCATGTTGAAGAAAACCGCAGGCTCTACAACGAGAAATACGAAGTGGCCGAGCGTCTGCTTGGCCCGATCATGGGGCCAGTGACCGCAGACGCCGGTTTCTTCCTGTGGCTCAATGTCGCCAGATGGGGCGATGGTGTTTCGGTCACACAATCTCTGTGGCGCGACACCGGCGTGAAAGTGCTTCCGGGCAGCTATTTAGCATCCGATCAGTCCGATGGCAGCAATCCGGGACGCAACTATATCCGCGCGGGACTTGTGGCACCTCTCGCACAAACAGAAATCGCTCTTGAACGATTGGCAAATTGGTTGGGAGATAAGGCATGAGACGGGCCAGTGCTGTTCGTGGGACCAATCGCCGCTCCGCGGCTGATCTGCTGGATACAGAAAGTCCGGCCAAACGCTTTTTGCGCCGCAATCTGACAGGAGCGGCCGGTCTCGGCGTCATCGCGCTCACCGCAGCTCTGGCCGCCGCCCTTGCCACCTGGTCTGTCAACGACCCAAGCTTCAACCATGCCACCGGCGGACCGGTCCGCAATGCGCTTGGCGCTCCTGGCGCGATTGTCGCCGACGTCTTGATGCAGACGATTGGCCTTGCCACGGCCGTCTTTCTCATTCCGCTGGTTCTCTGGGGCTGGCGGCTCCTGACCGGGCACACCCTCGGCATTGGCCGTAAGCGGCTTTTGTATTGGGTTCTTGGGTCTGCTCTGGCGGGAGGCGCACTTGCCGCACTGCCGGTTCCGCAAAGCTGGCCACTGCCAACAGGCCTCGGCGGTTTTCTGGGCGACATGATCCACAGCGTTCCTGCTGTTTTGACCAGCAATCTAACCAGCGGCGCTGCCACCATAATTGGCGGTTTGGGGCTCGGCGTTCCGGCCGGGCTTCTCCTGCTTGCCTCAGCCGGATGGCTTGGCCGGGCCGGCGCACCTGTTGAACCGGTCGAACCACGCCGGGCGCCAAGCGGACACGGCAAATCGGTAGAAGAAGAACTCGGCCTCGACGATGACGAGGACGGTGAAAGCCGCCTCAGCCTGATGGCGACCGCCGTTGCCGGTCATGCAAGCCATCTCGGTCTGCTGGCAGCCACCCAAGTTCGCCGGATGGCCGGATTCAAACGGGCACCTGTCTACGATGATGATGATCAGCACTGGGATGGTGTTGTTGAAGATGAAGACTACGCGCCGGAAGAACCCGCTCAGAAAAATCGCCTGAAATCCTTCCGCCGGGCACTTGCCGGGCGTTTGATGCCGGAGGACGATGACGGGCTGGATGAATTCTATGAACGCGGAGACCTTCAGGATTCGGGCGAGCATGACCTCCAGGACCCATTTGACGAAGAAGGTGAAGGGTTTGCTCCGGACGAGTTCCTGATCGACAAGGGGCCCGTTTCTGGTGAGCCTCTGCCTGGCGACATCGCGATGCCGGTCGGCATTGCCTCTCCGGAGCCTGCTCCGGCCGCGTCTGCCCGGTCGGCTCCGCAACAAATGCAGACAGGGCGGGTAATTCCGCCAGCGCCGAAGCCGAAGCAAAGCAAGCGCGCGATGGAAGAGGCACAGCCGTCCTTCTTAGGCGCACCGGAAGACTATGAACTGCCACCATTGCGCCTTCTGGCCGAAGCCAAAGCAGGTGGCAAAGTTCCGGGTCTCTCAGCTGATGCGCTGGAGCAAAACGCCCGCATTCTGGAAGGCGTTCTAGAGGATTTTGGCGTTCGCGGCGAGATCATCGAAGTGCGCCCGGGCCCTGTGGTCACGCTTTATGAGCTGGAACCGGCGCCGGGCATCAAGTCGTCCCGCGTCATTGGCCTTGCTGACGATATCGCACGCTCCATGAGCGCGATTTCCGCCCGTGTTGCCGTGATCCCGGGCAAGAATGCCATTGGCATCGAACTGCCGAATGCCCGCCGTGAAACAGTGTATTTGCGGGAAATGCTGGCCTCTCAGGACTTTGAGAAATCAAAGTCCAAACTGGCGCTCGGCCTTGGCAAGACGATCAATGGCGAAGGTGTTGTTGCGGACCTCGCCCGCATGCCGCACTTGCTCGTTGCCGGTACCACGGGTTCGGGTAAATCGGTTGCCATTAACACCATGATCTTGTCGCTGCTTTACCGGCTGACGCCGGACCAGTGCAAAATGATAATGATCGATCCGAAAATGCTGGAACTGTCGATCTATGACGGCATTCCGCATCTTCTGACCCCGGTTGTTACCGATCCGAAAAAAGCTGTTGTCGCCTTGAAGTGGACCGTCCGCGAGATGGAGGACCGCTACAAGAAGATGTCCAAGATGGGTGTCCGCAACATCGACGGCTACAACACCCGGATCAAGCAGGCGCTGGAGAAGGGCGAAAGCTTCACAAGGACCGTGCAGACGGGCTTTGACCGGGATACCGGGGAGCCGATCTACGAAGAAGAACAGCTGCCTCTGGAAACCATGCCGTATATCGTCGTCATCGTCGACGAGATGGCCGACCTGATGATGGTGGCCGGTAAAGACATTGAAGGCGCGATCCAGCGCCTGGCACAGATGGCCCGTGCCGCCGGCATCCACTTGATCATGGCAACCCAACGTCCATCCGTGGATGTCATCACCGGTACGATTAAGGCGAACTTCCCGACCCGTATTTCCTTCCAGGTGACGTCGAAGATCGACAGCCGCACAATCTTGGGCGAAATGGGCGCCGAACAGCTGCTCGGCATGGGTGATATGCTGTTTATGGCCGGTGGCGGCCGGATCCAGCGTGTCCACGGTCCGTTTGTCTCAGACGACGAGGTTGAAGAAATCGTCAAACACCTCAAGGTTCAGGGCACACCGCAGTATCTGGAAGCAGTGACCGAAGAGGACGAGGAAGCCGAAAGTCCTTATGACGGCGCTCCGTCCGGTGGCGGAGATGGCAATGATCTTTACGACAAGGCGGTCGCGATCGTTCTTAAAGACAAGAAAGCATCGACCTCCTACATCCAGCGGCGTCTGTCGATCGGCTACAACCGCGCCGCCTCGTTAATCGAGCGCATGGAGCAGGAAGGTCTGATCAGCGCGGCAAATCATGCGGGTAAACGTGAAATACTGGTGCAAAACGGCCTTGATGAGGATTTCTGACCCTCTTGCGCCCAAGCTTTGCCATAGACATTTTCTATTTACGGTCTAACGCTCAGGTACCGGCACCGTTTTAGGACACTCAATTATGCTGACACACTTCGCTTCCCGCCTTGGCAAGTTCATTGGCCGGCCAGTCATGGCACTGGTTCTGGCCATCTCAGTTGCGGGGCCTGCTGTTGCACTGAGTGAAACTGAAGAAAAGACGCTTCAGGACCTCAATTCCTATTTCAACTCGGTGAAGACCATGCACGGGGACTTCATCCAGTTTGGCCCGGATGGCAGTCAGTCCGATGGCAAGTTTTATATGGCGCGTCCGGGAAAGGTACGGTTTTACTACAACAAACCCTCCGTGCTCGACATTGTCGCCGATGGCAAATCTGTGTCCGTACGCGACCGCAAACTGAACACCCAGGACATCTGGCCATTGGGTCAAACGCCGCTGCGTTTCCTATTGTCGGATACGATTGATCTGCAAAAAGACACCAATGTCACCAATGTGATGGTAGAAGAAGATCTGGTCACGGTGACGATCTTCGACAAGACAAAGTTCAATTCGGGCACTTTGACCCTGATTTTCGACGCCAACGACTATGCGCTTAAGCAATGGACAGTGACCGATCAGCAGGGGTACGATACCTCCGTTGCCGTCTACAATGTCGTCTCGAATGGCCCGACAAATCCGGACCTCTTCAAAATCGATTATCTGGCAAATTCACGGCAATCGCGAAACTGAGAAACGGCCGTGTCAAACGATGGAAAAGGCGACGCCCCGACCTCTTGTGCAGAGGATACTTGCCGGTTATTGCGCCCGGCACGGCTTGCCGCTCATTTGTGACGAGAGCTCCGGCCAGGCCGGATTTATCCAGCTTGAAGATGGCACCCGGCGGTTTTTCCGTGGCAGTCATTTCGACCTAAACCCGCTCGGTGCAGCAGAAATCGCAGACGATAAAGCCTACACACTTGGTTTCCTGAAACGGGACGGATATTCCGTTCCTGACAGCCTGCTCATCCATGCCTTTGATGTTCTCGCCGGATTACGGGTGCAAAAGCCGGAGATAGCAGAGCATATGCATTCTGCCGAAGATGCACTGCAATTTGCTGAAAACACAGGCTATCCGGTGTTTGTCAAACCGAACAGCGGTCAGGAAGGCGAAGATGTGGTGCGCCTGGATGCGCGCGCCAATCTGGAACGCGCCCTCACCGATCTTCTTATGCGCCATTCGTCCCTTTTGGTTCAAAAGGCAATCCCAGGTTCAGATCTTCGTATTCTGGTTCTGGACGGCGAGGTTCTTTTGGCACTTCACCGTCAGCCCGTGCATGTCACAGGCGATGGTGAGCGATCAGTTGAGGAACTGGCCTTCAGCATAACAGGCATCAACTTCCGCGACCCCAGAGTAGAACCAGAGCTGACCCGGCAAGGCCTTGGCCCGGCCTCAATCCCAGAGGAGGGACAGACGGTCGAACTGCTGCCCAACAAAAACCTATCGGCAGGGGCAATTGCGCACGACGTGACAGATCAGATCTCCGACGATCTGAAAGCAACGGCAATTGCCATCTGCAAGGCGCTCGGCCACAGATATGCGGGCATTGACCTGATCTCGGAGACCCCGGAACAGACTGGCGGGTCTTACGCCGTTCTGGAAGTGAACGCTGCGCCAGGCCTCAACCGCTATGCAGCTCAGGGCGAAACAGAACTGCAGCAAGTTATCGAAGTCTATGAGCGCGTCTTCGACGCGCTCACTGGCCATAATTCTCAGTAATCGCCGAGTTTGATGTCCCGCGAATAATCGCCGTCCACTTCCTTGGTCACCGCCTGACCACAGATTGTTTCACTCTTGGTCGCGTCATAGGTGAGCGACGGCGAACCGCTGAGCTCCCAGCCCTTATTAAGCGCTTCGGTAACCCGGTGGCAGAATTCGCTGCTGTCGACATTGGTGATGAAGCGGTACAATTTCATGGCTGTCTCTCTGTTTTTTACGCGCGGGCGGCAATCGCGTCAGCGATGGCAATCACCCGCTTACCCATGTCCGCATGTAGCCGTTCAACCATCTTGCCGTCCACCTGAATTGCGCCTTTGGAGGCATTTTCCGGCTGATCAAAGAGATCGTTGATCTTGCGCGCCCAGGCAACTTCCTCTTCCGATGGACTGAAGGCAGCATGACAGGCCGCGATTTGTTTTGGGTGGATCAAGGTCTTGCCATCCATGCCCATCTCCGCGCCTTGCGCACATTCGGAAGCAAACCCTTCTTCATCCTGAAAGGCGTTGTAGACACCATCCAGAATGTCGATGCCGCCTGCCCGGGCCGCAGCCAGACAGGTCATCAGCCACGGCATCATCACCGCCCGGCCAGGCACCAGAGCCGCGCGGGTTTCCTTGGCCAGATCGTTTGTGCCCATGACAAAACAGGACAGGCGCACTTCCGGGTCTCTACCGCAAGCGCCAATGGCAGCGACATTCAGCATGGCTTCTGGGGTTTCCATCATCGCCCACAGCTTGATGGAGTTGGAAGCCCCATGCATGGACAAGAGGTGAGCCACTTTTTGAAGATCAGCAGGTGAATTGACTTTAGGGACCAGGATCGCATCCGGATTGGCTTTCACTGAGGCTTTGAGATCGTCTTCACCCCAAGCGGTGTCCAATCCGTTGATGCGGATAACAACTTCGCGTTGGCCATACCCGCCTTCTGAAACGGCAGTCACGATCTGTTGGCGGGCTGTTTCCTTTGCATCGGGTGCCACGGCATCTTCCAGGTCCAGAAGCAGGCAATCGACATCCAGCGTTTTGGCTTTTTCCAGCGCGCGAGCGTTTGAGCCGGGCATGTAAAGGGCAGAACGGCGGGGTTTGAAGGTCTCACTCATGAAAGGCGTCCGTGGTTTTTGTTGCTGTGCAGCACGCTAACGGCAAGCTGAGAAGGAATCCACTCGCCTTTTGGATCACTCCGCAGCGTTACCGGCAGCAGTCTTTTTGAACAGCATGTCCTTGGCGGCAATGACCGCGCCCAGTGTGATGGCCAGGCAGGCTATGATAACCGGCAGGGTCAAAGCACCAAATCCGAAGGCGATCAGAAGCAAGGTCGACAACAGCGGAGCGGAATAAGCAGCCGCGCCGAGAACCTGAATGTCGCCGCGTTTGACGCCGATGTCCCAGGTGAAAAACGCAAGACCGACAGGGAACAGAGCCAAGGCAATCACCGATCCCCATTCCAGGATGTTTTGCGGCCAGATCGTCTCTTCCCAAATAAGGTGGCAGAGCACCGACAGAAGTGAGGTCATGACACAAAAGCCTGCAACTGCTTCGGTCGGCACCTGTCCGAGGCGGCGGGAGAGCACCGAATAACTGGACCAGAACAGCGAAGATAGGACGGCGGCTCCATATCCAAGCGCCGAACCACCGGAAAAACTGATCCCGTCTCCGCCGGTGATCAAAAGGGCGGCACCGGCCAGACCCAAAATTGTTCCGATAACATGATGAACGCGCAGATGCTCACCCGGCAGAAAGGCAGAAAACACCACAATCAGCAGTGGCCAGGTGTAGTTGATCAGATTGGCGTCAACTGGGGGCGCATTCCGGATGGCTGTGAAATAAAAAAAGTGAAAGCCGAACAGGCCCAAAGTACCAAATGCCCAGATTTTTGGCGGCTGCTTGAGCCGCTCCAGTTTTCCAGTCGCGGTCACCAAGATTAATGCCAAAATACCGGAAATACCAAAACACAAGGCGTTCAGCAGAAATGGCGGCACCTCGCCAGACCCAGCACCAAACAGACCGAGGGTTGCCCACATCAACACCGCGCTTAGTCCAATTACCGTCGCCCGAACCCGATTGTCACTGATCATGCGAATAATCCATCCTTCCAATCCTTGGCGTGATGGCACGTTTGGGCAGACTTCTGAAGTCCTTTCGGAGAATTTGATTCATGTCCTTGATCAGGGATCGCCTTTTGGGACATGTTGGGCATCTCTTCTGTTCCCTCATTCCCGGAGATTTCATGAGCAAGACGGATATCAAGGCTCTCGGGCTGGATGACGCCCATCAGCTGGCCCCGCTCATTGCCGAAAACGCACAGGCGCTGGTCCGCGGCGCGCCGCGCCGGCCAGACGACTATTACGCTGAACGGATCCTTGGCGACAAAACCGCAGAGGTGCTTGGTGCATTTGAAGGCGACAAACTGATCGGTTTTGCCGTCTATTTCGATTTGCCAGAACTGATTACTGGGCTTCGTATCGGCCAGCTCGATGACATTTATGTCCATCCCGACCATCGTAACAAAGGCACCGGCCGGAAGCTGATCGAGACTCTGGTCGCGGAAGGTCAAAAACGGGGTTGGCTGCACCTGCGCTGGATCGTCCCTGGCAAGAATACCCCGGCAGTGGCGCTTTATGAAAAGATCGCCGAACCGGACCATCGCAAGAGCTATGTCATTCCGATCGACCGGATTGCCGGCGACTGAGCGTTTTCGCAGCCCGTAGCTCAGGATCCCGCTTGAAACAATGGTGGGATCCGGCCAAGCGTGATGAAACCCACGCGCATCAGACCATGATCAAGGATAAGCAGGAATTCGATTGCCGGGTCGCCGCGATGGTCAGTTCCTGTTGGTTTAAGACTGGTCAGCAGGCTTTCCAGAATGCTGAATTCATTGCTGCCGACAGGGAACAACGGCTGGATGGTCTTAAGAAACCCATCGGGCTGAACAAGGGTCAGCGTAAGGGTACCTGACAAGGCCCCGGCATCGTTAACGGTCAGGTCACCGCTTGCACCAAAACGGCTCATGCCCATGGCTATTTCCGCCAGTTCCAGACGAACCGGCAGTTCGCCCCCCTTTTCCTGAATAATCCAGCGCAAGTCAGCGCCCGCAAGCAACGGCGCAGCGTCCTTGACCCGCACATGAAACCGCGTGTCTACCGGGCTTGCCAGGGACGGCATCAGCTCTGATGTCAGACCATCAATCGACACAAACCCGTCGACAGCACCTGTTTCATCGGGTGATGCGCGCAAATGAAGTTCAACCTTGGCCGAGCCCGCTCGTCCTGAGGCCAGGGGGTTCTGGATATTAAGTTCCGGCTGAGTCAGAACGACGTCGACATCACCCAAGGAGTCCATTGAATATTTGGCGCTGGCCCACGCCGTTTTCCAGGAGAGCTCTCCGGCAACCCCTTTTAAAGGCACGCTTACGGCTGCAGGAGTTTTAGCCTCCAAAATAACGTGCCAGGGATTATAGACCAGTGCGACTGCATTCAGACCCGCAACGGTGCTCTCCGCCCCTGACAGGTCGGCGGCACGCAGGTCCTTGCAGTAGATCTCGTAGCGAAACGGATAACCGCCGATATCAAGATCGCGGCAATTGACCTCTGTGCCCAAGTCGGAAATTTGTGCGAGTTGTCGGTCAATCTGACTGGCCAGCACCGACCGGCCATAGGCCCAGGCGCCGGACCAGCCGGCGGCCACCACGAATATGGCAGCGAGAAGCAGGAGGTATTTTCTTTTCGACGATTTTTCTTTGATAGGCGTATCGGAAGACACGATGCAGAATCTCCTTAAGTCTTTCATCTCGAGGCAACAGCATTGAAACCACTCGCGCCGCTTGCTATCCCGGCAAGTCTGATGTTCGAACTGGCAAACTGCGCTTGAACAAAGAGACAGGGTGATATGAGCGATTTTTGGGTATTTGGCTACGGGTCACTGATGTGGAACCCGGGATTTGACCATCTGCATGCCGAACCGGCCCTCTTACATGGCGCTCATCGGTCGCTTTGTGTCTATTCCTGGGTCCACCGGGGAACCGAAGAACGTCCCGGCCTTGTCTTTGGTCTCGACAATGGCGGCACCTGCCGCGGAATGGCTTATCAGGTCGCAACTGACCTTTGGCCTGATACGCTTGAGTATTTACGCGCGCGGGAACAGACCACGATGGTCTACAAGGAACACTGGCACAATATTTCTCTCGACAGCGGCCGGAAAGTCGAGGCGTTGGTCTACATGGTCGATCACGGTCATCCGCAATATGCGGGCGCTCTGCCTTTGGAAGAACAGCTGAAAATCGTCAACGGTGCTGTCGGCAAATCAGGTGCCAATCCAGAATATGTCATCAACACAGCAGCCCATTTGGACGAAATGAAAATCACCGACACCGGCCTGTCCTGGCTGGCGGACCGGCTCAAGTCCGATACAAGCAGCTGATTTGAGCACCGGACGAAAACGTGGAAATGTTTACGCCCGGCGCTCTAGACGCCTTTGGTGGCAGGAATACTCTCTAGAACGGGAGATGGATTGGCCTCAGACCGGGCTTCTTCAATGAGACGATTACTCGCGGCCTCAATGTCGGAAACCATCTTTTCGTAAAACTCGTCCGGCGACAGACCAGGTTCAATTGGCGGAAGAATTTCGACTATCACGGTTCCCGGGTGAACGACGAAGGATGCACGCGGCCAGTAGACACCGGCATTATGCGCAATCGGCACAACGGGACACTGCAATTTCTTGTAAAGATGCGCGATCCCGAACTTGTACTTCGGCTCAGCACCTGCCGGACGGCGCGTACCTTCCGGGAAAATCAGAATTTGCCGGTTGTCGTCAATTTTTTCTTTGGCTGCTTCCATCATGGCTGCGAGAGCTTCAGAACGCTTGCCGCGATTGATCGGGATCTGATCATATTTTGTCGTATACCAGCCAAAAAGCGGGAGCCAGTTGAGTTCCCGCTTCAGGATGAACGCGGGCCTTGGAAACAACTGAATAAGGCCAACCGTTTCCCAAGCCGACTGGTGTTTCATGGCGGCAATGTAACCACAACTCGGCAAGTTCTCGCGGCCGCGAAATTCGACTTTCAAGCCGACGATATAGCGCATCAACAACACCAGCGACTTTGCCCAGATGTTCGGAATCCACCAGCCATATTTTCGTGGCAACAAAAGCACCGGCAAATACAGCAGCATTTGCACAAGCGTGACTGAATAAAAGAGGATCTGAAAAACCGTAGAACGCAAAAGCAGCATGGGACCTGTGAAGCTTGGCGGGATCACTTGCCGGGAATTGCGCTGCAAACGACCTGAGGCTTCAGCTCATACCGCGCATAGCAATTCTTAGCCGAGCGACGGTATACTTCACATATTCACGGATGAGAAGACGGATCGTAGCCGGTTTGGTGTGCCAAGCGTCCAGCTGGAGGTCCTTGGCAAAGACCGGATAGCCGATCAACTGCACATCCGGCAAGGCACCGGATAGTTCTGCAGTCGCTCGAGGCAGATGATATGCGCTGGTGACCACCAGCAAGGAATCGAAACCGTTCTTGCGAACCCAGCTTGCCGTTTCAGTCGCATTTTCTGCTGTGTTGAGGGCTTCCCGATCCAGTTCAACACTGCCAGCCTCCAGCGGCTTGGCAGACTCAGTAACTGCAGCAAGCTGTTTTCGCGTCGTACCCGGATGCACACCAGAAATCAGAAGACGTTCGCCGCGGCCTTCTTCCAGCAAGCGCACCGCTTCGCTCACCCTTTCTTGGCCGCCGGTAAGCACCACAATTGCATCTGCCTGCACACTTGCCGGAACTTCCGTTGTCGCCACTTGATGCGCGAAGTGGGCAAATTGCAGGAGGGTTCCCGCAACAAGCGCCGTTACCGCAGCAACAGCCAAGGTACGCAAGCCAAAGCGTTTCTTTTTCCCTGGATCTTCAGATGAGTTTTTGGCCGCACGCTCCCGTGCAGGCATGTGCACCTCAGGCTCACGCCGGCTAACCGGTAGGGTTGTCCCTTCATTGCCATCTGCTCCAAGAGCAGAGTTTGCTTGCGTCATAAGGTGACCATAGAAAATGATTCGGCCAATTTCGCGGCATTTTCACAAAAAAATCAATCTACTTTTGCAAGATGTGCCTTGACTGCAAGCCCGGACGTCAGCGCAGTCAGCACAGCAACCAGGAAGACAACACCGAAGACGCCGAAATAGCCGGGTAGGCTAACTGACACCGATCCAAAAAGTGCAGACAACTGATCAGAGCTGACTTGTCCGGTTCCCTGCCGTGTCATCGTGTCCAAAAGAACAAAACAAACGATCGCCACAAGCCCGCCGGAAACACCTCCTTTTAAGCCAAGCACCAGGAAATGCCGTTGAAATTCCCGGGCTATAAACGAGTCTTCTGCCCCCACAAAATGCAGCACAGAGACAACGTCCTTATTGCCCGCCATGGCCGCTTGGGTGGCAAATACGACACTTAAAACCATAGACCCGAGAACGAGTACCATGATTGCAAAGCCGCCGGCGACCACGGTCCCAGCCATTGCAGACAGACGAGATGTCCACACGGAGTGATCATCGACGCTCGCTCCTGTGACATTTTGCCTGATGGTGGCACGAAGCTGATCCAAATTCAGAAGGGCTGGATCGGCGAGCGTGATTTGAATAAGGCGCGGAACTGGCAACCCCTCCAGTTGCAGGCCGTCTCCAAGCCAAGGCTCCAGCAACGCTTTAGTCTCTGCATCGGAGAGCGCACGCACGGACCCAATTCCAGAAAATTCTTGGGCGAGCGCAACGGCCTTGTCGATCTCACGCAGCATGTCGACGCCCTCGGCAGGCCGGATTTGAATGGTAATTTCACGCACCAGGTCGTTTTGCCAGGCATCGGCCGCATCCCAAACCACCGAGACCCCACCAACGGTCAAGCACGCGAGGAAGCTCATGATTGCGACCACCAGCGTCAACGCCCGACCTGCGACTGATTGTGGTGGAACGATTGCTGCGGCCGGGCGCAGTTTGGCATCTTCCCCTTGCGGAGCAGGTTTTGCTTTGGCTTTGGGTGCGAGCTTGCGTTTCGGCCGCTTTGACTTCTCAGCACGTTTTTGCGGCCGGACGGAAATATCCGGTGCTTTCGATTTCTGAGGTTTGTCGGTGTCTGCCATTATTTGCCTAATCAAAAATCGTGAGACGGCCGTCTGCCAAGACCATGCGCCGGGCATCCACCTGTTCCAGAAGGGCGACATCATGCGTTGCAATAACAACCGACGTTCCAAGTTTGTTCAATTCAATAAAGAGACGCAACAACCGGCGCGCCAACGGCGGGTCGACGTTACCAGTGGGCTCATCCGCTAACAAAACATCTGGACGCGTGATCAAGGCACGGGCAATTGCCGCGCGCTGTTTTTCACCGCCGGAGAGGACCGGGGGCAGAACATGCATCCGATCGCCAAGACCGACCCATTTGAGCAGATCAATCACATCCGAGCGATAGTCTGCTTCGTCTTTTCCCGCAACCCGCAGCGGCAAAGCGACGTTTTCATAGGTTGTCAGATGGTCTAGAAGCCGGAAATCTTGAAAAACCACACCGACTTTGCGCCGGAGCGCAGGCAGTTCATCCTTGCCAATGATACTCATATCCCGGCCAAAAACGTTGATCAAGCCGCGGGTCGGCCGGAGCGACATGAACAAAAGCCGGATCAAGCTGGTTTTTCCAGCGCCGGATGGGCCAGTTAAAAACTGAAAGGATTGCGGCTCAATCTGGAAGGTCAAATCCTGTAGGATCTCTGGACCCATGCCATATCTTAATCCGACATTTTCAAAACGGATCACACCCGCAACTCCTGTTGATGGAGCGCACGCTATCCGCGCGCCGTTAACGAAGCATTAATCATATAAAGGTCCACTGTGCACAGGAAAGTCCGTGATCGAACGCACTGGCCGTTGTCCAATATTTCATGCCGGATTTCATGCCAATCGATTACACTGTGACACAGTTTGAGGCCACGCCTTCATTTATGTGGGGGTTGCCTAAGGAAGCCAAGGCGAAAGGTCTTCACAAATGAAGATCACCTGTCCGGACTGCAGCACATCTTACGAGATCAAGCCTGAAGCTCTCGGGGCCGAAGGGCGCAGTGTGAAATGCGCCAAATGCGGAAACCGCTGGTTTGTCGCCCCCAAACAAGAGAGCGATGACACGGCAGCTTTCGAAGCTGATGCAGCCGACGAAAAACCTGCAAAAGAGTCCGCGGCGGCAGATGACCCCGCAAAGGACGAAGCTGATTGGGCTGCAGATGCGGCCAATGATGGTGACGATCAAGATGATGCTGAAATTGCCGGTGACGAGAGTGAAAGCCTCGAAGAAGAGCCACCAGTAGCCAGCACTCCACCATCTTCCAGTCAAGAGTCTAGTGCGGAACAGGCTGCATTTGCCGCCGAAACGGCCGAGGACGAGGCGCCAACAGACCCTAATGCCGCTGACATCGAAACCCTGGCCAAGCGTCCCAAAATCAAGGTCAATCCGAACAAGTTCCGAAAAAACAGAATTGGCGCCCTCATAGATTGGGTATTCCGGCGGAACTTCCGGCGCATTGGTGGCGTCGCTCTTTTTGGCAGCGCGGTGGCTTTGACGGCTTTGCTCGTCTTAATGCGCGATACACTGGTCAAACAGTCGCCGGATCTTGCAAGTCTCTACCAGATGGTGGGGATGGAAGTGAATTTGCGCGGGCTGGAGTTCAGAAATCTAAGAACCTTCATGGAAGTAGAAGACGGCAAGCGGGTTCTTGTTGTAGAAGGCTCTATCCGAAATCTACAGGAAGAAACAAACAGCGTACCAGCAGTCCGGTTGTCCATCAGAAGCGCAGATTTACAAGAAGTCTATGCTTGGACTGTCGAACCCCGCACCCAGAAGCTTAACGGCTTGGATGAAACCCGGTTTAGGACCATCCTTGCAGATCCGCCGACAGGAGCTTCTGACATTCAGGTGCGGTTTGTTGACCGCGGCCAGCGCAATATTGTTCTTGAGTGACCATGACAGCCAACATCCATACACTTTACGACGAAACCACCATTGCAGAGCGCGTTGGGGCGCTTGCCGGTGAAATCACCAAGGCCCAGCCGGAACGGCTGCTGGTGGTTGCCGTTTTGAAGGGCAGTTTCATCTTCGCCGCTGATTTGGTGCGCGCAATGCACCGTGTCGGCCTTGAACCGGAGATGGAGTTTATGCATCTATCTAGTTATGGCGCTGGCACGGAAAGCAAGGATATTCGTATTTTGCGCGATGTCGAAAGTGACGTTAACGGCCGGGACATAATTCTGGTAGATGATATCCTGGAATCCGGCCGGACCTTGGCATTTGCAAAGGACCGGTTGATAAACAGGGGCGCCAAGTCGGTGCAGATCGCAGCTTTGCTTGATAAACCCGAGCGCCGTAAAGCTGCCATATCTGCAGATTACGTTGGATTTACCTGTCCTGATAAGTTTGTCGTCGGATACGGTATGGACATGGGGCACGCCTGGCGGCAGTTGCCTTTTATAGGATACGTGGTTGCCCCGGAGGCGGCGGCAGCGGACGGCAATACAGGAGAGTGAGCATGGCTCGCATTCTTCTTACTGAAGATGATGAAGCAGTGCGCAGCTTCGTAAAGAGGGCGCTGGAACTGGATGGCCACACGGTGGATCCGGCTGAAGACGGCGGCGAAGCGGTGGAAATCCTGACCCGGGAAAAAGGCGGCTACGACCTCCTTTTGTCTGATATCAAGATGCCGGTTATGGACGGGATTGCCCTCGCACTCCACACTGCCCGCGACTATCCGGAGTTACCGATCCTCTTGATGACCGGTTTTGCAGATCAGCGCGAACGGGCAAGTGGCTTGGATTCTCTGGTGCATGATGTGGTCACCAAACCATTTTCGCTCTCAGACATCCGCGCTGCGGTCCGCGGTGCAATCGCTGGATCTGAACCTCAAGCGGCACGGCGCTACGCTTAACCAGGTCCAACAAGAATTCATGAAAAACCCCGCTTTGAGCGGGGTTTTTTAGTATCTGATAGGACGACGCTTCTTAGTAGCGCTTGAGTAAGCGCTCCAGATAGTCCAGTTCAAGTTTGGGCCGGGAGGGATCTGAGAACCTGCGGCGCAGTTCTTCCAGGATCCGGCGGGCCCGCTGCACGTCAATCTCATCCGGGATCTGGACCCGGTTGTTGAAATCCGGACCTTCGGTTCGGCGCGGCCGGCCAAGCGGATCTTCATCCATCGGGGACGGACCGCTCGGAGAGCCCGCACCTTCGCCCTGGCCCATCATTTGTTCGGTCATCCCTTGTGCACCCCGGCGCAAGGCATCCAGTGCTTCTCCCTGTTGGCCAAGAGCTTGCTGGCCTTGGCCTTCGCCGAGGGATTCTTGAGCCTGACCCATGGACTCGCCAGCTTCGCCAAGCGCTTCATTCTCGCCCATGCCGTTCTGGTTCATCTGGTCTCTCAGCTCTTGCAGCTTTTGCGCCAGTTCGCCTTGTCCCTGCTGCAACTGATCCAGCATTTGCTGCAGTTGCTCCTTTGAAAGCTGCTGCTGTTGTCCCTGGCCTTGCTGTTGCTGACCCTGCTGCTGGCGATTCCGGCGCTGTTGCTGCTGATCCTGGTTAAAATTATGGGTGTCGTCCATCAGCTGTTGCTGGCGTTGGATCATCTCACCCAACTGATTGAGCATCTCCATCATTTCGCTGGACATGTTGTTGGGCATCATCTGCGGCCGTCCGGCCTGCAGGTTTTCCAGCATCTGCTGCATTTGGGCGAGCAGTTCCCGGGCAGCATCGCGGGATCCCGTGCGGGCCAGCTCTTCGATCCTATCGAGCATCTCGCTCAGATCTTGCTGGCTGAGCGTCTGCTGATCACTGTTAAAAGGCTGCATTGTCTGCGGATTGCGCTGCATTTGTTCTGCCAGCGCTTGCATGTATTCGTTCAGAGCTTCACGCAGTTCTTTGGTGAGTTTTGCGATCTCCTCATCGCTTGCGCCTTCCTCAAGGGCCTTGCGCAACGCCTCCTGGGCTTCGCGTAGTTTGCGTTCAGCCATCGAGAGATCGCCATCTTCGATTGACAGCGCCAAGTCCCATAAAAGCGGCAGCAAAGCCTTCAGTTCTTCGTCCGATTGGGCATTCACAAGCTGACGGTAAGCGAAATCCATGCCCAGATACGTGCGGACTTCCACTTTGAACACTTCCGGCGCCATCATCATGGCATCAAACGCCATAATCACACCAGGATGGCTTTGCGCGTCGAGGGCGAGATTGCGCCGTTGTTCGACAACAGCCCTCGCCAGCGGTTTTCCGAACCGCCGTTGCGGTAGCGTGATCCGGTAATCTGGAGACCGCCCCTCTTGCCCGGCCTGATCTCTTGCAGCCAGGGTCAAGTCCACTTCCGAGCCCGCCCATGGATGAGAGGTCAGGTCGCGAATGGTTTCGCCCGTTTTCGCAGTTCCTGCCTGCGGCGGCAGAGACAACGGGAAAATGGGTGCCTCGACCAGCGGCCGCGACACATGCCCTTCCTTATCCGGATCCGGCAGCGGCGCAATCCGGGCTTCAGCGGAAATGACACCATAGTCGTCATTGACCAGATAGGAGAATTTGAGGGCACCGCTGAGTTGTTCCTCCGGGTCATCTGTCAGACGTATTTCTGGTTCGTGATCCGGGCGCACGGCAAAGACAAAACTTAAGAATGGCTCTTCACCCGCGATCAGATCGACAACACCGGTGGTCTCAAGTGTAAGACGCCGCTCTTCCGGCAAGGCCATGCCGGATTGCGTGCTTGATTGAAGGCCGGCTTCAGACGGTTCAATTGTCTCGACTTCACCATCAGCGCCCTCAGAGAAGGTCATGGTGAGTTCTTTGGCGCCTTGCGTGCGGACAACGAGGACAGACCCCTCAGGAACCGAAATGGGTGCTCCGGCATCCCGCAACTGTGCACTTTCACCGGTCAAATAAATCGGCGGCTCGCTGGTGTAGAGCGGCGGCGTAACCCAGGCATCCAGGCGGCTTGGCGGTTCGACTGTCGTGAATGGATTCCTGAACGCTGAGGCGAGCCGATCGTTGAGATGCGGCCCTGCCGCGAAATATCCGATCAGAATAAAACAAACCGCCAGGACACGGATAGCCAGCGGGTCACGGCGGTAAGCTCTCGGATCGGGCCCTTTTGACTTGATCTCGGCCAGAGCTTGCGCGGTCCGCCGCTGATGCAAAGCCCAGATTGCTTCACTTTTGCGATCACCCGCTCCAACGGACAGCTCGTCTTCCAAAGTCGTGAGCGGCTGGTGGCCAAATTTAGAGGATTGCTCGACCCGGTGAAGCGCTTCACCACGGGTCGGCCAGGACAAGCGGAACAGGTCCTTAGAAACCCAAATTGCGGCAAGGACAAAGAGGGCAACGCCGATCGGCCCGGCCCAAACCGGTAATATCAGCCAAAGACCAAGCCAAGACACTCCGACGAAGAGTGCAATGACAATCAGAAGCGGAAAGAGGGCCCGCCAGCACCGTTCAACAAACAGTGCCCATTTGCTGTGCCGGACCAGCCGGTTCAGCCGCGATTGGATGACCGCCAGCCAACCGAAGTGTTCCGCGGACACATGCCCGGAATGGCCCGGTTTGTCGTCACTCGTGCGCAAAAGCACCTCCGGATCCTCTGCAGAGGCTGATGGCCGACAGCGACCAACACCTTGATCTGCCCATCTCTATAAGAGTGAGGCATCACGGCCTGTCCGGCAAGTTGCTGAAACAACTAATTTCCGGAGGATTTTGTCACGAGTTGTTGAGCCAATCCGGGATTTTGTCGAGATCGAGCAATTCTTGAAAGCTTGGCCGGGGCCGGATTACCGCAAATTGATCAGCATTTACGAGGACTTCTGGCACCAAAAGCCGGGAGTTATAAGTGCTGGACTGAACAGCGCCATAGGCGCCAGCGGAATAAACAGCCAGCATTTCTCCGGCGTTTACTTTGGGCATATCCCTGTTTTGAGCCAAAAAGTCACCGGTTTCGCACACCGGACCCACGATATCGGCTGTGATTCGATCCGAATCCGGGTCAGGCTCCGTCACTGGGCGGACTTCGTGATAGGCCTCATAAAGTGTTGGCCGGATAAGATCATTCATGCCGCCATCGACGATGACGAACTTCTTGTCCGCACCGTCTTTGACGTAAATGACCTTGGTCACCAAGATCCCAGCGTTACCAGCGATCATACGGCCCGGCTCGAACATGACTTTACAATCAAGTTCCCGGACGTGCTTTTTCACCACTTCCGCATAAGCGTCCGGGTGCGGTGGCGGGTCATTGTCGGTGACATAAGGAATTCCGAGCCCCCCACCGAGATCGACATGATCAATCGCGTGGCCCTGGCCTCTCAAGTCGGTGATCAGCTCTCCGAGCCGGGCAAAGGCATTGTCGAATGGCTCCAGCTCGGTAATTTGGGAACCAATATGCATGTCGATGCCGGTCACTTTCAGTCCGGGCAGGCTGGCAGCTTCTGCATAGACTTCCCGTGCGCGCTGCCACGGAATGCCGAATTTATTTTCGGCTTTGCCGGTCGCGATTTTGGCGTGGGTCTTGGCGTCGACGTCCGGATTGATGCGCATGGACACCCGGGCCGTCTTGCCCATTTGTGTTGCCACGCGAGAGAGTTGGTGCAGTTCCGGCTCGGATTCGACGTTAAAGCACAGGATGTCTTCTTCCAGCGCATAAGCCTGTTCGGCTTCGGTTTTGCCAACCCCGGAAAAAACAATCTTTTCTGCCGGTACGCCAGCTGCCCGTGCACGGCGCAATTCGCCTTCCGAGACCACATCCATGCCGGCACCGAGCTGCGCCAAGGTCGCAAGCACAGCCTGGTTGGAATTGGCCTTCATCGCATAACAGACCAGCGATGGGATATCGGCAAAGGCAGAGGAAAACACCTCGTAGTGCCGGGTCAATGTTGCCGTTGAATAGACATAAAACGGCGTCCCAACTTCACGGGCGATATCTTCAATGGCCACGCCTTCAGCAAATAGGGCGCCGCCTTTATAGTCGAAATGATGCAAGGGAATACCCCGTACAGCTTGGTGTTCTGAAGTTTTCGGACTTTCGCCCCTATTGGCCGATCAACGGATCCAAGATGAAGCCACCGTTAGATGCCGGGGCCGCAGGCTCGGATGTCCCGGCTGCCGGAACATTGGATTCTGAAGCAGCGGTGTTTGCCGGTGCCTGAGTTGCAGCGCCAGGCACCTCAAGTGCCGACTTGCGCCCGCATCCGGCCAATACCAGGCCCAGGCAAATGCCGGTCATCGCAAATATCTTCAAGCGGCGTGTCGTCACCATCACAGCCCTTTTTGGCTCAACCCTTGTGGCGAATAAATCATTCTGCTCTCTCCTCGCATGACAGACTGAAATGGGCAAGGCCAGTCTCGCCTGTCATGCGGGATTTGCGGGCGGCAATCAGGCTTTGGCCAGGTCCTTGAGCCAGCG
Source organism: Labrenzia sp. PHM005 (assembly GCF_006517275.1). Taxonomy (NCBI): domain Bacteria; kingdom Pseudomonadati; phylum Pseudomonadota; class Alphaproteobacteria; order Hyphomicrobiales; family Stappiaceae; genus Labrenzia; species Labrenzia sp. PHM005. Next base: position 1,146,460 of record NZ_CP041191.1, on the reverse strand, counting down.
GCGCGCTTGTTTGCGCACATTCACTGGTGATGTGCCGCCGTAGCTCACCCGGCTACGGACGGATTTGTCGACCGACAGCACAGAGAAGATTTCGTCCGTGATCTTCGGTTCCACGGCCTGCATTTCTTCCAAAGTGACCTTGTGCAGCTCGACGTTCTTCTCAACGGCGATCGCCACAATCGCGCCGGTGACATGATGGGCATCCCGGAACGGCAGGCCAAGCACCCGGACCAGCCAGTCGGCGAGGTCAGTTGCGGTGGAATAACCAGAACCGGCCGCCTTTTTCATGGACTTTGTCGCCGGCTCGAGATCGCGCATCATTCCCGTCATGGCCGCCAGCGCCAAAGAAATGCTGGCAAGTCCGTCAAAGGCCTGTTCCTTGTCTTCTTGCATATCCTTGGAATAGGCGAGCGGCAGCCCTTTCATCATCACCAGAAGCGCTTGCAATGATCCGTAGATCCGGCCCGTCTTGGCGCGTACCAGTTCGGCCGCATCCGGATTTTTCTTCTGCGGCATGATCGAAGAGCCGGTGGAGAACTTGTCGGACAATTTAACAAAACCGAACTGTGCCGAGCACCAAACGACGATTTCTTCCGCCAAACGGGACAAGTGCATCGCAGCCAAGGACGCAGCGGACAATGCTTCAATGACGAAGTCCCGGTCTGATACGGCATCAAGCGAATTTGCGGTCGGACGGTCGAAGCCAAGCGCTTCCGCGGTCATCTTGCGGTCAATCGGGAAGGAGGTTCCGGCAAGGGCCGCAGACCCCAGCGGGCATTCGTTCATGCGTTTGCGGGCATCGCGCACCCGGCCGCGGTCGCGCGCAAACATTTCGACATAGGCGAGCAAATGATGGCCAAAGGTCACCGGCTGAGCAGACTGAAGGTGCGTAAAGCCCGGCATGACATCCCCGGCATGCGTCTCAGCCTTTTCAGCCAGCACCTGCATCAGCTCCGTCAGCTGATCATCAAGCGTGTCCAGCGTATCGCGCACCCACAGGCGGAAATCCGTCGCAACCTGGTCGTTGCGCGAACGGGCCGTGTGCAAGCGACCTGCCGCCGGACCAATCAGTTCTGCGAGCCGCGCTTCGATATTCATATGAATATCTTCCAACGCCCGGGAGAACTTGAAGTCGCCGTTTTCGATTTCTGACAGGATTGTGTCTAGACCTTGAACGATCTTGTCGGCATCGTCCCGCGTCACAATGTCTTTTTCCGCGAGCATGCGCACATGGGCTTTTGAGCCGTCAATGTCTTGCTTATAAAGCTTCTTGTCGTAATCGATGGAGGCGTTGATTTCCTCCATGATGGCGTCCGGTCCTTCGGCGAACCGGCCGCCCCACATGCGATTGCTCATGTCCTGTCCTTTAAGAGGCGCCCCTTGCGAGGTGTGAACGAATGACGAAGCCTACCGAACCTGCCAAGTCCTCCAGACGAAGCTATTATGCCGCTGGGCTGGCGGGTGTCGTGGCCGCTGTAGCGGCTCTATACGTGATCAACGGCCAAAATGGCAACAACGCTGGGGGCGAAAGCTGTTCGGCTGCGCTGGTTTCTGCAGAAGCGGCCACCCCTCATGCCAAGGGGGAGGTCGCGGCCTTCTTACCGGCGAGCCAGCCGCTTGACCTGAGCGGGCTAACGTTCAAGGGACCAGATGATCAACCGATCACCATGGCCGGCTTTAAAGACCGGACCGTTCTATTGAACCTGTGGGCTACCTGGTGTGCACCCTGCCGCAAGGAAATGCCTGCTCTGGATGAGCTTCAGGCGGATCTCGGCAATGAAGGTTTTGAAGTGGTCGCGGTCAATCTGGACCGTGGTGGACCAGAAAAACCAAAAGCCTTTTTGGACGAGATTGGCGTCGGCCATCTCGCCTATTATTCAGACGCTTCAAATGGGCTTTTGAAAGATTTGCGGAGAGTCGCCCGCGCTACCGGACTGCCGACAACTATCTTGATCAGCCCCGACGGCTGTGAAGTCGGAACGATGTATGGCCCCGCGGAATGGGCATCCGGCGAGGCCAAAGCGCTGATCAACGCAGCGATGGGGAAACCGGAGGCGTAATCGCCTCCGCAAAAATCACTCAGACAGTAATGTCGACGGCTTCGCCAAGGCCTGGGATCTGCCGCTGCTCGCGGCGGTCCTCTTCACTGGTGGCCTGAGCCTCCTCAAGCCGCTGTGCGACTTGACGTTCCTGATCGTTCTGATCACGGACCGCATTCGCCGCCAGCTCACTGCGCACATTGGCCGTATTATAGGCCGCTTGCGAGGATGTGCTGTCAGATACGCTCGCCATACTCAATACTCCTTTGGCGCAATGATTTGGCTGGATTTCCTGTTACACGGAAATATCCAGCCGGTTGCCCAAACCTGCTCCAGGGTCGGCAGGCTGTGCGCGTTGTTGCAACTGCTCGGCCTGACGCGACAAGGCTTCAGCTCTGTTGGCGCTGAAATTCGCTTGCCGTTGAACAGTCTCGGCAACAGCTGCGGACTGCTTGGCGTTGATCGTTTGTGCCTGCTCCGCAACCTGATCGATCCGCGGAACTTGCAAAGACGGCCGGAATGCCAAAGCTGATCCGTATCCAATACCTTCTGGCATCGTCTTACCAATTCTTGGTTTCAGACTCTTAGCTATTTAGGCTCAATTTTAGCGAAACTAGGAAAAATGAGGGAAATACTGATAAGCAGCGTTGATGCGGGTTTTCTTTTTCTTGAGCAATTTGATTAAAATTTGAATGAATTCTACTCAAGCATCTGATTTTATATACATTTTTACAAAGCTCAGGCCGTCATTGGCCTCAGGCACTAGCTGCGGCAGTGCTGAACACCGGGCGAAACGCAAAGCAAAGTCACCATTGCCTTGCAAAGCACGAAACAAATAGCGGTAATGGATCCGCCGACAGATTGGAATTGTTATCAGGAATTCAGGCGGTAACGTCGACCTGACTGCCAAGGCCCGGAGGTGGAGCTGCTTGGGTGGTTTGCAGATTCTCAGCGCCCTGCTGAAGGAGTGCTACGAGATTGGCGTCTTGTTGGGCTGCCATTTTCATCATTTCAGCCTGAATCGCCTGGCCGGTTTGGGCCTGGTTCATAGCTACAAAGGTGTTGGCTAGTCCAACGCTGTCCATCTTGGTCTCCTGAAGGTAGATCCCTTGTACCGGAGCGGGCTTAAGCAGAGGTTAATGAAAATTTACTTTAATTCAGAAGGTTTTAAACATTCCGCAGAGCTTTGCGCTGCACCTTTCCGGATGGGGTACGCGGCAATTCGGCAACAGGCCGGTAGACCTTCGGACGTTTATAGTCAGCAAGCCTTTCCCCGGCAAAAGCGGCAAGCTCATCTTCGCTGAAACTGTCCGGCGCAGCGGGAACCACAAATGCGGTAATAAGATCGACCCCAGAGCCTGCGGGAACGGCGGTGACGGCAACTTCTGAGACGCTTGGATGCGCCGCCAATGCTCGTTCGACCTCTTCCGGCGCAACCCGGTATCCAAACGCATTCATCAGATCGTCGGCGCGCCCCTCATACCAATAGTAGCCGTCGGCATCCTCGCGGGCCCTATCACCCGTCAGGAACCAGTCGCCAAGAAATGCGGCACTGGTGTCGTCTGGGCGGTTCCAATAGCCGAGCATGAGGCCCGGTTCATCGCGATGAACGGCCAAAAGTCCTGGTGTATCTGCAGCCGCAGGCTGGGCCACTTCTGAACCCTCGTCCAAAATAGCGACTTTGCGGCCGGGTTGCGGCCGGCCGGGAGACCCTGGCTTGACTGGTACGCCGGGACTGCTGGAAAGATAGGTAGAAATCTCGCTCATGCCGAGCGCTTCATAGAGCTCCCGTCCGCTTCGCTCTTTCCAGTCATGATAGAGCGCGGCCTGTAGGGCTTCCCCCGCTGTCAACCCGTGGCGCAGGTCAGGAAAAGAGGTTTGCGAGACATCCGCATATTTTAAGATGCGCCGGTAAAGGCTTGGAACTGCCGCAAACAATGTGGCCTTACTGGTTTCAAGAATTTCCGGCCAGACATGTGGATCGCGTGGCCCGTCATAGACGACGCTTGTCGCACCATTGGCCCAGGGATCCATCAGACCGACACCCAGGGTATAGGTCCAATTAAACGCCCCTGCATGCAGCAACCTGTCTTCTGCGCTGATGCCATACCAGCCCTGATACATCGGCGCTCGTGCCGGGGCGGATCGCTGAGCATGTAAAACGCCCTTCGGGGTGCCACTGGTACCGGAGGTGTAAATCAAAAAGGCAGGGTCATCGGCCTGGGTTTCGGCAAAACCTGCAGGCGCTGCCTGTTTGAGCTTTTCAATCTCATTTGGACCAAAGAACCTCGCGGCACCGGTATCTGGCAATGAAGTTTTGCCATCATGGATCACCAGTGCTGCACCACAATCTGCGAGGATCGTGTTCGTTTCCAAAGATGTCAGCAGCGCGGATGTCGGCACGGGGACCAGCCCGGCGGCAATGGCACCAAAAAACAGGAGCGGAAAATCGCTGGAGTGGCCGATCCGCAAGAGAACCCGGTCGCCTGTTTCAAAACCTTCCGCCTTCAGACCTGCCGCGACAGCCAGAACAGACCGGGTCAGATCGCCATATGTCCAGGTTTCTAAACGCTCGCCGCATGCGCCAACCACTTCCAGCGCGGTTTTGGCCGGATTTGGGTCGGCGTTGGTCAGGCAGTAGCGGGCAAGATTCACGAGGCGGACTTAGCGGGTCGGCACCGGAACGTCGCCGCGGTAATCGTAGAAACCGCGCTGGGTTTTGCGGCCGAGCCAGCCTGCCTCGACGTACTTCACCAAAAGCGGACACGGACGGTATTTGGTGTCCGCCAGCCCCTCATAAAGCACCTGCATGATCGACAGGCAGGTGTCGAGGCCAATGAAGTCGGCCAGCTGCAGCGGACCCATCGGGTGGTTGGCGCCAAGCTTCATCGCCTTGTCGATGGATTCTACCGAACCAACACCTTCGTAAAGGGTATAGATCGCTTCGTTGATCATCGGCAGCAGGATGCGGTTGACCATAAAGGCCGGGAAATCTTCAGCAACTGCGATTTGTTTGCCCAAGCGATCGCAGAATTGTTTGGACGCTTCGAACGTCTCGTCTTCGGTCGCAATGCCCCGCACCAGCTCAACCAATTCCATGATCGGCACCGGATTCATGAAATGAATGCCGATGAATCGTTCCGGACGGTCCGTCGTGGCCGCAAGCCGGGTGATAGAAATGGAAGAGGTGTTGGTTGCCAGAATGGCTTCCGGCTTCAGGATCGGGCACAACTGGGAGAAGATCTTGCGTTTGACCTGCTCATTCTCAACAGCCGATTCAATCACCAGATCCGCATCGCTCAAAAGATCGACATCTTCAACTGCCTTGAGGCGGCTGAGCGCGCCGGTGCGTTCTTCTTCGGTAATGATCGACTTGGAGACCTGGCGGGCCATATTGCCGTTGATCGAGGCCAGACCGGATTCGATCCGTTCCATGGAGATATCGCTTAGGCCGACGTCGTAGCCAGCAAGTGCACATACATGCGCAATACCGCTGCCCATTTGACCCGCGCCAATCACGCCGATTTTTTTGATTTCGACTGCCATCTGAATATCCGATCTAAATGAAATGCCTTTCACGGCCTGTTGCGGCTATTTTTGGCAAGTCTTGAGCCGAACAGCAAGAACCCCGGGACGAAAACTGACATTCACCCCGGGGCCCGTGATCAATTTGCCGCAGGTGTTATTCTACGGACGCCTTCAGTTCCGGCAGAACTTCGAACAAATCCGCGACCAGACCGTAGTCGGCAACCTGGAAGATCGGCGCCTCTTCGTCCTTGTTGATCGCGACGATCACTTTGGAATCCTTCATGCCAGCAAGGTGCTGAATGGCACCGGAGATGCCGCAGGCAATGTAGAGATCTGGCGCAACCACCTTACCGGTTTGGCCAACCTGCCAGTCGTTCGGTGCGTAACCGGCGTCCACAGCGGCGCGTGACGCACCGACAGCGGCACCGAGAGCATCGGCAACCGGCATGATGACTTCCTGGAACTTCTCTTCAGAGCCGAGTGCACGGCCACCGGAGATGATGATCTTGGCGGAAGTCAATTCCGGACGGTCTGACTTGGACAGTTCCTCACCGACAAACTCGGACAGGCCTGAGCCGTCTGTGCCTGCCACAGCTTCTACAGCAGCGGAGCCACCTTCTTCTGCCGCAGCAAAAGTAGATGTCCGGACGGTGATAACTTTTTTCGCATCACCCGATTTGACCGTCTGGATGGCGTTACCAGCGTAGATCGGACGCTCAAAGGTCTCAGCGTCGACAACGGCGGTGATGTCAGAGATCTGCATGACGTCAAGCAGAGCAGCAACCCGCGGCAGTGTGTTTTTGCCGTTGGCAGTTGCCGGCGCAACGATGGCGTCATAGTCGCCAGCAAGACCGACGATCAAGTCAGCTGTCGGCTCAGCCAGCTGGTGCTCCAGAGCATCACTTTCGGCAACCAGAACCTTTGCAGCGCCGGTCAATTTCGCGGCAGCTTCAGCAACAGCCTGTACGCCTTTACCGGCAACCAGGACATGGACGTCAGAACCGAGCGCTACAGCAGCGGTCATGGCTTTAGCGGTTGCATCGTTCAGAGCGCCGCCAGCGTGTTCAGCCACAAGAAGTGTTGTCATTTTCTTTCCTCCTGCGACGGTCCTTAAAGGACACCAGCTTCGTTCTTGAGTTTGTCGACAAGTTCGCTCACGGAGCCAACCTTGATGCCTGCTTCACGTGCCGGCGGCTCGGTTGTGGTGACAACCGTCAGGCGCGGTGCGATATCGACACCAAAATCGTCCGGGGTCTTCTCGTCGATCGGCTTCTTCTTGGCCTTCATGATGTTCGGCAGGGATGCATAACGCGGTTCATTGAGGCGCAGGTCCGTGGTGACGATGGCCGGAAGCTTCAGCTTGACGGTCTGCAGGCCGCCGTCAACTTCGCGGGTGACATCGACAGTACCATCACCAAGATCAACCTTGGACGCAAATGTGCCCTGGCTCCAGCCGAGAAGCGCAGACAGCATCTGACCAGTCTGGTTGCAGTCGTCGTCGATCGCTTGTTTGCCGAGGATCACAAGGCCCGGCTCTTCAGCTTCAACGATACCTTTTAGGATTTTGGCAACGGCCAGCGGCTCAGTGGTTTCGTCTGTCTTGACCAGAATGCCGCGGTCAGCCCCCATGGCCAGGCCGGTACGCAGGGTTTCAGTTGCCTGCTGCGGGCCCACAGAAACAACGACGACTTCGGTTGCCTTGCCGGCTTCCTTCAGCCGCAAAGCTTCTTCCACGGAGATTTCGTCAAACGGGTTCATGGACATCTTGACGTTGGCAAGATCCACACCAGAACCGTCCGGCTTGACGCGGACTTTCACGTTATAGTCGATGACCCGTTTTACGGGGACGAGGATTTTCATTTGGTCTCAACCTCTTGCTGGGCCGGCTTTCACCGCACCGCATTAAAGGACTTGCTCCATCTTGCAACATTTCGTCACAAACGGCGGAAACAAGCCAACCGTGGCGCATGGCGCGGGACGGTACTGACCTGCGCGGCAGCTGTCAATCGCAGCAAAAGGTCTAAACATGTAATTTGCCGTGCTTTGCCAAGGTTGCGTCGCAAACATGACATTACGGCAGCGCGGCAAAAGGTTGCGGTGAAGTCGGTCAGAAGACCGGATTTTGGAATAAGGATCCTAGATCCCGGGAGTCTCCGGAGAAAAATTGTCGGAAACCGGTTCGGCGAACACAGTGGTCCAAACACCATTTTCATCCCGGCATGCTGTTCCGCGAATGGTCATATCCAGTTTTCCGAAGCGGGTTTGACGCAGATATTGCCGGCACCAGTGACCACTTTTGCTCTTGTAGGTCTGAATCGGTGTCAGAATTTCTGACCAGTTTCCATCCTGGCCGATATAGACCGGTTCGCCGCTGACTTTGGTTTCCAATGCTTCTTGTACCGTTTGCGCCAGAAGCAGTCGCTCCGTCTCCATATGGGCAGCCAAGGATGCGACGGCCTGATCCATACGCGATTGCATCCAGAAATTCGTGGACGCAAAGGTGCCGGCCACCAAAACAAGGGACGCTGCAAGATAAACGATCGCTCGTGTCCAGTTGGTTTCCGGTTTTGTTTGCGGCAGTCGGCGTTCGAACTCCCGGTCAATCACGTTTTCCAGCTTCTTGAGAGACGATTCGGGAATGTGGGCTGGCAGGGCTTCTTGAAGCAGTCGCTGATCAGCGGCCATCTGATCCAAAAGGTCGGCGCTTTCAGCCGACCCTTCAAGGCGCTTTAACAAGGCTTCACGTTCTTCAGGAGACGTTTCACCATCCAAGAGGAGCCCGATTTCTTGGGCCAGATCGACCTGAACTTTTTTTTCGTCAAATGTCATGACACCCTCCCGGAAGATGCCGATTGAGATGTTGTTTCCGATGCCTTGCCGGTGTTTAGCCAGTCCCGCAATTTCAGCCGGGCCCGCGCCAGACGGCTGGTCACGGTTCCGATAGGAACCTGCAGCTCCTCCGCGACATCCTTATAGGTGCGTCCGTCCACCGCGATCATCATCAAAACCGTGCGGTTATCGTCGTCCAACTGCTCGATAAAGCGCCGGACTTGCTGCAGCTCCAAACTGGAAACGGCCGCCCGCTGACCGTCGAATGTATCGTCGTAGTCAAACATTGCTTTCTCAAACAGCCGGGCGCGGTTGGCGGTATCGCGCTGCGTATTGAAATAGAGATTTTGCAAGATCCGGAACATCCAGCTGTCCAGGCGGGTTGCCGGATCAAACTGATCCAGCGACCGGATCGCCCGTTCACAAGCTGTTTGCACCAAATCGTCCGCCTGATCCGGGTTCCGGCACAGCCGTAAGGCGAAACTTCTGAGCTTCGGTATCAGGCGGATCATCTCCGCTTTCAGTGTTTCTTCAGACAAGAAGTTCTCCGCCAGGCCTCTCTTGAAGACTACAACACCCGAGTAACGCTTTTGATCCCGGCAAAAATTTGACTACATTGAGGGAAGGAACAGGGTCATCTAAGGGTTCTATAAAGGAAAGCCTACCCGGCACGTTAAAGCGAGCGAACGCAAGCCTTGAAAAATCAAACCTATATGAAACACACCCGCCAGACGCCATCGTATGACCGCCTCTCTGCGATGGTGCGTCGTCTGCCCGGTGTGGTGGCTGCGGTGCTGGTGTTTTCCTGTGTCTACTTCAGCCCCTTGATCGACCAGAAAACAACCATCGCCGCAGCCGCTGAATCTGATGGCCGGGGGGGCGGAGACGGCGGCGGCAATGGTGGCGGCCGGGGCGGCGGAGACCGTGGTGGCGGTGGCGAAGGCCGAGGAGGCGGAGACCGCGGCGGTTCCAATGGTGAAGGCCGGGGCGGTGGCGACCGCGGCGGTTCCGATAGCGAAGGTCGAGGCGGCGGAGGTCGTGGCGGTTCCGATGGCGAAGGCCGAGGTGGCGGAGGTCGTGGCGGTTCCGATAGCGAAGGTCGAGGCGGCGGAGATCGTGGCGGTTCCGATGGCGAAGGTCGAGGCGGCGGAGATCGTGGTGGTTCCGATAGCGAAGGCCGAGGCGGCGGAGGTCGTGGCGGTGCTGGCGGCGGTCCAGATGGTGGCGCCCAAGAAAGCTTGTCGGACCGGGAAGGCAACGAACCTGAAGGGACGTCGAGCGACAGGAGCGGGCAAACGGCCAGTCCTGAGAATAATCCCTCAAGTGCCGCACAATCGCCGGGATCTCCAAATACCGGTGTGTCTCTGGCACCACAAAGATCCCAGTTCCGGGGAGACAGCGAGCCAGGGAGCGAGCCGTTGTCTGCTTCTGAGGAAAGGGAAGCCATTGATCGCGGCTGGCAATAACTGGAGGGGAGACAAAGCGTGATCAGTCGGAAACTTGGAAAGGCAGCCAACAGGCTGCCTGTTTTGGCGTTTTCCGCAATCCTTGCCGCTTGCTCTCCAACGGCATCTGTCAAACCGGATGCACAATCGAATACAGTTTTGACCAATCAAGACCAGAGGCTTGCGCGCGGCGCATTTCAAAATGCCCTTGAAAAGTCCATGTCCGGAAAAAGCGTAACCTGGAAAAATGCGGCGACTGGAGCAAGCGGATCGATCACTCCCGTCAAAACCTGGAAGACCTCTGCCGGAGTTTATTGCCGCGAGTACCGGGAACGGATCCGGCTTGCCTCCGGCCAGAGCCAGACCAACAAAGGCTCGGCTTGCCGCAGCAAAGGCGGAACCTGGCAAACGGCCTGAACACCTGAATGCGGACCTATTCTCAGTCCAAATAATGCATCTGAATTGAGACCGTGCCCTGGACATTGGCAGCTCTATTGAAGGGCGGAGTGTCATAGGCGTCTGAGGCGCCGCTGGTCGCATAACCCTCTTTGGGCATTTGACCGTTCATATCCAGATCTTGGTTCGCATTTTCATCGTGAAACGCTGTGACTGCGTAAGGTCCGGCGTCTAATTCTGGAAAACGAACGACAACTCTCCCGCTTTTGGCCGGTTCTTCCCTGTAACCCGCTACTTTCGATACATCATAATTGGCATAGGCTTCCGCATCATCAAACACCATGACAATCACATAGCCGTTCTTGTTTCGAACATCTTCAAAAGTGACAGTCAGCCCATTTGTTGACGATAAAACCTCGGCCTGTGTTGGTTGTGAGTGGATTTGGCTGGCGGCCCATGCTCCGCCGACCGTGATAGCTATTGACGTGATCACGCCAAAAAAACGTTGCGCATTGCTTGGCATAGCGGGCTCCTAGTCTACGGAGTTGTTTTGTGAAGGGGATTTCTTGGGCTGCCAGCCTGGAGGTCCGAAAAGCACACCGAACTTGTTACCAAGACCTTTCATTCGCCACGTCTCCAATGTCAGGCGGTAGAAGCCATGGAAGAAAGCGACAAATGGATTGATGCTGTTGATCGGCTGGGTCAACCCGTAAACGACTTCCTCTTGTTCTTCCTCGAAGGTGCCAAACATGCGATCCCAGATGATGAAGATGCCCGCGTAGTTTTTGTCGAGATATTTGGTGTTCGAGCCGTGATGCACCCGGTGATGCGATGGCGTGTTCATAATCCACTCGATCGGGCGGGGCAGTTTTCGAATGCTCTCGGTGTGCAGGGCGGTTTGATACACTTGCACAACCACTTCAGCGAATAAAACCACGATCGGATTGAAGCCAAGGATGACCAACGGGAGGTGGAAAAAGACCGGCCAGAAGGAATCCATCGGGCCAAACCGATAGGCGACCGAAATATTAAAGAACGGCGAGGAATGGTGAACCGTGTGGGTCGCCCAGGCCAGATTGACCCGGTGCATGAAACGATGTTCCCAATAATACGCCAAATCGGCCAGAACGATGCAGATCAGGACCGTGGCCCAGTTGATCTCAATCTCGAAGATGGCGAACTGAAAAGCGTAATAAAAGGTCGCGATGTAGAACGCGCCCAGAAACAGAATCGTCAGCCCGATGAAGAATGCGAGCGTGACATAGTTGGTCAACGTATCTCCGACCAGCGTCCAGGACAGCTTCTTGTAGATGGCATAACGGATGAACTCAAAGCCGAGAAAAGCCAGCGCAAAGACGAAAAACCAATCATCAATGAATTGTTCCAGCCACTCCAGATAGCCAGCACTTACTGGTGTCAGAAGCCAATCCATAGCACACTCCAAAATTATCAAGATTGACAATCAACTAAGATTGACTAGATTGATTGTCAAGTCTGGTAATTTATCGCAGGACAAAAATGGCGAGACCCGAAATCAAAGATGAGCGCCGGGATCAGATCCTGGATGCATTTGAAATTTGCGTGTCGAGATATGGTGTAGCCGGGGCAACCCTGGCCAAAACCGCCGAGATTGCCGGATTGGCGCGTCCCTTGGTCCGGCACAATGTCGGCAACCGCGAGGATTTGCTGAAGGCGCTTATCGACCGGGTTTTAAAACGGAGCCGGGACAGCATGGGTGCTATCCGATCCGCTCTGCCAGTTGAAAAACCGTCGCATACCCTGATCGAATGGCTGTTCGATCCTCAATACGCCAACACACAAAACGTGCAAGTCTTTGCCGCCCTCATCGCCGCCTCTGCAGAGGATGCGGAGCTTGCCAGCCAGATGAAGACATGGACGAATGAGTTTCTTGCTTCGGTGAACGGCATTCTCAAGGATGAGTTTCCAAATGCCGAAGCACCTGTCCTGGAGGCTGTCACTGCCGGTGTAACCGGCATCTACTTCAATGTGGAATCGCTTTACCCGATTGGTGACATGTCTCAGTTGGCCACAGCCTCGAAGCAGGCAGCGCTTCTTTTGTTGGACACGCTGGAGAAAACATCATGACCAGACGTTTGCCCAGAGAGGCCTATACGGATGCCGATTGGTTTCACAAGGAATGCCAATCCTTGTTTATGAATTCATGGGCGTTTGCCGGAACCGTTCATGATTTCCAGAAACCCGGCGACTACCGGGCAGTCGCCAGCGGCAGTGCAGGTCTTTTTGTCGTCAAAGGCAAGGACGAAAAGCTGAGGGCATTTCACAATTTCTGCCGCCATCGCGGCGCTGAACTGTTTGAGAGTAGAAGTGGAAATTGCGGATCCACGATGGTTTGCCCTTATCATCGCTGGACCTATGGACTCGACGGTGCCCTGCGCGGGGTGCCGGATAGAACGGAGTGTTTCGCCGACTTAGACCGGGCCGCCCATGGGCTCCTGCCAGCGGCCATCGGGATTTTCAAGGACCTGGTTTTCGTCAATCCGAACAAAGACGCAGATTTTGACAGCTGGATCAATCCACTACGCGGCAAGGAATGGCCGCATGACTTAACGGCTTCAGACATCAGTGAGGCAGTACCCCTCACATATGATCTCAAATGCGACTGGAAAGTCTTCGTTGAAAACGCAATTGACGGTTATCACCTAGCGTATTTGCACAAAAACACTCTTGGTGGTCCGGTTCCCAACCAAAATGAGTGGGTGCGCGCGGGTGAGCACATGATCTGGTACGCCACAGAAGACGGCATAAGACACCGGTTGCCCAAGAAAATTCGCGATGAAGCTGGCAAAATTGGGCTGATCGAGAGTGCTAAAACACCTGGATACGGCGGTGTCTATTATCTCTTTCCAGCAACTCTGATTGTCCCAACCCCTTATGGAATTTCGATTTCCACCCTCGAGCCCATCCGGGCAGGGCGCTGCCGGATGAAAATCCGGCATTGGGTTGGCCCGTGGCAATCAAAGGACGAGCGCCGCTATATTCCGGGTTACGACAAAAAGACGGACACAATTTCGTCGGACTTCTGGACGGTTCCGCCCTTGGAAACAGGAGATTTCCAGACTGAAGATGTCTGGATCTGCGAAAAAGTCCAACGCGGCCTGAACTCTCCGGCCTATGTCCATGGCCCTCTCTCAAAGGGCGCTGGTGCGGAAGATCCAATCAGCTGGTTTCATGACCTCATGATCAAGCACATGCCCGAATAGAGTGAGGACCCTACCGAAGATCCCGGTCGAACAGAACCACGCCCCTTCGGCGAAAGAAAATGATCAGGACCGCGCCAGCCGCCATGCCGCCGATATGCGCAATCCAGGCAACCTGACCACCGGACGACGTTAACAGCTGCACAAATTGATAAATCACCCACGCGCCGAGCAACCACATAGCGCTCAACCGCAGGGGGATGCGGCCGAAGGCAATCACCCAGATGCGGACTTTGGGATGCAGCATCAAATAAGCGGCGACGATTCCGGAAACAGCCCCGGACGCACCAATCAGTGGAACATCCGAACTGGGATCAAGAATTGCGTAGGCATACCCGCCGGCCGCGGCACACAGAATATAGAAAACCAAATACCGGAAATGTCCCATGGCATCTTCGACGTTGTCGCCGAACACCCATAAAAACAGCATGTTCCCCAAAAGATGCATGAAATCCCCATGCAGGAAGGCATAGGTGACCACACCCGCCCAGTCGGGCAATACTTCGAGATGCGGCGCCAGTTCCCGGACATCAAAAAAGACTGACGGGATCAGCCCGTAGGAATAGACAGCCGCATTCGCTGCATCAGAAAATCCCGCGCCCTGAACGAAGACATAGACCAGAACATTGGCAGCAATCAGCGCAAGATTGACATAGGGCCGGGGCACATGTTCCAGCTGGTTGTGATCATGAAGCGGAAGGAACATGGCACTGTCCTGAGGTTGTCTACATGATTAGCGGTTTTTACCCGGCACCCACAAAACATCCGCGTCGCCTTTGTTGTTTAGATAACGGGAAGCGACAAAGAAATAGTCGGAGAGGCGGTTCATGTACTTCACGGCAGCCGGATTGATGTTCTCGCGGGCCGACAGTTCAACCATCAAACGTTCAGCCCGCCGAGAAACCGTTCGGGCGTGATGCAAATGCGCCGAGGCCGCGCTGCCGCCGGGCAGCACGAAGGAACGCAGCGGAGTCAGGTCGGCGTTGAGAACATCAATTGCATCCTCAATGGCACTGACCTGAGCATCGGTTATGCGGAGGGGTTCGTAACCAAGATCCTGGTCCGTTTCCGGTGTCGCCAAATCTGCACCAAGATCGAACAGGTCGTTTTGAATCCGGCTCAGCACCGCATCAACTTCTGGCGAAGTATTTTCCGTATGCAGACGCACCAGGCCAACAACTGCATTTGTCTCATCGACGGTGCCATAGGCGTTGATCCTGAGATCATTCTTCGGCCGCCGTTCGCCCGACCCCAGCGCCGTTGTGCCGTCGTCACCGGTTTTTGTATAGATCTTGTTCAATACGACCATGAAGTCCTGCCCCGTCCGAAATCGTGTCCCAATTTGGCTACTGTCTTAGCCTGTGCCGAAAAAGTAGAGCCCACCCATCACCAGGACAATGACCAAAAATTGCAAACCGACCCGCCAGCGCATCAGCATCTGAGACCGGTTGGCCGGGCCGTTGCGGAACATGTTCCAAAGTCCGGCGAGCAGAACGATGGCCACGGCGGCCATGCCGATTGGAATGAGAATGTTGATGAGTTCAGCCATCATGGTGTCCTTGTCATTTCCGCTGGCTGCCCAGCGTTTGTCCCGGCCGGTCTGCCGGGGGGGTTATTCTTCGCCATCCGCTGCCCAAATGCAGAGCCGGTCAAGCAGCCGCGTTGGCAGGACCCGCTTGGCAACAGCCATAACCTTTGTCGGCACGGTGACATGATACCGGGCTTTGGGCCGCTTGGCCTCAAGCGCATGGATGAGCTTTTTGGTGACCGCTTCGGGCGGCAATTTGAACGGCCCCGGCTCGCCCGCTTCCATGCGGATCCGCCGGATCTTGTAGGTTTTCTCGTGAACTGAGACGCTTGTTCCGTCTTCACCGATCCAACGGTCGAAATTCGCAATCGCATTTTCAGTGAATTTGGTGTCGATCGGACCAGGTTCAATCAGGGAAACGTGAATGCCGGAGCCAGAAAGTTCCTGACGCAGCGTGTCGGAATAGGCTTCCAATGCAAATTTCGAGGCCGTGTAAGCCCCCCGGTATTTTAAGGCAACAAACCCAAGCACGGATGAACATTGCACGATCCGGCCGGATTTCCGGGCACGCATCGCCGGGATGACCTGACGCGTGAGATCGTGCCAGCCGATGAAATTCGCTTCAAACAAGGCGCGCATGGCATCTACCGGTAAATCTTCCAAAGCACCTGGTATGGCATATGCGCCGTTGTTGAAGACCGCGTCCAGCCTGCCATCCGTCGCCTCGAGAACCGCATCTGCGGTCATCCGGATCGTGTCCGGATCTTCGTAATCCAGCCGGTAGGCGTCAAATCCCAAGGACTTCAGGCGGTCGGCGTCCTCCTGCTTGCGCGTCGTTGCAAACACACGCCAATTCCGGCCGCGCAAAAGTCGCGCCGAGGTCGCTCCAATACCCGACGAACACCCGGTGATCAGAATCGACCGGTGTTGAGAGTAGTTGGACGGGAGATCGCTCATACAGGAAAAATCCAGGAAGCCATGCGGGGGATCAGTCTCCTATCAAATCGGATCACCGGAAAGCAATCTGGGTACTGGCCCGGCAAAACCAGCGGCCTCTTTGATGAAATGTGTTTTTAATCCCGGCATACGGTCAACCAGCCCAAGTCCGAAATCGCGGGCGGCCCGCAAGATATCATTGTCATTTGAGAATAGGCGATTGAGCACATCGGTCACAACGCCCATCTGGAATGTATCGAACCTGCGCCAGCGCTGATAACGCTCCAACACGTCAAATCCGCCAATATCCTGGCCGAGGCGCCGGGCTTCAATCAGAACTTCTGCAAGGGCAGCCACATCCTTAAAACCCATGTTGAGCCCCTGCCCGGCAATCGGATGAATGCCATGAGCCGAATCACCAATGAGCGCAAAACGCGGTTTGGCAAATTCCCGGGCCAGCTTCAGCCCGAGCGGAAACGCCTGACGCGGGCCATCGAGCTCCAGCGTGCCCAGGTGATGGCCAAACCGGCGCTCCAGTTCCAGTTCAAAGGTAAAGTCATCGGAGCGGACAAGCCGGTCGGCGTCAGACGTTTTTTCAGTCCAGACGAGAGAGGAGCGATTGCCCGGCAGCGGCAGGATTGCAAACGGCCCGGCTGGCAGGAAATGTTCTTCCGCGCGGCCGTTGTGGGGCCGCTCGTGCTTGACGGTGGTCACAATACCGGACTGTTTGTAATCCCAATCAACGGTGCGGATACCGGCAAGATCGCGCAGTTTGGAGCGCACCCCGTCAGCCGCAACCAGCAGGCGGGTTTTGAGAACCGTACCGTCCTTGAGATCCAGCTCGACCCGGTCCGGATGCGTACGGAACGTATCTGCTGAGTTTGGCGCAAAAAACTTGGTGCCGAGAGCTTTGGCTGCTTTGTAAAGCGCCGGCATCATGACACCATTCGGCATCATGGTGGCAAAGGCTTCACCTTCGGTGGCCTGGCCGTCAAATGTGAGAAAGACTGGACGCACCGCATCGCGCAACTTGCTGTCGGTGACGATCATTTCGTTGATCGGCTGCCCTTTGGCGGCAATCTTGTCCCAAATACCCAGCTGGGTCAGCATACGCGACGCGGCCGCTGCGATCGCCGAAGCCCTTGGGTCCTTGTCGAGCGTGTTCATCGGTTTGGGATCGACAACGGCGCATTTGAGGGCGGGATCCCCCTGTTTGAGCGCGAGCGCCAAGGACAGGCCGACATATCCGCCGCCTGCAATGACGACATCAAACATCTCGTCGCTCTTTTTTGGTCTTGCCATTGTTTTACAACTCCTTGCCCCGCTTTCCCGTGGGGCATCTTGACTTTAACGTCAACACACGTCCAAGACTTCATCAGTCAGGCCGTTCAACTGGCCAAATCACCTGGTACTCTCATAAACAGGAACCGCGCCGATGAATACGGCCATTGATAGCCTTCTGCAAATACTCGACTTAGAACCGCTTGAACACAATCTGTTTCGTGGTCGCAGCCCCCAAGTCGGCTGGCAACGCGTCTTTGGCGGGCAAGTCATTGGTCAGGCCCTGGTGGCAGCGTCGCGAACCGTGGTCGACGAGCGGCAAGTTCACTCGCTGCACGGTTATTTCATGCGGCCGGGAGATCCATCCGTTCCGATCATCTATGAGGTCGACCGGATCCGTGATGGCGGTAGCTTCACAACCCGGCGCGTCGTGGCCATTCAGCACGGCAAAGCGATCTTTTCCATGTCGGCATCGTTCCAGGTGCACGAGGACGGATTGGATCACCAGGCGGCCATGCCGGATGTGCCGATGCCGGAAGACCTGCCCAGCGAGCAGGAACTGAAAGACATGTTCCTCAAGGATGCCCCGGAAGCAATCCGCCGGTATTTCGAACGGGAACGGCCGATTGAACTGAAACCAGCCGACATGCGCCAGTATATCAGCCGGGACAAACGCGACCCTGTCCAGCATGTCTGGGTCCGGGCAACGGGCGCCTTGCCGGACGATCCGCGGATCCATCAATGTGTCCTGGCCTATGCCAGCGACATGACCCTGCTTGATACAGCGCTTTATGCCCACGGCCTGTCGGTCTTCAGCCGCAAGGTTCAATGCGCCAGCCTCGACCATGCCATGTGGTTTCACCGGCCGGTGAAAGCCGACGAATGGCTTCTTTATGCCAGCGACAGCCCGTCCAGCTCCGGATCGCGCGGTTTCAATCGCGGCAATCTGTTCGACACCAGCGGCCGGCTGGTGGCCTCGACGGCGCAGGAAGGATTGATCCGGCTGAGGAAGGAAGAAGCTTGAGGGGGAATCCGCCGTCCCGGCCTTGAGCCGGGACCTGAAGTAAAGACCCTGGCTCGGAGGCCGGGGAGGCGTGGCGTATGTCGGCCTTCAGATTTCCAGCAAAAAGATGATTACCGAGGCGGGCTGGTGAAGCCGGAGACGGCCAGCGGATTATCGAGCATTGCCTGACTGTCTGGCGTGTCCGGGCGGAGCGCGCCGGAAAAGGCTTCGAATATTTTCCGGACAAAACCTTCCGGCAGATCCTTGGTGATAAAGACCATCCGGGTGCGCCGATCGTCGTCCGGCCAGGCCTCTAGCGTTGCCGGCGGATGAAAGACATGCTGCACGCCGTGAATCACTACCGGGCGCTCCGGATCTTCGGCGAGTTGCACAATCCCCTTGACGCGCAGCAGTTTCGGGCCGTGGGCCGAGCGCAGAAGATCCAGAAACATCTCCAGAGCTGACGCAGACACAGGCCGGTCGGTCGACAATGTAAAGGCGCGGATCGCCGCGCTGTGGCGGTTCACATCATGCGGGTGATCATGATGGTGATGATCATGCCCGTGATGGGAGTGGCCATCATGGTGATGATGGTCATGGGAATGCCCATGATCATGCGGTTTCGGCTCATAGGCTTCCGCGTTCAGCCAGTTTGCAACGTCCGGGATTTTGCTCTCCGGATTGTAGAGCCCCGCGTTGAACAGCTTTTCCGGTGTTGCCTCGCCCGCTTGGGTGTCCAGGACCTTTGCGCCCGGGTTCAAAGCGGCAAGCCGGTCTTTCAAAACTGCAAAACCGGCCTTGGTGTCGTCTGTCGTCAAAAGGTCGGTCTTTGTCAGAACTATCCGGTCGGCAACGGCAGCCTGTTTGCGGGCTTCTTCATGCTCATTCAGCGTTGAAGCCCCGTTGACGGCGTCCACAAGCGTAACGACGCTGTCCAGCCGGTAGCGCATCACCAGATAAGGATGCAGCATGATCGTGTGCAGGATTGGAGCCGGATCGGCAAGGCCGGTGGTTTCGATCACCACCCGGGTTAAGCGCTCGGTCCGGCCGTTGTCGAGATGGCGCAGCAAGTTTTCCAGCGTGGTCACCAAATCACCGCGAATGGTGCAACACAGGCACCCGGATGAGAGCTCGACAATGCCCTCCCCCGCTTGATCGACAAACAGATGATCCAGCCCGATCTCGCCGAATTCGTTGATGATAACGGCAGTGTCGGCCATCGCCGGATCTTGAAGGATGCGGTTGAGGAGCGTTGTTTTTCCAGCCCCCAAAAAGCCGGTCAGCACCGACACCGGGATAGGCGGCTTCGGTCCTTTTGCCGGACGGCTGGTTTCTGGGCCAGATTCTTGAGAACTGTCCGCAATACTCATCATGTTGCTCCGCTCAAATCAGGAGCACCACCCGCCGCCGCGCTAGGCAAGCTGAGGGTCAGCCACGGCCAATGCTCCATGAGCGGTCATGGCTACCATTTGTGGGGAGGAGAGGTCAAAGCGGAAGTGTGCTGCAAAGCTGGGCTGCAGCAAAACTATGTTGGATTTGCAATCGGAAATGCGTCAGCCTGCGTTGAGAACATGCACATCGCCGTCGGTTTCGGCGCTGTCGTCTTTGTCCGCTTCGTCGCTGACGGTGTTGTCGACGGTGAGGTCCATCGGGGTCAGATCCTGCGCAAGGTCCGTTTCTTCAACACGCGTTTCTTCGCCATCTGTTTCGTCGATCACCCCGCGAACAGCTTCTGCGGCTTTGCGAAGTGTGGCGATGACGTCTTCCACCGATGCACCGTCTTCCAACTGATCGGCGGACAATTCTGCTAAGCTCGCCAGAGCACGGATTGTGGCGGTCGATCTTGGTTCTATCATGCGCTGATCTCTCGATCTTAAATAAGACGGCATTTCTTTGCCTATGGCGGCACCTCTTGTGCCGCAGCGTAAAACCAAAAAGGCAGTCCCTATTCGGAATAACGCTTGTGACATCGTTAAAGAACAGCGTTAAAAAACAGTTAAGGCATGCAAGCGATGTCTTAACTGGTCATGATATTGCGGTAGGATTTTCTTATTATTTCGAAGGGCTTGGCGCTGGGACTGGCACCGTGAAGTCCATCCCTTTGCGGAAAATTGATCCATGTGCCGCCTTACTGGTGTTAACGGCGGACCCAGGGCGTTGGCCGGCCGCTTCGATTTGCGGAATGGTTCCCGCACTTGCGCCAGTTACCTCCGCCGCCGGCTCCGTCTGCGCCGTTTGCAGTTTGGTCCGCATTTCCATTTTCGCTTTGCGGATCGGATTGGCTACCGGGAGAGGAATGTTTTCAGCTGGAATGGAGGCACTTACAGAGGGCGTCCCTTTTGGTTTACCCAACCCGACCGGCAAAGGTTTATAGGCAATCCGGCGCGGTCCAAGGGTGCGGTCGAGAATCTTTGCCCAATCCGGTTTGCCATTCGATTTGGTAAAGCTGCTGGTATCGACCTTGGCCGGATTTCTGGTCTTTTGCTTGCCGAAGAACAACAGGCCGCCGCCTTGGGTGTTTTTCATGTCATAGCGGGCCATGTATTGTTTGGAGCTCAGCTTTTTGTTGCGGCGGCAATAGCCGTTTGCGGGCGGATTTCCTGAATAACCGCTGAGGCTGGTCACCTTCTTGCCACCGCGTCCCTTCTTGAAACCGGCGTCAAACAGCTGGCGGGCAAAAGCCGTTCTCTCGAGGCCGGAAGACGCGCCCATAATAATCCCGATGAGTGTCCGGCCGCGCCGTGTCACCGACGCGGCAACATTGTATCCGGAATTACAAATGTATCCGGTCTTCATGCCATTCGCGCCCTTAACCCGGAGCAGGAACTCGCGGTTCGCAGAGCGCAGTGTCTTCTTGCCGAAACGGATGCCCGGGTGATTGTAAAACTCCCGGCTTTCCGGAAAATCCCGGCGCAGGGCCATCGCAAGGATCGCCATATCGCGCGCCGTGGTGACTTGGCTGTTGTCCGGCAATCCGTGTGGGTTGGAAAACCGTGTATGGGTCATGCCGAGGCGGCGCGCTTCTGCGTTCATCATGGCAATGAACCCAGCTTCGGACCCAGCCACAGCTTCACCGAGAGCAACGGCAACATCATTGGCCGATTTGATCAAAATGATTTTGAGAGCCGTGTCGACGGTAAACTTCGTGCCGATCTTGAATCCCATTTTGCTGGGCGGCTCAGATGCGGAGTTTTGTGACTGAACAACGGCGGAATTTAGAGAGATTTTCTCCGCGCGGATCGCCTTAAAGGTGACATAGGCCGTCATCAATTTGGTCAGAGAGGCCGGGTACCACTTCCGCGTGGCATTTTTCTGATCAATCACCGCGCCGGATTTGGCATCGACAAGGATATGCGCGCCGATCTCAGCGTGTGCTGACTGAGATAAAATGAACAGACCGATTGCTGCCACAAAAACGGGCGCGATTGAAAGACGGCCGAAAAAGCTTGCGTACACCGGAAACCCTCGCTGTCTTCCCGCGGGCGGACACTCTTGCTTCAAGTCAAAACCAACTTAACGGAAGGTTGTTTCTTAAAAAACCGGATCATCGGCTCAAGAGCAACCCTTGTGACGAAGAAGTCCAGCGTCATTTTTTTGAGCAGGTGCTTATTTTTTAGGCGGATTTATGTCCACCCGGTAAGAAACCTCTTAAATCACTATGGTTCCGGTGGAGAATTGCCGCCAATCCCGGCAACTGTTCATTTTGGCCCGTTTGTTGCTTTTCCGGGAAGGTTGACTTGCGTGCCATCGTGCCTCGGTAAATTTACTGTGTAAGATGGCAGTGCTGCAAAAAGAACAATGAGAACCGGAAGCAGGGAGGCTTCTTGAATGTATGATGCTGGATCAGCATCAGAAATCGTAACGAGTATGCCTGCTATGCAGCGTGTGCGCGGTGCTGCGCGTATTGGGTTTTCGCACGTTTCCGGCAAGACCCGCCTTCAGGATTTGTATCAAAGTGGATCTGCCAAAGTCCGCCTGCCCAAAACCTATGGTGAGCCGGCCACGGCCGTTCTGATCAACACAGCCGGTGGTCTGACCGGTGGAGACCGTCTGGACTATGAGGTCACGATTGGCGCAGAGGCTCACGCCATTGTGACGACGCAAGCGGCGGAACGGGCTTACCGGAGCCTTGGAACCTGCGCGGAAGTCTCAAATCGCCTCGCAGTTGACACCGGCGCAATATTAGAATGGCTGCCTCAGGAAACCATCCTGTTCGACAACTCCGGTGTCTCCCGGAAAATCGCTGCGAACCTCTCCGGAAACGCCCGGCTTCTGGCTCTGGAAAGCGTGGTTCTTGGCCGCGCCGCCATGGGCGAACGCCTCAACAAGGTGTTCTTCAAGGACTGCTGGCGGATCCGCCGGGATGGCCAGCTGGTATTTGCAGATGATGTCCGTCTTTCAGGCAATCCGGAAGACTTCTTTAAAGGATCTGCAACAGGAGATGGCGGTCAGGCGATGGCGACGCTGCTGGACTGTTGCCCGGATGCAGAAGACCGACTGGCAAAGGCCCGTGCCTTCCTGGAGCCCCTACCACACCCCGCAGCCCAATGTGCTGCAAGTGCTTGGAACGGGCATCTGGTTATCCGTTTTCTGGCCGCCGATAGCCGCATCTTGCGTCTGTCGTTGATGGCCTTTCTCGAACATTACCGCTCTGCCCGCCTTCCGCGCGTCTGGCATTGTTAATTCTGGAGGATCTTCCTTGAACCTGACCCCGAGAGAAAAAGACAAGCTGCTCGTCTCCATGGCGGCCATGGTGGCGCGTCGGCGGCTAGAACGCGGCGTCAAACTGAACCACCCGGAAGCGATTGCCCTGATTACAGATTTTGTCGTTGAGGGAGCGCGGGACGGACGCACCGTTGCCGATTTGATGGCGGCTGGTGCCAAAGTGCTGACCCGCGACCAGGTGATGGAAGGGGTCGCGGAAATGATCCACGATGTTCAGGTTGAAGCGACCTTTCCAGACGGCACCAAGCTGGTGACCGTGCACGAACCGATCCGCTGAAGGTCTAGGAGAAAACAATGATTCCTGGAGAACTCTTTCCCGCCGAGGGAGACATTGAACTGAACGCCGGCCTGGAAACAGTCACCTTGGAGGTTTCCAACACGGGCGACCGGCCGATTCAGGTGGGCAGCCACTATCATTTTGCCGAAACCAACCCGGGACTTTCCTTTGACCGGGAAACCGCCACTGGCATGCGACTCGACATTCCCGCCGGAACCGCCGTGCGCTTTGAGCCAGGACAGACCCGGTCTGTGACACTTGTGCCCTACCGTGGAAACCGGACAATCTATGGCTTCAACCAGAAAGTCATGGGTAAATTGGAAGGATAGATCCGATGCGTTTCCTTGGTCTGATTGCCAGCACCGTTACCAGCCTTATTGCCGTTTCTCCGGTTCACGCACAAGACATCGACTGCAACAACGCGGTCACCCAGCTTGATATGACCTTGTGTGCCAAGAAGGATTGGGAAGCGGCGGATGCAGAGCTGAACGCGGCCTATAAAGCGGCAATGGCAGCGATGAAGCAAACGGACAAGGATTTGCCCAAGGATCTTAAAGGCGCTGCCGACACCTTGCGGGACGCCCAGCGCGCCTGGATCCCCTATCGCGACAAGGCTTGCGATTCTTACGGTTTTCTGGCGCGGGGCGGATCGATGGAGTCGATGCTCGTTCTCGGTTGCCGGGCAGATCTGACCCGCAAACGCACGAGCGAACTCAATGACCTGGCTGAAGGGTTCGGCAACTAATGCGTTTCGTAACGGGTATTCTGACCGCGTTGGGTTTTGTCTTGATGGCCGGATCTGCGCAGGCCGATGAAAACATCGACTGTGGCTACCCGCTGAACCAAGCCGAACGCAGCTATTGCGCTGAAAAGGCTCTGGAACAGGCCGAAGCCGACATGTCTGCTGCCCTGACACGGGCGCTTGCCAAGATGACCGAAGTGGATAGCACCCTGCCGGATCATTTGAAAGGCAGTCCGGACGCGCTGGAAACCGCGCAAATTGCCTGGCTGGATTTCCGCGAAAAGGACTGCACCGCCTACAGCTTCCCCTTCAAAGGCGGGACACGGGGCACTGAGCTTTATCGCAACTGCATGATCGTGATGACCATGCAGCGCACCGACGATTTGAACGCCATGGTCGACGACTATGGCGGCTGACAACAGACATTCTGATCGCTGATTGGAGAAATGAATGGCTTATAAAATGCCGCGCGCCGCTTATGCGGATATGTTCGGACCGACCACCGGCGACCGCTTGCGTCTTGCCGATACCGATCTCATCATCGAGGTGGAAAAAGACTTCACCACTTACGGCGAGGAAGTGAAATTCGGCGGTGGCAAGGTGATCCGTGACGGCATGGGTCAGAGCCAGGAACCCCGGTCCGCAGGCGCAGTCGACACCGTCATCACCAACGCGCTGATCGTTGACCACTGGGGCATTGTCAAAGCCGACGTCGGCTTGAGAGACGGCCGCATTGTCGGCATCGGCAAGGCCGGCAATCCGGATGTGCAGCCGGAGGTCGATATTGTTGTCGGCCCGGGCACGGAAGCGATTGCAGGGGAAGGCAAGATCCTGACCGCGGGCGCGCTCGACGTCCATATCCATTTCATTTGCCCGCAGCAGATCGACGACGCGCTGATGTCCGGTGTCACCACCATGCTCGGCGGCGGCACGGGACCGGCAACCGGCACCAATGCCACTACTTGTACACCGGGCCCTTGGCACATCACCCGCATGCTGCAATCAGCTGACAGTTTCCCGATGAATCTGGCGTTTGCCGGCAAGGGCAACGCCTCGCTTCCGGCTGCGCTCGAAGAGCAGATCCTCGCCGGGGCCTCCGCGCTGAAACTGCATGAGGATTGGGGCACCACCCCGGCGGCCATCGACACCTGCCTGACGGTCGCAGATGAATACGATGTTCAGGTCATGATCCACACAGACACGCTGAACGAATCCGGCTTTGTCGAAAACACAAAAGCAGCCTTCAAGGACCGCACGATCCACGCCTTCCATACCGAAGGCGCCGGCGGCGGTCATGCCCCGGATATCATCAAGGTCTGCGGCGAAACGAATGTCCTGCCGTCCTCGACCAACCCGACGCGGCCTTACACGGTCAACACCCTGGAAGAGCATCTCGACATGCTCATGGTCTGCCACCACCTCGACAGCTCGATCCCTGAAGACGTCGCTTTTGCCGAAAGCCGCATCCGCAAGGAAACGATTGCTGCAGAGGACATACTTCACGACATGGGCGCCTTCTCGATCATCGCCTCCGACAGCCAGGCGATGGGCCGGGTGGGGGAAGTGATCATCCGCACCTTGCAAACCGCGCACAAGATGAAGGTCCAGCGCGGCCGCCTCAGCGATGAAGCGGATGAAAACGACAATTTCCGCGTCAAACGCTACATGTCCAAGATCACCATCAATCCGGCGATCGCCCACGGCCTGGATGAACACATCGGCTCAGTTGAGGTCGGCAAGCTCGCCGATTTGGTGCTGTGGGATCCGAAATTCTTCGGCGTCAAACCTGACATGGTGATGAAGCTTGGCACAATTGCCGCCGCCCCGATGGGCGATCCGAACGCCTCTATCCCGACCCCGCAGCCGGTGCATTACCGGCCGATGTTCGGCGCCTTCGGCAAGGCCATGACCCAGAGCCGGGTGACCTTCGTCTCCAAGGCCGCCTATGACAACGGCGTCAAGGACAAGGCCGGGCTCGACAGTCTGGTTCTACCAGTCAAAAACGTGCGCGGCGGTATCTCCAAGAAATCCATGGTTCTGAACGATGCGACCCCAGAGGTCGAAGTTCATCCGGAGACGTATGAAGTCCGTGCCAACGGCGAATTGCTGACATGTGAGCCGGCCGACGTTCTACCCATGGCACAGCGCTATTTCCTGTTCTGAGTTTTGAGTCCCAATGCACATTCAACAGGTGAATCGCGCAGACATTCTTGGCCGCTACGCAGCACTGGCAAGTTATCTCAAAAGATGGCAAGCGGACGCCTATGACCCGGCAAATGTCTCGGTTGAGGCCGGAGAAAAGGTGTGGCTGGAACTCGACGATGCTGCTGCCACGGTTTTGTCGGAAGAACAGGCCGCGAACATAAACGCGAAGTCACGAGCAGAGTTCTTCGCACTTCGCGATGACCTGACTTCCGCTGATGACCTAACAGAAATGGGCACGGTTATTGGCTATCTGCCCTGTGCGGATATGGATACATTTGCAGCCCGAATTGCAATGCACTTTGAGACCCTTGCAAAAGACCTGGAGTGGCAAAGATTTGCGGTCCTGACAGATGTCCAACGCCCGTTTTTGGATCAAAAAAACGACTTTGACCCTGTCCGGAAGGCTGAAGCACATCTTGCTGACCGGGGATTTTCCAGATCTTCAAGCGATGGTTTTGAGTGCGATCTTGAAGGCTTGCTGGACCTGCTGCCGCATCTCTTTTGGATCGTCCGCAGCAATGCAGGAGCCCCAAAGCTGCAGATATCCGCGGAGGGAACCAACATTGTGCAGATCTTGTGCCACCGGGCCAACATTCACTTTTGCACCTACAAGGTCCGGGAAAAGATCTGGCTGAAAAAGACATTGGCTTCGGCCGGGTTTGAAATCGAAATGGATGGGGTCTGTAGAGAACGGTTTGCAAGCGACAGTGGCATAGAAGGGCGCCAGTTGGACTTGAGTTGAATTCGAAATTGGCTCAGGGTTTGCCTGCTTTGCAGTCAATTGGGATACAGGAACGGTTACTCTATGTACAAAATTGTTGGATTTCCGCAGACCCGGGCCATGCGCGTGATGTGGCTCCTGGAAGAGCTGGGCGAACAGTACGAAATCGACCCGGCGATGCCACAGTCAGAGACCATTTGTGCGGTAAACCCGGGTGGCAAGGTGCCGGTGTTGATCGATGACGATCTGGTTTTGCCGGAATCGGTCGCCATCTGCACCTATCTTGCCGACAAACACGGCAAGTTCACCTTTCCGGCCGGAACCAAGGAGCGGGCCCTTCAAGACAGTTTCACCCAGCTCGCGGTCGATGTTCTGGAAGGGGCGCTGTGGACGGCAGCCAAAAACAGCTTCATTCACCCCAAAGACATACGGGTTCCGGAAATCAAGCCGGTCTGCAAAGCCGAATTCACCGAAGGGCTTCGGGTTTTGGAAGAACGTATGGGGGAAGGGCCTTACGTGATGGGCGAGACCTTCACCATTCCCGATATCATCATTGGCCATTGCGGCGGCTGGGCGGTCACCGCCAAATTCGACCTGCCGAAAGAAGGCCGCATCTACGATTACTTCAAAACCCTGCGCAATCGCCCGGCCTATAAAGCCATGATGGCCAAGGTGATGGCAGCAGCTGCATGATTGGAAGGACTGTATGATCCGGGTTGCCAGCATCAAACCGGCCGGCGGGTGGACAGATCCGGCCGCAGATACCATCGCCCTTGACCGGGAGGACCGGCACCGCCGCCGCGCCGTACTGACGGCCAGTGGCGGCTTGTCGTTTCTCTTAGATGAGGCACACGCCGTCTATCTGCATCATGGCGATGGGTTGGTGCTGGACGATGGCCGGATTGTCGAAGTCCGCGCTGAACCGGAAGACCTGGTGGAAATCCGGGCAACAGATGCCGCGCATCTGGTGAAGATCGCCTGGCACCTGGGCAACCGGCATTTGCCGACCCAGCTGATGGGCGATACGCTTCGTATCCGCCGCGATCATGTGATTGAGGACATGGTCAAAAAACTCGGCGGCAAGCTGAGCGAGCTGGTCGCACCCTTTGATCCGGAAGGCGGTGCCTACGGGCATGGTCAAACCCAAGGCCACGATCACGGGCACGGGCATCATCACCATGGAGACCACGAGCACTCTCATGGGTGAGTTTATTCTAGCCGATTCCTGGGGTGTCCTCCCCGCCTTGTACGGGGACCCACTCGTTTGCAGAGACGCTGATCCAGAAATTCCCAAGTTGCGGCAAACAGAATCGCGAGTGGATCCCGGCTCGGTGGCCGGGATGACATCTGTGATGTCTCTGGCCTCGGGTGGTTACCAATGACTACCTCCATGTCCCAATCAGCCCTCTACCGGCTGCTGACGTTCCTCTCGCCAGCCTTTCCGATCGGCGCTTTCACCTATTCCCATGGGCTGGAACAGGTGATTGATGCGGGCGGGGTAACCTCTTCTGCAGAGCTTCAGGCCTGGGTGGAAGATGTCCTAAAATTTGGTGCCGGCCGGAGTGATGCGATCCTGATGAGCGAGACTTATCGGGCGGCCCAAGCAGGAGATGGTGCAAAAGTCAGGGAGCTGGCCGAGTTGGGTTTGGCTCTTCAGCCCTCAAAGGAGCGTCATCTGGAAACGTCCGCTCAGGGTACAGCCTTCATGGAAACGGTGCTGGCGAGCTGGCTGCCCGTTACTGAAAGCCCTGCCGCAGGCGTGTTTGCCGAACTCACGGATCCGGAAACCGGGGCTGCGCTGAAAGACTGGCCTTATCCGATTGCGCTGGGCCTGGTTTCTGCGGCACACGACTTGCCTGAGCCGGCCGCGCTCTCCGCGTTTTTACACGCCTTCTCAGCCAACCTGATCTCTGTTGCCGTCCGCGCCGTCCCGCTCGGCCAGAATGATGGGCAAAGGGTTCTGGCAGCATTGGAGCTGGTGATTTTTCAAGTGACCGAAGAAGCTCCTGAGGCCGGCCTGGAGGACCTTGGCACCTCCACCTTTCTTGCCGACATCGCCTCCATGGCGCACGAAACACAATATTCGAGGTTATTCCGCTCATGAGTTCAGTTAATGGCCCTTTGCGCGTAGGCATCGGCGGACCGGTCGGCGCGGGTAAAACCACACTGACGGACAAGCTGTGCAAGGCCATGCGCGACAAATACTCGCTCGCTGTCATCACCAACGACATTTACACATCCGAAGATGCCGAGGCGCTGATGCGCTCTCAAGCGCTGACCAGCGACCGGATTCGCGGCGTGGAAACCGGTGGCTGCCCGCATACAGCGATCCGGGAAGATGCCTCGATCAATCTGGCGGCGGTCAAGGACCTCAATGAAACCATTCCGGACCTCGATCTGATCTTGATCGAATCGGGCGGAGACAATCTAGCGGCGACCTTTTCGCCGGAACTGGCCGATCTGACGATTTATGTGATCGACGTCGCGGCAGGTGAGGAAATCCCGCGCAAGGGCGGGCCAGGTATCACCCGGTCCGATCTTCTGGTGATTAACAAGACCGATCTGGCGCCCTATGTTGGGGCAAATCTGGATGTGATGGACCGGGACGCCACAAAAATGCGGAAAACCCGGCCATTTGTCTTTGCCAATATGAAAACCGGTGATGGTGTAGATAAGATCGTGGACTTTGTAGTCGGGAAGGGTGGCCTGGAACCGTGAAACCAGAAGATGTGGTTTCGTTGTGCGCGCAGAATAATGCGCTCTGGTGCGATGCAGTCTTGAAGGCTGCCGGCGCGCAGACCGGCTATCATCACGGCTATTGGCAGGCGTCAGGAACCACTGTTCCGTTGTTTCCAAACATCGTTACGGTGACGGACGATCATGGGGCAGACCTAACGTCTGCGCTTGCTGCACTCCCTGCCAATGCGGCCGTCAAAGACAGTTTCAATTGTCTCAACTTAAGGTCCTCGGGTTTTGAAGAGCTTTTGACCGGAACCTGGCTGTTCCGGATGCCGCAGAGCGCCCGCAAACCACCCGCACCTCCGAGTTGGCATAAGGCTGTGACTGTCGAGAGCCTGCGCAAGTGGCTGGAGGGATGGAGCGACAAGGAAGTCTTGCATAAGATTTTTCCGGCAAAGCTCCTGGAAGTTCAGGCGATCGACTTCGCCTCCATCCTGCAGGATAGCACCCTCAAGGCCGGAGCTGTGCTCAATCATGGGCCGGCCTGTGACGGCAAAAACATTATCGGAGTATCCAATGTTTTCCGAAGGAAAAGCTGGCTTTTTGGCGCCTTGCATGACCTTCTGGAACCCTATCCGCACCGCCCGGTCTGCACTTATGAAACCGACGACGAATTGTTGCCGGTCTACCGTCAGCTTGGGTTTGAAGAGGTGGGAAAACTGACTGTCTGGCGTAAGCTGTAGCTCAGCTGTCTATTGCAGTATGTGCATTGCTATTTTTCCCGGTGATTTGCGTCGGCCCGTTCTTGATCTTGAAGAAATTTGCTCTCATTGTCAGTCGCCGGCGGGCTGGATTTCAGCGCTTTGGGGAGGGCCAATAAAATGATGTTCGATGGGATCAATCTTCTGGCGGCGGGCGCTGCGGCCATTGCTTCTTTTGTGCTCGGCGGGGTTTGGTACGGCATCCTTGGCAAGGCCTGGATGAAAGCAGCGGGCCTCAGCGAAGAACAGACAAAACCGGATCCCGTCACGATGGCAACAGCCTTCATCTGCCAGCTGGTGATGGCCGTTGTGTTTGCGGGGATCATCTATCACACAGGCGAAACGAGCATCCGGTCCGGAATCATTTCCGCGGTGATGGTGTGGGTTGGCATCGTCATGACCACTCAGATCATCAATCACCGGTTTCAAAGCCGGCCGTGGAGCTTGACCTTCATCGACGGTGGCCACTGGTTGCTGGTGCTTCTCACTCAGGCTGTTGTGATCGGATTGCTCAGCTGACGCAAACGTAATTCATTCCACTTTTGAACGCATTAGAGGGTCGACCCTAGACCATCGTCGCGCCTACGAAAGTACGAAAGTTTCGATATAGACGCTGGGGAAGGCCATACGCATAATGGCCACCGGCAAATTAGCTGGCGGGAGGAGAGGACACGCGACCGCCGGTTTATTGTGGTTTCTGGGAGGTTCTCTTATGTCCGCATCTGTATTTCCGGTTCCGTCGGATGTTGCCGCCGGGGCACACGCCGATAACGCCAAATATCTCGAAATGTACAAGCGCTCCGTGGAAGATCCGGATGGATTCTGGGGCGAACACGGTAAGCGGATCGATTGGATCAAGCCTTACACCAAGGTGAAAAACACCTCCTACGATTACCACAACGTCTCGATCAAATGGTTCGAAGACGGCACGCTGAACGTATCGGCAAACTGTATCGACCGGCACCTAGAAACTCGCGGCGATCAGCCGGCGATCATCTGGGAAGGCGACGATCCGGCCGACAGCAAGGTGATCACCTATAAGGAACTGCACCACGAGGTGAACAAGTTCGCCAACGTGCTGCATGCCCAGGGCGTTAAAAAAGGTGATCGCGTCACGCTCTATCTGCCGATGATCCCGGAAGCAGCCTACGCGATGCTGGCCTGTACCCGCATTGGCGCGATCCACTCGATCGTTTTCGGCGGCTTTTCTCCAGACAGCCTGGCCCAGCGCATCGAGAGCTGTAAGAGCACCTGCATTATCACCGCGGACGAAGGCCTTCGCGGTGGCCGCAAAGTTCCACTGAAAGCCAATGTCGACAAGGCGTGTGAAAAGGCACCGGTCGACAGCGTGATCGTGGTTAAGCGCACCGGCGGCGAGATCTCAATGCAGGACGGCCGGGACGTCTGGTATCATGACGAGGCCGACAGGGTGTCCGACCACTGTGAGCCGGTAGAAATGAATGCGGAAGATCCGCTGTTCATCCTCTACACCTCCGGCTCCACCGGCCAGCCGAAGGGCGTGGTGCACACCACCGGCGGTTATCTCGTTTATGCGTCGATGACCCACCAATATGTCTTCGACTACAAGGACGGCGACATCTATTGGTGTACGGCGGATGTGGGCTGGGTCACGGGCCACAGCTACATCGTCTATGGCCCGCTGGCCAACGGCGCGACAACGCTGATGTTCGAAGGCGTGCCGACCTATCCGGACGCCGGCCGTTTCTGGCAGGTCTGCGAAAAGCACAAGGTCAACACTTTCTACACCGCCCCAACCGCGATCCGCGCTCTGATGGGCGCTGGCGATGATCACGTCAACAAATCGGATCTCTCAACATTGCGCCTGCTGGGCTCTGTGGGTGAGCCGATCAACCCGGAAGCCTGGACCTGGTATTACAATGTGGTCGGCAAGCAGAATTGTCCGATCGTGGACACCTGGTGGCAGACGGAAACCGGCGGCATTTTGATCACTCCACTTCCAGGCGCGACGGATCTGAAGCCGGGATCGGCAACCCGTCCGTTCTTCGGCGTGCAGCCGGCCATTGTCGATGCGGAAGGCAAATTCCTGGACGGAGCGACCGAGGGCAATCTGGTTATTACCGACAGCTGGCCGGGCCAAATGCGCACGGTTTATGGCGACCATGACCGTTTCGTGCAGACGTATTTTGCCACCTACAAAGGCCTTTACTTCACTGGTGACGGCTGCCGCCGCGATGAAGACGGCTACTACTGGATCACCGGCCGTGTGGACGACGTGATCAACGTCTCCGGCCACCGGATGGGTACAGCAGAAGTCGAGAGCGCACTCGTGGCTCATGAAAAGGTTTCTGAAGCCGCAGTAGTGGGCTATCCGCACGACATCAAAGGGCAGGGCATCTATGCTTATGTCACCTTGATGGAAGGCGAAGAGCCGACGGATGAGCTGAAAAAAGATCTGGTCAAACATGTCCGGGCAGAAATCGGCCCCATCGCCTCGCCGGATCTCATCCAGTTTTCGCCAGGCCTGCCGAAGACCCGCTCCGGCAAGATCATGCGCCGCATTCTGCGCAAGATCGCAGAGGACAGCTTCGACAATCTCGGTGACACGTCGACCCTGGCTGATCCAGCCGTGGTTGACGACCTGATCGACAACCGTCAGAACCGTGCATAACTCAGCCGGTTTTCTTGGAATGAGAAAGGCCCGCCGATTGGCGGGCTTTTTTTGTTTTGACCTATTGAGAAGACTATTTCGACAAGTAGATTTGTTGAATCTTCTTGGCGATGTTTGAAAACGCTTGGATCAACCCTTCGGAGGACGTTGCTTGATAATAGTTACCTGAACTAGCGCATGAGGCCATATTCAATGCTCCGGCAGAATCATCATCCGTGCCGAAGTAAACGCCGAAGATCTCGATACCGGAGTTTTTCATCGCTGTGCAGAGATCACGGGAGCGGGTGGACGATGTGTTGGAGTAGGATTGACCTTCTCCAATTTCGTCCCACTCGTAAGTGCTGACTTCCTGCCACTCATCCCAGCACCGCTCACGCCAACGTCCTCTGCGGTAGACCATTCGGCAGACTTCGACTTGCTCCCACTCAGTGGTCGCAACCATGTCATAATAACGGTTGTTATCGCCATCAGTCATAATGATCGCGAATTTGAGCACGTCGGTGTTGGTGTAGGCTTCTGGGGCGCTGTCGGTTGGCCAAAGATTCGAATAGCTTGGTGAGATGCTGTTCCACCCCCAAACAATACCTGTTTGACCAGCTGTGCCGCCTGCATCATTCAAAGCCTGAATTGCGCTGATCAGTTCATCACGGTCATTGGTCAGAGGCATCATTTCTGATGAAGATGAACACCTGTCCGTACCACCACCATAGAAACTCTCTAGAGGTGGAGGCGAACTATCGGTGTAATAATTATAAGGCATGTCGGTCAGCATCACTTCGTTGCCATCGTAATCTTGGCGTTCTGTGACACAATCGCCACTGACAGAGTGATAATCGCCACCTTTCACCTTTTCTGCATAGGATCCGAGATTGACGCCCTGGCTGTAAGGAACCAACGAGATCCGAACTTTTGATGTCGATGGAGGCGCGTCTGCCGGCAGGAGAATGTTGACAAGCTCTTCTGAAGCTTCCCGCAAAGCAACGATCCGAATCGTGCTACTGGAGCCGATCGACCATCCCATAGAGCCTGTAACATCCACAACAAGCGCCAGTTCAACATCGAAGCGGGAGTAAGAAACCTGAGCGTTGGTCCCAAAATTAAACGCATCGGGGCCAAATGCACTCACCCCATACCCACCGACGTCCAAAAAATAGGTGCTGAGACTGGCAGAGGAGGAAATGTTGATGGTTCCTTCATCGCTGTCGACGACGAAGCTCAGATTCTCGATGGCCTTGTCGAGAAATTCCGCATTCGCAAGATTGGCCCGAAAAGAATCTTCGATAGCCGCGGAGATTTCATCGTCGGTCATTACCGACGTCGACAAATCTGTCGCGACCGCAAGTGCAGCAGCATCGATCGCGTAAGACAGTTTTTCGCGCGCGTTCACAGCTCTGGAAACATCTATGGCCGCTCCGCCGATGACAACCATCATAAGCACCAGTACGCCAAAAATCGGCAGAATGGCGCCGCGTTCGTTCTGCAAAAAGTTTTTATAAAAGACCGTTCCCATATAGCTTCGCAGTCCCGTTTCAAAAAATGCCCGCCGGACCCCTGCGGAAACTGCTATATGCGAATAGTACCTAAGTTCTTAAGTTTCAGATCAAATATTGCAAAAAATTACATTGTTAAGTGCTACGATAAATAAAACCTCTGCAGCCGCTGATCTGATCGACAACCGCCAGAACCGTGCATAAATCACCCAGGTTCCCAAAACAAAATAGGCTCGCCAATTGGCGGGCCTATTTGGGTTCTCGGTATTTTTTGCTGTTACTGTGACAGGTAGATCTGCTGGATCTTTTTGGCAATGTTGGAAAACGCCTGGATCAGTCCTTCGGAGGACGTCGCCTGGTAATAGTTTCCGGTGCTGGCACAGGCTGACATATTTCTTGCACCTGCCGAACTGTTATCGGTCCCGAAATAAACGCCAAAAATCTCGATACCAGCAGTTTTCATCGCAGCACAGAGATCGCGAGAACGGGTTGATGATGTGTTGCTGTAGGACTCGCTTTCACCGCGTTCCCGCCAGTCGTTGACAGCTACATCCTGCCATTCTCGCCAGCAGTAATACCGATTGCAAACCCGGACTCTTCGCCGTTCGGTATCTACATATTCGTAGTACCGGTTGTTGTCGCCATCTGTCATGATGATCGCGAATTTCAAAACATCGTCATTCGTGTAAGCTTCTGGAGCGCTATCTGATGGCCAAAGGTTTGCATAGTTTGGGGAAATACTGTTCCAACCCCAGACAATTCCAGTTTGACCAGCGGTGCCGCCATTGGTGTTGAGTGCCCGGATCGCATTGATCAGTGTGGTCCGATTGCTGGAAAGCGGAATGAATTGAGAGGATGACGAGCAGTTGGTGCTGGCGCCGCCATAAAAGGATTCAAGTGCCGGCGGGTTTGCGGTGTCATAATTATACGCCGTGTCCGTGAGCATCACTGTATTGCTGGCGTAATCCTGACGTTCGGTAACGCAGTTACCGCTCACTGAGTAGTGGTCGCCGCCCTTTACTTTGTTTGCATAGCTGGCCAGGTTGACGCCCTGGCTATAGGGGACAAGAGATATCCGGACTTTGGACCCAGATGGCGTCCCGCCAGTTGGCAACAGGATATTAACAAGCTCTTCGCCGGCGGCGCGTAATGCGGTGATACGAGCGGTACTTGTCGACCCGATGCTCCAAGCCATTGAACCGGTTACGTCGACAACAAGCGCCAGTTCGACATCAAATCGAGAATAGGAAACTTGAGCGTTGGTACCGAAAGTAAAGGTGTCTGGACCAAAGGAGCTAAGTCCGAATCCGCCAATGTCTAAAAAGTAGTTGCTGAGATTGGCGGAAGAGGAAATGTTGATCGTTCCTTCATCGCTATCCAAAACGAAACTAAGATTCTCAATAGCTTTGTCGAGAAACTCTGCATTCGCAAGATTAGCCCGAAAGGAGTCTTCAATTGCCTGGGTGATTTCATCATCGGTCATTACCGACGTCGACAAATCTGTTGCAACGGAAAGTGCAGCCGCATCGATCGCGTAAGACAGTTTTTCACGCGCGTTCACAGCTCTGGAAACATCTATGGCCGCACCGCCAATGACAACCATCATAAGCACCAATACGCCAAATATCGGCAGAATGGCGCCGCGCTCGTTCCGCAGAAGTTTTTTGTAGTAGGCTAATATCATACAGCTACGCAGTCCCGCTTCCGGAAATGCCCCTAGGGCATCTTACGAGATTGCTACTAAATAAAAGTACCTAAACCATTAAATCGAAACTCTAATTTTCTTAAATTTTGAAATAACTCCACCTCTTGAGAGGAACATCACCGGCCCATTCATCTGATTTTGCAGTGTGTTTTCTATGAGGTCCGCCGCGCGTCGGTCTGCTTTCTATTGCGACAAATAGATCTGCTGGATTTTTTTTGCGATGTTTGAAAACGCCTGAATAAGATCTGAGGACGACGAGGCCTGATAATAGTTGCCTGTATCGGCGCAGGCTTGCATCACTTGAGCGCCATTGGACGATCCATTTGTTCCAAAATAGACGGTAAACAACTCAATATCGGTGGCCTTCATTTGTGTACACAGTTGAATTGCCCGCTGTGAGGACTCGCCGGACAGTCCGGAGCTGGGATATTCAATCCAATAGTCGTTGGTTCCGTTATAACAAGTGTCGTCATAATAACTGTGATTTTGACACTGATTTTTCGTGAGGGTTTCTAGATCATAATAGGTGTTAAAAGCACCATCCGTCATGATCAGAGAGAATTTGAGCACTTCATCGTTGGTATAAAGTTCCGGCTCGGACCCCACTGGCCATAGATCGGCCCAGTTTGGCGACAGAGTGTACCAGCCCCAGGCAATCCCTGTTTGTCCTGCGGTATATCCATCGGTGTCTAATGCACTGATCGAGTTGAGCAGCGCCGTCCGGTTGTCTGTTAGAGGCAGGATTTCAGAATCAGAACACTCTCTAGATCGATATGTGCCAGAGCCGTCTCCAACCGGCTGATCGGAATAGCTTGCATCGGTGTATTTCTCGGCACCATCACGCTCCGTTGCACAGCGGTCGCTTAATCCTGCGGTTGCTGTATTTGCGTAAACTCCCAGATTAACGCCCACGCTATATGGCACTATGGAAATCTTAACTTTGGAATTTGTTGTCGTTTCCGGAATAAGAATGTCGACCACGGCTTCAGCTGCATCTTTAAGATCATCGATTTCATCGGACATGGAACCGGTCACATCAACAACCAGTGATAATTCGACATCAAACCGGGAATAAGACACCTGGGCACTTGTGCCGAAGGCAAATGTCTCCGGTCCAAATGCCGCAACGCCTAGACCGCCGATATTCAGAAAATAATTGGAAAGGCTCGCGCTCGACGCAACGGTGACAGTGCCCTCATTACTGTCGACAACAAAATTTAGGTTGTCGATGGCTGTATCCAGAAATTCAGCGCCTGTGAGATTGGCCTGAAACGAGGCCGTTATCCGGTCGGTGATTTGCTCATTGGTCAGAACAGATGTCGACAAATCGGTGGCAACAGAAAGTGCAGCTGCATCGATCGCGTAAGAGAGTTTTTCGCGCGCGTTCACAGCCCGGGAAACATCTATGGCAGCGCCAGCAACCACCACAAGAATAACGACCAAAACACCAAATATCGGCAGAATGGCGCCGTTTTCGTTCTGCAGGAGTTTTTTTAGATAGGCCTTGAACATTGAGCCACGCGATCCCGTTTCCAAACATACCCCAAGGGCATTCTACGGGATTGCCGCTAAAGAAAAGTACCTAAGCCCTTAAATTAAAAGGCGACTTTTCATAAAGTTTTACTGATTTTCAATCTGCTCTTAGGGACTTGTTCCAATTCAAATACCCAGGCAATTCGTCCGAATCAAGGTTAAGCCTACAGCACTCAAGACCTTCTAGCGTGATAGATAGATCTTTTGGATCTTCTTTGCGATGTTTTGGAAAGCACCTTCCAACTCTGTCCTATTGTCCGCCCGGTAATAGTGATCAGTGGAACTGGCGCATTCTTGCATCAATCGCAATCCGTGAGGCGTTGCAGCAGTCCCCGTTTGGAAAAAAACGGAATAAACTTCAATACCCTTGGCTTTCATCAAACGGCAGAACTCCAATGCACGCTGAACAGGTGGGACATTGTAGGATGGAAGTGCATACCACCCCCTTTGGGTCCATTCCCAGCGGTCTTGGCCTGTGCAATCCCAATTGTTCCCGCCCCTCCACCTACACTGCCGCCTTTCGACGCGCTCCCAATCCCAGTAAGTATTGGTTTCGCCGTCCGTCATTAAGATTGCAATCTTTCGATTTTTGGCTTTCGGTCCAGTTTGGTATGGTAGTGGCTGACTTTCAATTGGCCAGATTGGAGACCACTCTGGTGACAAAGTGTACCACGACCAAGCCACACCGGCTTGACCAGCTGTTCCGCCAACCAATTGCAAGTTTCTGATTGTGTTTGTCAGGTCTCGCTTATCAGCCGTAAGCGGTTGGACTGACGTGAATGGGCAGTCTGTTTGCGGCCCATACCACCTGTCATATGAGATATAATAAAATCGTTGTGATCCCTGATTAAATCCCGTGTTACCAAAATTGTTCCAGTAGGGGCCTTCTTTGAAGCGTGCAGAGTTCGCCCTGGCAGTGATGCATCGGGAACCGTCTTTTCGACCCTCCACAATCAATTTATTAACGTAACCTGGAGCAGCTACACCCCATGAATAGGGCACAACCGATAATCGAACTTTCGAGTTTTGCTGTCCTCCTTGCTCTGGGACTAGTATATCGACTAGGCGTTGTGCTGCACTTTTCACGCTATTAAGTCCGCCTGGGACAGTGCCAATGCTGTTTGTTACGTCTAAAGCCACGGCTATTTCGACGTTGAACCGGCTGTAGTTCACTGTCGCGCTGGTCCCAAAGGCGAATTTTTCTGGGCCAATCTGGTCAATCCCGTATCCGGCTATCGATATAAAATAGTTTTTCAGCCAAGCCTGAGACGAAACAGTCACCTGGCCTTCATCTGGGTTGATGTCGACGGCTATGTTATTAATAGCCGTCTGCTTCCAATCGCTAGCCTTAAGGTTCGCATTGAAGCTGTCTTGCAAGTATCTCCGAACCTGATCATCGGTCATTTCCCTACCAGACAGCTCCACTGCCACTGCGAGAGCGGCAGCATCGAGCGCATAGGAAAGTTTTTCTCGCGCGTTTACTGCACGACTAACATCGATCGCCCCACCACCGATCACCACCAGAACAATGACCATGAGCGCGAACACCGGCAGAATGGCGCCTTCCTGATCCTTCCTGAAGCGATCCAAGCTTCCCCTTGGGAATATTCGCATGCGAACTATTTACCGCTATCTGTTTCACCATAGGCAGATAGAGCATTGTAAAAAGCATCATGTTAATGGGTTGTAAATTGACGTTAGGACAATTTTTAGTTTACCTAAGGGCAACAATAATGCTTGCCCGGGACACCCCGAACGCGGATAGGGCCTTTCAATCTGATCGTGAAAGGGACTAGGCCGTGTGGACGAATTGGAGATGTATTTCGCCGGGATTTGCTGCCTTCAAAATCAAGAAAATCTGGCGCAGGTGATGCTGGTGCATCATCAAGGCGGGTTTTCGCTGAGGATTGGGCGCCGCAGGCCCGGCCCTTCGGGTGAGGCAAAGGGCAGCAATCTGAGAAATGCTGGCCTTAGGGTTCCAGCTCGGTGTCCCAATAAAGGAAATCCATCCAGCTTTCATGCAAGTAATTCGGCGGGAAGGCCCGGCCGTTGTTGTGCAGATCCTGAATGGTCGGCCGGAACGGCATGTGCATCGGCCACATGTTGAGCTGCTGGCAGGACTTGTTGGATTTTCTTAAATTGCAGGGGGAGCAGGCGGTGATCACATTGTCCCAGGTGGTCAGGCCCCCTTTGGAGCGCGGGATCAGATGATCGAAGGTCAATTCTTCTTTTGTGCCGCAATATTGGCACTGGAATCTGTCGCGGAGAAATACGTTGAAGCGGGTAAAGGCTGGGTGCCGGCTGGGTTTGACGAAGGTTTTTAGGGAGACGACGCTGGGCAATCGGAATTCGAAGCTCGGACTTCGGACCGCCGCGTCATATTCTGCGACGATGTTCACCCGGTCCAGAAAAACGGACTTTATGGTGTCTTGCCACGACCATAAAGATAAGGGGTAGTAACTCAATGGCCGGTAATCTGCATTGAGTACCAACGCCGGATGAGTTCCCGGCGATACCGCTATCGTCACCTTCCACTCCTCACGCTTCTTCGGATGGTCCGGTGTTCGGTCAAAGGAACAACGGATCATGTCCTTTTGCGATGCGAGTATTGTAGTGCCGAGGTGACAGTCTTGTGAAGACCGGTGCTTTCATTTCTTGAAGCTGCCTGGACCTGCCGGTTTCCAGGAGAGCTTGGTAAATAACTGTATGAATTATAGTAAGAACCCAGAACCGGTTTCCCGCGTCGAGGCATTTTTTCTTCACAAAGAAAAAAGGGCGCTTTGACGCGCCCTTTCCGATTTTTTCACAATTTGACGCCGAATCAGTTCGCCGTCCAATCGCGAATGTCGACGAAGTGACCGGCAATCGCAGCCGCTGCGGCCATGGCAGGCGACACCAGATGTGTGCGGCCCTTGTGGCCCTGGCGGCCCTCAAAATTCCGGTTCGAGGTCGACGCGCAGCGTTCGCCCGGCGCCAGCTTGTCCGCGTTCATGGCAAGGCACATGGAACAGCCCGGCTCACGCCATTCGAACCCGGCTTCCTTGAAGATGACATCAAGGCCTTCTTCTTCCGCCTGTTCCTTCACCAGGCCGGAGCCTGGAACAACCATCGCGCTGACGCCGCTGGCAACCTTGTGATTGCCGATCACCGCGGCAGCGGCACGCAGATCTTCAATCCGGCCGTTGGTGCAAGACCCGATGAAGGCGCGGTCGATCTTGATGTCAGTGATCTTGGTGCCCGGCTCCAGCCCCATGTATTCCAGGGCGCGTTCTTTGGATTTGCGGCGGTTTTCGTCGTCAATTTCGTTCGGGTTCGGCACGACATCTTCAACGGAAACGACATCTTCCGGGGAAGAGCCCCAGGAGACGATCGGCGGCAAATTGGCCGCATCCAGCTCGATGACCTTGTCGAAATAGGCTTCTGCATCGGAATGCAGGGTTTTCCAGTAAGCAACTGCCTTGTCCCAATCCGCATCTTTCGGTGCTTTCGGGCGGCCCTTGATGTATTCGAAGGTCTTTGCGTCCGGCGCGATCAGACCGGCGCGCGCACCGCCCTCGATGGACATGTTGCAGACCGTCATGCGGCCTTCCATGGACAGGGATTCAATGGCTTCCCCGGCATATTCGATCACGTACCCCGTGCCGCCGGCCGTGCCGATCTTGCCGATGATGGCCAGAACGATGTCCTTGGCCGTAACGCCGTCCGGGATCTGGCCGTTGACCTTGACCAGCATGTTCTTGGCTTTTTTCTGGATCAAGGTCTGGGTTGCCAGAACGTGTTCCACTTCCGACGTGCCAATGCCGTGAGCGAGCGAGCCAAAGGCGCCGTGAGTGGAGGTGTGGCTGTCGCCGCAAACGATCGTCATGCCCGGCAGGGTAAAGCCCTGTTCCGGACCGACGATGTGAACGACACCCTGGCGCATATCCAGCTCGGAATAATATTCGACGCCGAACTCGGCCGCATTCTTTGCCAGCGTATCCACCTGCAGCGCGGATTCCGGATCATCAATGCCATGGCGGCGGTCGGTGGTCGGCACGTTGTGATCGACAACGGCCAGTGTCTTTTGCGGCTGGCGCACCTTGCGGCCGGCCATGCGCAGACCTTCAAACGCCTGCGGGCTGGTGACTTCATGGACCAGGTGGCGGTCGATGTAGAGCAGGCCGGTTCCGTCCGGCTGCATGTCGACCGCGTGGTCGTCCCAGATTTTGTCGTAAAGCGTCCGTGCTTTGGCCATGGGTCTCTCCTCAGTCAGGCCGGCCATGCGCGTTTTGGTTCGCGCAGCTAGCCTTGATCCTCTCACTGCCCTCTCCCGGACAGGGGATACTTTTAAAATCTGCCCAGTCAATGGCGCAGCTCCGCCTTCAGGTCAAGCATTCCAAGTTGAGCTGAATTCAACTGAGTTTGACCGGAGCCGGTTTTGGAGCGGAGGAAGCTCATTTTTCAGCGGAGAATTGGGTCTCCCTCTTATCCTGTGAAGGAGCAAAGAACCGCCGCATCCGTCCCAGCGCCGTCCTGGATTTGATCCGGGACCCGTCTGGCCTTGCCCCGGATCAAGAAGGAAGATCAAGTCCGCGGCAGCCTCTTGTTTTCCATCTGTCCTTTGGAACACCGCTTCGAGATCTTCGTCGAAGCCGCTGCGGCCACCCTCCCGGCTGTCATCCCCGGCACAGCGAAGCGAAGACCGGGGATCCACTCGTTTGCAGAGCGTTAGTAAAACCTTCCAATCCTTCAACAAGCGGAACTGAGAGTAGATCCCCGAACAAGTCGGGGATGACGGTCCACCATCGCGGCAATGCTTCTACTTTCACGACGTCATCCTCGGGCTTGACCCGAGGATCCATTCCGTTGCGTCTCCAAACAGCACGGCCCTGTTTGCGGCTCCGTCACGGCATGGATTACCCGGTCAAGCCGGGCAATGACGACGGTGCGTGTGGCAGAGGCTTGCCATCCCCTTAGCCGTCATCAAAGCAGTGCGTTGATGACCAGGTGGAGAAGGCCTGTCGGCTGACCCGGACAGGCCTCGTTCGGACACAACACTTTCCTCAAAAGCCACAAAAACAATTTACGGTTGATTTCAGATTGGCGGCTAGCTTTTCTCAATCCCGTCCGCACGGCCCAGATCAGCGCCTCCCAAATATTTTGCCAGGACTTTTGGAAAGACTTTTGATGACTGACCGTTTTATGACCCTGCGCGCACTGAAGCAGACAGATCCGGCTGCGCCGTCGCCCCGGCCGGGAGCTGGCCTCGCCACCTTTGGCAAGCGCGGGAGGGCATGACGCATGGCTTGGCTTGTCGACGTGCCGATAGAAGAGTTCATTAGAGAAGAGGAATGGGGGCCTGACGGACCACCCAAAAAGGGAATCCTATCGCACGCTGAACCGAGGTTCACAAAAAATGATGTTCCTGTTCGTGTAACGCTCGACAGAGATATTTCCGATTGCGCTCGGTTTGTCCTTGCCATCGGTGGCGGTGAGTGGATCGTGTCCCAACGGTTCAAGGATCTCGTCGAAAGCCTTGAGCCCGGGGTTAACAATTTCCTCGCAACGGAGCTTGTCTTTTCCAAAGGGGCTCCGGCAAAAGAGCCCTACCACTTCCTGCAACACGGGCAGGATTTGGATTCTATTGCTCTCGATCGGTCTGATCATAAGGAGATCGACAGATACGATGGCAGCAAAGCGTTCCTTCTGAATTTCAAGAACCACTCGGTGGTGATGGATAAGTCGAAAACAAAAGGTTGCCATCTCTGGAAAGAGAAAAAAGCCAGTTATCGCGACTTTTTTCTGTCGAATGAACTTTTCGGAAAAATCAAAGAACTGGGCTATCGCGACTGTTTTCAGCCGCTGATTTGCGACGAGGTATTTTTATGAGCCCTGTCGTCCCGGACGCAGCGGAGCGGAGATCCGGGATCCACACGTTCCAAGAGCTTTGCGCGTGAAACTGAACCGGTGCGGCAAGCGGACATGTGAGTGGATCCCGGCGCAAGACCGGGACGACACCTTGGGACCCCGGGCGGGAGCTGGCCGCGCCACCCTTGGCAAGCGCGGGAGGGCATGAGGGATGGCTTGGCGCGTGGATCTATATCCGAGTAAAGCCCGCACGAAATACGAATATGGGCCGAAAGGTCCCGAGATGATGGGAAAGATTTCTGTTTCTGAACCACGCTTGACGCCAGACCAAGTCGCGCCGCGTGTAATCATTAGCGGAAAAATCTCTCAAACTGCCTTATTCGTTATGGGAGCGGGAGGTAGCTGGATAGTCTCGGAGCGATTCAAGGACATTGTGGAAAGTCTGGAACCAGGTATTCATAACTGGCTGCCGACAGACCTTGTGTACGCCGATGGCAAACGAGTGCCTGAACCGCACTATTTTCTGCAGGTCGGGCAGACGCTAGATACCGTCATCTTCGAGCGCACTGCTTTTAACAGCGGAGTTTCTGCGACTGGCGAGCACTACGTTACTTTTCCGAAAACCGATCACTTGATGACATTAGACCGGGAGAAAATCGCGGGTAAGCATCTCTGGAAAGAAAAATATGCCGGCTATCAAGATACGTTTTTTTCTAACGAACTTATCAAAACTCTGAAAAAACTTAGGCTGGGGCGAGGTTTCCAACTGTTCGATTGCAACGAGGAAACCGCACCGTAGTTCGCTTGGCTGCCGCCTCGCCCTTATCCCTAGACGGCCTCTTGTTGTTCTTCTTTCCTTCGAAACACCGCTTTCGCGGCGTCTCAGGATTGAAGGAGCGTGAAGGCTCAAAGACATCTTCGCATAAACAAAAACGGCCCCCGGATGTCTCCGGGGGCCGCTTTTAAAACTCTTGTCGAGAGCTGCTTATTCAGCAGCGCTCTCAGCAGCTTCCGCTTCTGCCTTTTTGGCTTCAG
The DNA here is from genome assembly GCF_006517275.1 of Labrenzia sp. PHM005. Classification (NCBI taxonomy): domain Bacteria; kingdom Pseudomonadati; phylum Pseudomonadota; class Alphaproteobacteria; order Hyphomicrobiales; family Stappiaceae; genus Labrenzia; species Labrenzia sp. PHM005. The sequence continues at coordinate 1,101,866 of NZ_CP041191.1, read as the reverse complement.
CTTTTGCAGCCTTGGCTGCAGCTGCTTCCGCACGGGCTTCCTCGTTGAGGCGCTTGGAGCGGGCGTTGGTGTTTTCAACGATACGGGCGGACTTACCGCGGCGGTCGCGCAGGTAGTAGAGTTTCGCACGGCGGACTTTACCGCGGCGGACAACCTCTACGCCTTCCAGCATCGGGGAGTAGATCGGGAACACACGCTCAACACCTTCGCCGTAAGAGATCTTACGGACAGTGAAGCTTTCGTTGATGCCGCCGCCGGAACGGGCAATGCAGACACCTTCGTACGCCTGGGTACGGGTGCGGTTGCCTTCGGTGACTTTCACCAGAACGCGGACAGTGTCGCCCGGGGAAAATTCAGGAAGCTTACGCTGAGCTTCGATCTTTTCCATTTCTTCAGCATTGAGCTGCTCGATGATGTTCATGGCATTTTTCCCTTTTCAATTACAAAGCGGTCAGAGCGTCCTGCCTCATCAAACGGAGCCAAGAACGGGTTCACCAGCTTTGGGCCATGTTGCATATCCGCTGGATTTTTATGGGGTTTGACATCCTGCAAAAGACGCAGCCCAGAACACAGATCTCCTGATCAGAAGATATGCATTCATCCAACTTGGGCGGGCATATACAGGATTATTGGGCCGTTGTCATGAAGATTCTGCGGTTTTCTGCAGATGAGCCACGTCAAAACCGCTGTGCTTGAGATTGGACTTGGAAGCGCGCCCAAAAAAACGGCGGCCCGGAGACCGCCGTCAGACAAAAAGAGTTTCAAACATATGCCCAAAACCGGGCAGCCCTCCAAAAGCATGTTGGCTGCGTGAGCTCCGGCCGGGATCCGAAACGGTGGATTTGCCGGGCCTCCCGCTCTTGAACACCTCTAGTTTACATGACCTGAGACTTCTACCCATGATGCAATTGCGCTATGGTTTTCTTTTCAAGGCCTGATTCTTTGGTAATTTGAGAGCTGTATTGCAATGACAGCAAATTTGGAGACGCTGCTTTATAAACTTTACTCATCGTCACTTTTAGACGGCGGACTTTCCAGTGTCTTGGCGGATCTTGCGCAGACCTATCCGGATTTGCCGCTCTCCTATCAGGCTCAATGCGTTTACCGGAATTCGCTCTATGAAGGAGCAATGTTCAATTACGGGCCCAACGCCATTGAAGAGATTGCCGCAGCTGAATCTCCAAACCCTTTCCCACCCATAGCGTTGAAATGCTCTTTATCGCGGGTTGCGGTCACCAGTGAGTTTCTTCGCCCGGAAGATATTGAACGGACTGATTTTTTTGATGAACACTTAAAAAAACACGGTGAAATCAACCGGGCCTTCGGCGTCATTTTACACCGTCAGGGCGAGGATTCGGCCTTTGTGGCCGCCAATTTGCCCAAGCGCATGAAACAACGCGAAGAAGATCATGTGTTGCGCCTGTTCGAAACTCTGCGGCCGCATTTGCAGGGCGCCTTCCGTCTGCTGATGGAGGTAAAACAGCGCGAAATTCAGGTGCAGGCGGGCGGTTTCTGGCTGGAGCAGATCCCCGCAGCGGCCTTTGCCGTGACGCCGGAATGTAAGGTTCTGCATATGAACAGCCATGCGGACAGCGCGACCAGTGGTGGCCGCAGGTTTCATATCGACCGGTCCATCCAGCTGTGTGCGGCAGACAGATCCGTTCAAAAGGTGCTGGAGGCGAGCGTGCACAAGGCGCATCTCGCCCAGCTGCCGGTGGGTCCAGTCAGCCTGGCCAGAAGAAGGGAAGCCGGACCTCTCCTGTTTGTCCTGCCGATCAAACTCCAGGACCAGCTCCATCCCTCACTTGCCCCCTTTCTCAGTCACTCCATGCCCCTGCTGGTGACAATCTTCGATCCGGCCGATACGCCGCGCCCCTCCAGTGAGGTGCTCCGAATGGCCTTCGGCATCACGGACGGCGAAAGCCGCCTGGTGCAGGAGCTGATGTATGGTGGCTCTTTGCGGGAGACGGCCGGCCGGCTTGGGATTTCCTATCACACGGCCCGCAACCAGCTGGCCAGCGCCACGTCCAAGACCGGCACCCGCTCACAAACGGAAATCGTCCGCTTGGCGAGCCAGCTTCTATCGCGCATGTCCGGTCCGGCTGTTTTGGAGACTTTTAGCAGTCCGTCAGGCTCAAGCGGCAACACGATCTGACGCTGAGGCACCCTCATGGGAATGTTTCATCAAAAAGCTGCTTGACTCTCGCGCCGTTCTCCGGAATCAATAAGAACAAATAGAGAACAAAAACAACCGTGATTGGAACCAACGTGCACAATGTCTTCAGCATCAGACCATAGCACATCTCTTGCCGAGCTGCGTCGCCGCATTGCGGATCTTGAGGGACGCCTCCCCTTTGAGACGCAGTTTGGTCCGGCCCCTGCGACCGCCGCCAACCCGCAGGGGCCGGACACTTTTTCTCCCCACGTCCCGGACACCGGAGGGGAAGCAGAGGCACAAGACCGGCCCGGAACAGCCGGGCAACCAAAAGTGCAAACGTATCAACCAGACGGCCGGTGTCTTTTGGGCCTGGAGGCTTTGGACAGCTTGTTCCGGCCGGAAGGCGGCAGCTCCGGGAACGGCTTAAAGCTAGGCGCGCTGCATGAGTTGGTCAGCGCCGAAAGCCGCAATGCCGGCGCGCTGAGCGGGTTTGCTCTGGCCGTGCTGGCCCGAATTCTGGACTTAAGGCCGGGACCGGCCCTGATTGTTCAGGATGTCAGGGCAACTCAGGAATCCGGGCACTTTCATGGTGCCGGACTGCTTGCTTTTGGCATTGATCCGGCCCGGTTGATCGTGGTGCGGGCCAAGCGGCTGGACGAGCTGCTTTGGTGTTTAGAGGAAGGCGCTTCCTGTTCCGCCCTTGCCGCCGTCTTTGGGGAGGTTCAAGGCGAACAGCGCCCGGTTGGGCTGACCGCAAGCCGCCGGATTGCCTTGCGCAGCGGCCGCAGCACCGTTCCGGTCATTTTGCTCCGTCATGGAGCGGTGGAGGAGCCGACAGCAGCGCTGACCCGCTGGCAAATTGCTCCGGCCGCCTCCAGGCCGCCAGAGTTCTTGGAAGAAGGACCGCATGCAGGCCTTGGGGCGCCTGCCTGGACTGTAAATTTAACGCGGAACCGGGAGGGCCGTCCCGGCCGCCTGACCGTGGAGTGGGACCATGCGAGACGAACATTTGCCGCGCCAGCGCATTCTCTCGCTCTGGATCGCGGATCTTCCCTGCGACCGGATCCTGCGCCGCTTGCGGGTCAACTCCACACCTTCCGCCCGGCAGGTTGAACCACCGCTTGTTGTTCTGGACAAGATCCGGAATGCCCGCCGGATCGTTTCTTTGAACGAGACCGCCAGGGCCTGCGGCTTGCGCCTCGGGGAAACGGAGGCAGATGCACGGGCCCGGATCCCCCATCTTCTGTGCGAGGACGCCGAGCCGGACAAAGACGCGGCCTTGCTGCGGACCCTGGCCGATTGGTGCGCCCGCTATACGCCGCTGGTGGCGCTGGATGGCAAGGACGGCCTGTTTTTGGACATCACCGGCTGCGCGCATCTTTTTGGCGGTGAAGACGTACTTTTGAGGGATGTCTTAATGCGGCTGGACCGGCAGGGGTTTTGCGTTGCCGGTGCGATCGCCGGAACTGTTGGGGCTGCCTGGGGCATGGCCCGCTTCGGTTCCGGTGGTGTTTTGAAGGACGGCGGTGAGCGGGAGGCGCTCGCGTCCCTGCCGCTGGCCGCCTTGCGAATCTCGCCAGGGGTCATTTCCGGCCTGAACCAGGTCGGCCTCAAAACCATTGGCCAGCTTTACGAGCGCCCGCGGGCCCCACTTACCAATCGCTTTGGTCCGCAATTGATCCTACGGCTGGATCAGACATTCGGGGTTCAGGGAGAAGCAATTTCACCCCGCTTCGAAGCCCCCCTGATTTCCGCTGAACGGCGGTTTTTCGACCCCATTTCCAGGATCGATGACGTCAAGGCGGTGGCATTGTCGTTGGCAGGCCAAGTTTCCAAGGCGCTGGAGCGGCGGGTTGAGGGCGGCCGGATGTTTGAACTCACCCTCTTTCGGGTCGATGGTGCGGTCCAAAAATTCAAAGTCGGCACCAGCAGCCCCTTGCGCGCTCCCCAAAGGATCCTCCGGCTGTTTGCCGAAAAGCTAAAAGCCGATGAAAGCGTCGTGGATGCAGGTTTTGGCTTTGACCTCGTCCGTCTGGACGTCCTCATGGCCGATAAAGCCCCAGCGGTTCAAGACACCTTGTGTGCGGCCGGTACAGCCGAAACCGGCGCAAGCCTGGATGATCTGGTCGACCGGCTCGGCGCCCGCCTGGGTCTTGAGCGCATCACCCGGCTTTTGCCGATCGACCGGCATATCCCGGAAAGCCAGACCGGATTTGTGCCTGTGGCCCTCGCCCATGAAGAGGCGCTTGCCTGGTCCGGATATCTGAGCAGCGCAGCTTTGCCCAAACATCATCAGGAGCCCAACACCGTCAGCGCCCAGCTCGCTTTTGCTGAAGAGGCTTCTGATGTCTACAGGCCGCCGGCAGACGCGCTTTGGCATACCGGCCTAATGACCCGCCCCTTACGGTTGATCGATCCGGCCGAAGAGGTCGAAGCCCTTGCCATGGTGCCGGATGGCCCACCTTTGAGGTTCCGCTGGCGGCGCGGACTTTATCAAGTCGCACGCTCCGAAGGTCCGGAGCGCATTGCTCCGCCCTGGTGGATTGGGGCTGCCGACCGGCCATCGGAGGCCAAGGAGGGCGTCACCCGCGACTATTTCCGCATCGAAGATACAGACGGCCGCCGGTTTTGGCTGTACCGGGAAGGCCTTTATGAGCGTGAAACCGCCCGGCCGCGCTGGTATCTGCAAGGCCTCTTCGCATGACGGCCCGAACCTCCATTGCTGAGCCGCCCGCCTTTGCGGAACTCTGTGCGGCCACCAATTTTTCATTTCTGCATGGCGCCTCACATCCGGAGGAACTGGCGCTTCAGGCGGGGCACTTGAAACTCGCCGCTCTCGGCGTGTGTGACCGCAACTCCATGGCAGGCGTCGTCCGGGCGCATATGGCGGCCAAGGAAACCGCCGTGCCATTTGTGCCTGGCTGCCGTCTGGCCTTTCTGGACGATACCCCGGATCTTCTCTATTGGCCCAAAGACCGCGCGGCCTATGGTGCACTGACGCGGCTTTTGACCATTGGCAACCGGCGGGCCGAAAAAGGATCTTGTCATCTAACATTGGACGATCTGGAGATGCTTGAAGCTCAGTCTCCGATAGCCCTGATCCTACCGGCTGGACTACCAGATCAAGACCCTCTCCTTGTTGTGCTGACAAGGCTGAAGGCTCGTTTTGGCCGAGCCTTGCGCCTCGCCGTGGCGCTCCACCGCCAGGCAGAAGACCGGCGGCGGCTGGCCCTTGCCCGTGAGCTTTCAGAAGTTTCTGGTGTACCAATGCTGGCCATCAACGACACGCTCTATCACGCGCCGGAGCGCCGCCCCTTGCAAGATGTTCTGACCTGCATCCGTCTGCATGAACGTCTGGAAACCGCCGGCCGGCAACTGCAGCAAAATGCCGAACGCCACTTAAAACCGGCCAGTGAACTCCTACGGCTTTTTGAAGATGATCCCGCGCCTTTACGCGAAAGCCTGAAAATCCTGGAAGAAGTCGGTTTCTCCCTGGATGATCTTCGTTACGAATATCCGGAAGAACCCGCTGGGATGAGCGCCACGCCCCAGGCAGAGCTGGAACGGCTGACGGCGGTAGGCGCCCGGCGACGCTATCCGGACGGCGTCCCTGAAAAAATCCAGACAACCATCGATCACGAGCTGGAGCTCGTCGCAGAACTAGAGTACGCGCCATATTTTCTGACCGTCTATGACATTGTCCGTTTTGCCCGCACCAGAGGAATTCTGTGTCAGGGGCGTGGATCAGCCGCCAATTCCGCCGTCTGCTTTTGCCTTGGCATCACTGAGGTGGATCCCACTCGCGCTGATCTCCTATTTGAGCGCTTCATTTCGCCGGAACGGCGTGAGCCTCCGGATATTGATGTCGATTTTGAACATGAGCGGCGCGAAGAGGTTATCCAGTACATTTATGCCAAATATGGCCGCGAGCGCGCGGGGCTTGCTGCCACCGTTATCACCTACCGCTCCCGCTCTGCGCTGCGCGAGGTTGGCAAGGTATTCGGGCTGTCAGAAGATGCAATTTCATCGCTTTCGGGCACGGTGTGGGGACGCTCGTCGGCTGGAACAGAAGAAGCCCAGGTGCGTGAAGCCGGGCTTGATCCGTCTGATCCTTTGATCACCCAAATGCTGGACCTTGCCCGCACGCTGATCGGTTTTCCCCGGCACCTCTCTCAGCATGTCGGCGGTTTTGTCATCACCCGCGGCCGGCTCGATGAGGTCATCCCGATCCAGAACGCGGCCATGGAAGACCGCACCGTGGTCGAATGGGACAAGGATGATCTCGATGCCCTTGGGATCTTAAAGATCGACGTTCTGGCACTCGGCATGCTGACGGCGATCCGCAAGGCGCTCACCATGCTGTCGGAAAACTATGGCCAGGACCTCACCATCTCGACCATTCCCGCCGAGGAAAAGCCGGTCTACGACATGCTCTGCCGGGCTGATTCCGTTGGAGTTTTTCAGGTAGAAAGCCGGGCGCAAATGACCATGCTGCCCCGGCTGAGGCCTCAAGAATTTTATGACCTGGTGATTGAGGTCGCCATTGTCCGCCCCGGCCCGATCCAGGGCGACATGGTGCACCCTTATCTGCGCCGCCGGCAGGGCAAGGAAAAGGTGACCTATCCGAGCAAGGCGTTGGAAGAGGTGCTCGGCAAAACCATGGGTGTGCCGCTCTTTCAGGAACAGGCAATGAAGATCGCCATTGTGGCGGCCGGTTTTACCCCAGGCGAAGCAGACCGGCTGCGCCGGGCCATGGCAACCTTCCGGCGGGTCGGCACCATCGGCACCTTCCAGACCAAGATGATCGAAGGCATGGCGAAAAACGGGTATGACCGGGACTTTGCCGAACGCTGTTTTCGCCAGATCGAAGGCTTTGGCGAATACGGCTTTCCGGAAAGCCATGCGGCCAGTTTCGCCCTGTTGGTCTATGCCTCCTCCTGGATCAAGGCCTACTATCCGGATGTTTTTTGTGCCGCGCTGTTAAACTCCCAGCCCATGGGCTTCTATGCCCCCGGCCAGCTGGTGCGGGACGCCCGCGAACACGGCGTTGATGTGCGTGAAGTCGATATCAACCTGTCGGATTGGGATGCCAAGCTGGAACCCGGTTGGCAAGCGGCCCGGCATCTGCACCCCCGCCACCGGGAAATGGACGAGATCGTACGCACCGATCACGCGGTCCGGCTTGGCTTTCGAACGGTCAAAGGCCTCAAACAGGACGATATGGACAAGCTGATCGACCAGCGCGGCGACGGCTATGACAGCATCCGCGATCTCTGGCTCAGATCCGGCCTTAGCCGCCCGGTCATCCTGCGCCTTGCCGAAGCCGATTCCTTCCGCTCGCTGGGACTGGACCGGCGGGCCGCGGTCTGGGCCGCGCAAGGGTTGGAAACAGGCAACCAAAAGGACCGGTTGCCGCTGTTTGATCTGGCCGATCTTGGTGACCTGCGGCCTGAGCCGGACGCTGACTTGCCGCCGATGCTGCCGGGGGCTCATGTCATGGCCGATTATCAGAGCCTCAGCTTGTCTTTAAAGGCGCACCCGGTCGCCTTTGCCCGTTCGGCCTTGAAAAACCGCCAAGTGGTGCCTTGCATGCACTTGCCGGACATCCGCCAAGGCCGCCAGATCTCGGTCGCCGGATTGGTCCTGGTCCGCCAGCGCCCAGGTTCAGCCAAGGGTGTGATCTTCTTGACCCTTGAGGATGAAGGCGGCATTGCCAACATCATCGTCTGGCCCAAGGTTTTTGAGAAGTACCGGCCACTGGTCATGGGGGCGCGGTTTTTGAAAGTTACAGGGCGCATACAAAATGAAGCCGAGGTCATTCACGTGGTCGCCGACCACGTTGAGGATGTGACAGATCTTTTGGCCGACCTGTCCGACAAATCTCTCGATGATGCAGGCCTTGCCCGGGCTGATGAAGTTAAACGGCCTGTGATTGAGCTCACCGAAAAAATCAAACCGGCCAGCCGCCTGGTCCAGCTGGTCCGGGAGGTGCCCGAACTCCGCCAGGATGTCGTCAAGTTCAAGCCGCACACGGATTCGGCTGTTACGCAGCAAACCTTGAAGGCCTTGCCCGGCGGGCGGAATTTTCACTAAACACGCTCAATCGGCAAGCTGCGGTTTCATCGACGCAAGGAGATCCGGTCGACCCTGAACGCGAGCAACCATCATGCCGCCTTCCAGAAGAGCCAGTGTAGATAGCGCTTGCGCCTGTAGGTCGTCTTCTGGGCGGCCCTTACCCCAGTCGGTCCGGCTCAGACTGACAACAAGCCATTTGGTCACGCGATCGAAAAAAGCCTTGGCTTCCATCGCGACATCGACGGGCAGACCAGGGGTTTCCGCCGCCAAAACACCGCACAAACACATCTGGCCATCCTTTTGAAGCGCGGAAACAAAAAGGCCATGGACTTTGTTCAGAACCGCCTCGGCAGTTTTTGGCGCGTCCGCAGGATCCCCAAGCGCATCCATAAACCGTTCCGAATACCGATTTGCGACTTTGACCCCAAGATCTGATTTCGCCGGAAAATAGTAGTGAACGCTTGAGCTTTTCACGCCAATGCCTGACGCAATCTCGCGGAAGCTGAATCCATTATAACCATTATCCCGGATCATCTTTTCGGCGAGATCCAAGATTTTCTCTTCGGTTACTGCAGCATTCCGGCTCATATCACCCTCACAATCTATCAATCGATAGATAGGTCTTGAAAGACAATCCCACAATCCCATATCAGGCAAATCGAACTTACCTATCTGTAGATAGATTACGGAGTAATGAAATGAAAAGCCCCTACGCAGTCATCCAAGGTGGAACATCCGGAATGGGCCTAGCGATCGCCAAAAACCTGGCAAGCCGCGGCATACCGCTGATCCTGATTGGCAGAAACGAAAGCAAACTGGCACGAGCGCAATCAGAAATCACAAGTACGGACAACGTCCCGGTCGAAACTTGGCAAGCTGACGTGACAAACCAAGATGACGTCACCGGTTTGGTCAAACGGATCGAGGGGTTTGCACATCCAATCGGCTATCTGGTCAATGCGGCCGGATATTTCAGCCCCAAGCCGTTCTTGGACCATTCGAGCGACGATTATGATCTCTATCACCAGTACAACCGTGGCACATTCCTGATCACTCAGGCTGTCGCACGCAACATGGTTCAACATCAATCTGGTTCGATCGTAAACCTCGGTTCGATGTGGGCGCATCAAGCGGTTAAAGCGACCCCATCGTCTGCCTATTCCATGGCGAAAGCAGGTTTGCACGCCATGACGCAACATTTGGCGATGGAACTCGGTGACAATGGCATTCGGGTCAACGCTGTGGCACCGGCAGTCGTGGATACACCGATCTACAGCGCGTTTATTCCAGAAAACGAGATCTCGAAGACGTTGCAAGACGGATTTAACGCTTTTCATCCGATCGGCAGAATTGGGAAGGCCGAGGACGTTGCAGCAGCTGTCGACTTTCTCTTGTCGGATCAAGCCGGTTGGGTCACCGGAGCGATCTGGGATGTCGATGGCGGCGTTATGGCAGGCCGCAACTAACCCTATAAAAACCTTAGGGCCGCCACGCGGAGGGCGGCCCTAAGGTCAGGACCCATAAAACTCAAATCGCCTCAACATAATACCAGCGGCCGGATTTCTTTTTGAACCGGCTTTTTTCCAGGTGGGTGTGCAAGGTGCCGCCGGCGAGGTATTTGGCCTCAAACACCACAATCCCGTCCCGGTCCTCTTCACCACCTTGGTCCGTTTCCAGAACACGCAAGCCCGTCCAGTGGTTTTCTGATGCCCAGCGGGCAGTGCCGACAAAATCAAACTTGGCTTGAAACTTCGGCCAGAGGGTGTCTTTCAGATAAGCGATCTCTTCGCGCACATAGGCCGTATAGCGCGAGCGCATCAAAGCCTCAGCGGTTTTGGGGAACTGACTGCCTTCCAGATAGGGCCCACAACAGGCAAAATACCCGGTTCCAGATCCGCACGGACACGCCGCCTCATCCATTTCAAATTTCCCAACTCGCTGTCAAAATTGATCGCCTCGCTTTCCCTATCACCCTTGGCAGGGGGACGCTATGCTGCCCGGATCAAGATCCTGATCACGCGCGGCGGCTTCATGAAACTGGCAACATTTAATCTGGAATCCTTTGGTTCCGACAAGATCAATGAAGATATTCTGACCCGCCGGATCGCCGCGCTCCGGCCGAAGCTTCTGGAACTCGACGCCGATATTCTGTGTCTTCAGGAAGTCAATGCTCAGAAAATCAAAGGAGCCCCCAGCCGCCAATTTCATGATCTGGACCATCTAATCCAGGGGACGCCCTATCAGGACTACCATCGGGCTGGCAGTCTACGCCCCTCCGGAAAAGGCCCAGGCGACCGGCACAATCTGGTGGTGCTGTCACGCTATCCGGTTTTATCTGCTGAAAGTCTTTATCACCGGCACGCGGAACCACCGCTGTGGCGGCCGAACTCAGCGGATCCAGCCTATGATGAACCGCAAACGATCTCGTTTGACCGGCCGGTCTTGAAGCTCGAAATCGATATCGGCGCGCCACGGCCCCTGCATCTTTTCAATGTGCACTTGCGAGCCCCGATCGCGGCCCAAATCCGCGGCGGCAAAATCTCTGGCAACAGCTGGGCATCTGTGTCCGCCTGGGCGGAAGGTTATCATTTGGCGGTTCTAAAACAAACGGCCCAGGCGCTGGAGCTGCGCCTTGCCGCCGAAGCTCTGTTTGATGCTGACAATGAAGCCCAAATTATCATGACCGGCGACTTTAACGCGACGGGAGAAACCCGGGCGCTCCGGCTGTTGCGTGCCGATCCGCATGACACCGGCGTTCCACATCTTGCCGGCCGCCAGCTTTTCCAGCTGGATGCCTCCCTGCCGTTAGATCAGCGCAAAACAGTGCTTCACAAGGGCCGGGCGCAAACGCTGGATCATGTGCTCGCCAGTCAATCAATGACGGACCGGGTCCGGCATATTGAGGTGTTCAATTCCACACTTCCGGACGAGGTTTTTGAAGGCAACAACCCCAACTACGCCGGATCATATCACGCCGCCATGCGCGTCGACTTTGATCTTTCCTGAGGCTGGCAGTGATTGCACCGCCATCCAGAGAAAACAAACTGGATAAGCGATCAGTTCGAATTCAGCGACTGAATGTAAGCGGCAAGATTGGTGATCTCGATATTGCCGAGTGTCATATCCGGCATTTGCGGATGGGGGTTGGCAAGAAAGGTCGCCAGTTTTTCGGCCGTCCAGCTTGGGTCCTTGGACATATCAAAAAAACTTGGCAGAGACACGCTTGAAGCGCTCGACTGATCATTGGACACCAAATGGCAGGACGCGCACCACTGCAAGGCCAGCGCCTTACCGGCAACGGTGTCAGCGGACAGTGCATCGCCGGGCGTCAAAACTGTGGCGACCCCAAGAAGCAAGGCAAGCGCACTCAGTTTTTTCCGCCAAATTCCAGAAAAGTCACCCATGTCCACTCCCTCCAAAGAAACAGCTCTTCGCTGTCCAATGTCTCTGTCCAGGCGATTCGATACCTTGTCCTGTATCAAATCATGTCCAAATGTCAGAAAGCAACTTTTCACAATTGTTTGTTGCGCGCGCAATATTCCTTATCCACATTCGAGGGTTGAATGTTTTGAAAATTAGGGGAGGTCTGGATGATCCATCATAAGCTGATCCAAGCGGCGGCTATCGCCAGCTTGAGCTGGGCAGTGGCCCTGACTGGCAGTGTACCGGCACTTGCGCAGGAAACACCGATTTATTCCGGTAAGGACAGGTTCCATCCGGTGACCGCGCAAAACGGTATGGTCGCCAGCCAGGAAGCCGTCGCCACCAAGGTTGGTGTCGCGATATTGGAAAAAGGCGGCAATGCCATTGATGCGGCTATCGCCACTGGATTTGCACTCGCTGTCACTCTGCCACGCGCCGGTAATCTTGGCGGCGGCGGTTTTATGATGATCCACAAGGCCGCGACCGGCGAAACCGACGCGCTTGATTACCGGGAAAAAGCGCCGGCAGCCGCCACTCGTGACATGTTTTTGGGCGAAGACGGGGAGCCGGACAATCAAAAGTCCCGATTTTCCGGGCTCGCGATTGGTGTGCCTGGCACGGTCGCCGGGTTTGCAGCTGCCTTTGAAAAACACGGCAGCGGCAATGTCACTTGGGAAGAGTTGATCGCGCCATCCATTGCACTGGCTGAAGACGGCATTGAAGTGACGCCCGATCTATCCTCCTCACTCGCCGCCCGGATCAAACGGCTCGGCAAAGATCCAGCGACGGCAGCCATCTTCTTCAAAGCTGGAATTGTTCCCTATCTTCCGGGTGAAACGCTCAAACAATCCGATCTTGCCAAGACATTGCGCTTGATCGCTGAAAAAGGAGCGACCGGCTTTTATCAAGGCGACGTTGCTGAAAAAATTGCGGCGAAAGTAAAAGCTTCCGGCGGCGGCATGACGGTCGAAGACCTGGCGGCCTATGAGCCAGTTTGGCGAACCCCTGTGACCGGCGCTTACCGGGGATATGAAATTGCCTCCATGCCGCCGCCCTCTTCCGGTGGCATACATATCGTTCAGATCTTGAACATGCTCGAAGCCTATCCGATGCGCGAGTACGGCTTGAATTCTGCCGACAGCATTCATGTGATGGCAGAGGCCAAACGCCGGGCCTATGCGGACAGGTCGAAGTATCTCGGTGATCCAGACTACTCGGACATTCCGGTCAAAGGATTGACAGACCCGGCCTATGCGGCTGGATTGGCACAATCAATCGATATGGGCGCTGTCACCGCATCAACAGATGTCGCACCGGGCAACCCTATCCCTTATGAAAGCAACGAAACGACGCATTATTCAGTTGTCGATAAAGACGGCAATGCGGTGTCCAACACCTATACGCTCAACTTTTCTTACGGTGTCGGCCTGACGGCGGATGGAACCGGCGTTTTGCTCAACAACGAGCTGGATGATTTTTCCGCCAAGCCGGGATCGGCGAATGCCTACGGCTTGATCGGCGGAACAGCCAACGCCGTTGAAGGTGGCAAACGGCCGCTATCCTCGATGAGCCCAACTCTGGTGTTTAAAGATGGCGGCCTGTTTTTGGTTACCGGATCTCCAGGCGGCAGCCGGATCATAACGACCACGCTGCAGATCATCTTGAATGTGATCGATCATCAGATGAACATTGCGGAAGCAACAGCCGCGCCGCGGGTTCATCATCAGTGGTTCCCGGATGAAATCCGGATTGAAGAAGGCCTGTCTCCAGACACGATCCGGATCCTGGAAAGCCGAGGCCACAAGATTGCGCTCAAAAATGTCATGGGCTCGACCCAGTCGATCATGAAAGTGAGCGGTGTTCTGGCCGGCGCCTCCGACCCGCGCCGACAGGGTGCTCTGACGGCAGGGTATTAAACCCTAAAGAGAATGGGGCAGCCGCCAATGGCTGCCCCAGATCCTGTCGACCTATCGGGTTTCGGGCGGGTAGGTGCGATTGATGGTGCTGTCACCGTCCAGGTCCTTCAAATGGCGGAAGAAACTTTCAGCCGCGACCGCCAGGAAGGACACAAGCAACACGCCGATATAGGTGGAATGCTCAAGCAGTTCAGCCCGGTCCCCCACAATCACGTCGAAGATTGCGAACCCCAAGAACACAGCGACGGACGCTGCGATCGCCAGGTCTGTTCGGTAAGCCGCACCCGGCCTGCCTTGAACAAGCCGGATGCCTGCGACAAGAAACATACCTGCTGCCAGGAATTCGATGATCCCGGCAAAGATGAGCGTTCCAGTTACATAGGCCGGATCGATCGCCAGCCGGTCAAAATACATCGTGAACTTTTCGACACGATGATTGCCCCACCAATGGACAAACCCGACGTCTTGGCGGGCGAAAAACTTATCGAGCCCGTTCAGCAGCCAAAAGCAGAACCAGAACGCGATCACGATTGCGGTAATAGGTTGGCGAAACGCAGCCATATCAAACTTCTATTCAGGAACTCGGTTACATCCGCAATTCTATACAGGAGAGTCCTTGCAACTTGGTTACGCCTGAGCGCATTTGTGCTGATGCCAAGGAGAAAATCTCGGTTTTTGACGTTTGATCTTACTGAAAATCGGATTTTTGGCAGTTTTGAACCATCTTGGCAAACCGCTTATCCAAGGCAAGACGGTCTTCAGGTGTCATTTCAGGCCAGACAATCTGGGCCCCGACAAAGGCTGCATATTCGATTTTTGCAATATCCGCTGCAGCCTCTTTATCCAGTCCTTGCGCCCGGTATAGACCGAAAATGAAGCTGGTTCTGATCTGATCAACCTGCCGGACCACAAGGCGCGCCGTTTCATGAACCTGCGCAAATTGGCGCATGGCCCGCTCAAGATCATGGTCGAGGTGCGTTGCCAGGTTCGCCAGCGTTTGGGCCTGGGTTGCCGGATCGTCCGCCATCGTTTCTGCCGCGACATCCAGGGTGTTTTGCTGCTTCCACGCTTCAACGAGATCGACCAGGTACGCGTTGTGATCCTTAAAGTGATGATAAAAGGATCCTTTGGTGCGGCCAGCAGTCCGGCAAAGGGCATCAAGGGTAAGTCCATTGATCCCGTCTTTGATCAGCTGGCGGAATCCCAGCGTTATCCAATCATCTTTTCCAAACCGCTTCTTTTGAGTCATGTGCTGCCGCCCAAAACCCCCATGATCACAATCGGCAGAAACAACCAGCCTTGTGGCATATTTTTATAGGTTTGACTCTTCGCCACCGGCACCCAAAGACCAAGAAGGCAGTATCCAAGCGTCAATAGCGTCGCCGCCCATCCGAGATCGGTGCCGCTTTGCGAATAAGCTGCATAGACAAACATGCCAGAAACGATCGCAAGGGTGATCGTCACAATGTGCCAGCAGTAGTAGCTCGTCAATTTGGGAACCGGGTGCAGATCCTGTGCCTTCAGTAACGGCACAGCGATCGTCCGCCCACCCAAAAACGTATGGATTAAAAACACAGCTGCCGACAGAAAAGCCGCCACCCCAAAAAAGACATTCATAGTATCCACTCCAATTACATACCATACCTTATGGTATGTTAATCGTCATCGAAACTGCAAGCGCTATTCATAGCTGCGTCATCAGGTCTCAGTTTAGTAAGGAAATCGTCTTGAACTTCGTCTCGTCAAAAAATGCCCGGCCGCAAAATCACGAATTCACTGGTGGCCAGATAGATAAGTTCGTTGAGAGATTTTTTCAGGCATCTATTTGAGATCAGACAGCAATCTTTGTCCAGAAGACCTGGCGCGAGGGAGCTCAAAACGAAAAAGCAGCGGAACCGATTGGATCCGCTGCGTAAGTTTCATTTGAAGCAGTTACATATGCGCCTTGCTGGAGAACCACTGACAAATTCGCCATGCGCAGTTTGCACGGGGAAACTAGTATGAGGGAAATAAACTTTCTCTAAAGTTGTATTCCGGAATTATCTCAATCAAATTGAAAATTTTCACTAAATTAGAGTACAAACGAAAAAAGCCAGCTGCATGGTCTGCAACTGGCTTTCGCACCCTTCGGTGAAATTGGAGCGGGCGATGGGATTCGAACCCACGACCCCAACCTTGGCAAGGTTGTGCTCTACCCCTGAGCTACACCCGCATAGTGTCCCGACTGGAGAGCGTTTGCCCCGTCGTCGGTGGCGCAGTATATGGACTAAGCCGAAACAGAATGCAACACCGAATCTGCAGAAAAATTTTTAGCTGTCTTTTTGTGGATTTCCGGCTCAATAGACCTCTGGAAATGGCGGAATTTGGCTGGTTTCGTGACGGCCCTGGCCTTGCCGAAAGGACGCAAAACGCGTTAGAGAGCTGCCAAAGGACAAAATTTTTTCAGGAAACACCATGCCAGCCAGCCGCGATGAGCTCATGAGCTTCTTTCAGGAATTGGGGATCAATGTAACCACTGTGGATCATGATCCTGTATTTACCGTTGCTGAATCCGGTGACCTGCACGACCGCATTCCAGGCGGACACACCAAAAACCTGTTTGTCAAAGACAAGAAGGGCCGCCTGTTCCTGATCACCACTTTGCATGATGCAGATATCGATCTGAAGAAAGTCCATCAGATCCTTGGAGCACAGGGCCGGGTCTCTTTTGGCAATGCAGACCTTTTGATGGAGGTTCTTGGGGTCGAGCCCGGATCGGTGACGCCGTTCTCCTTGATCAACGACCGTCAAGACCAGCGGGTAACGGCGGTCTTCGATGCCGCAATGATGGCGCATGATGTTTTGAACTATCATCCGCTCAAGAACGATGCGACCACCTCCATCGCGTCGGGCGACCTGATCGCCTTCGTCAAGGCTTGTGGCCACGAACCTCAGATCCTGGCAGTGAGCGCCCAGGCGCAAGCTGCAGAATAAGGCGGCCACAGACTTCCATTTTGGAAGTCCTTTGAAAGACATTTGTAATCCCCTATCGGCCGCGCCATGTTAGAAGCGGATTCGATGCAGGTGATGGCATCCGAAATGTGTGGCTGAAGTTTTCACCAGCCGAACAGCAAGAGGCAGATCTATGAGCAACGGCGACTACAGCATTGGCGGCCAGGTCGGCGGCGGTTTCGGCGCCAGTATGGGCGGCGGCTATGGTCAAGGCGGTAATGGCGGCGGTGGCGCCGGCGGCAACGGACCGGGCGGTGCAGCTGGCGGCGATCTGATCTTTGATGTCACGACACAAACCTTCATGGCGGAGGTTATGGAAGCCTCCCGGCAGCAACCGGTTCTTGTAGACTTTTGGGCCCCGTGGTGCGGCCCATGTAAACAGCTGACACCGCTGATCGAAGCAGCGGTCACAGCCGCTGGCGGCACCGTGAAACTGGCCAAGATGAATATCGAGGACCACCCGGAAATCGCCGGGCAAATGGGCATCCAGTCCATTCCGGCCGTCATTGCGTTTAAAGACGGGCAGCCGGTCGATGGATTTATGGGCGCCCAGCAGGAAAGCCAGATCAAGGCGTTTATTGAAAAAGTTGGCGGTCCGGCGCAAGCCAACCCGGCCGAAGCCTATCTTGAGCAAGCGCAAGCCTTGCTGGCTGATAAGGACTTTGGGCAAGCCGCACAGCTCTTCGGGGCTCTGATGCAGGCAGAGCCCGACAATGTTCAGGCGATTGCAGGCCTTGCACAGTGTTACCTCGGCGCAGACGATCTGGAGCGGGCCAAACAGGCGTTGGACCTGGCTCCTGAAGACAAGCGGACCGACGAAGCTTATATGGCTGCCAAAGCAGCTGTTGATCTGGCCGAACAGGCCGCCTCTCTTGGCGATTTGGCAGGTCTTGAAGAGCGCATTGCCCAGAACCCGGATGATCATCAGGCCCGGTTTGATCTTGCACTCGGATTGAATGCCAAAGGTGCGAAAACAGCGGCTGTCGATCAACTCATCGAAATCGTCCGCCGGGACCGGGAGTGGAACGAAGACGGTGCGCGCAAGCAACTGCTACAATTTTTTGAAGCCTGGGGCTTCAAGGATGAGGCCAGTGCTTATGGCCGGCGCAAACTCTCCGCGGTCCTGTTCGCTTGACGATTGCCTGCTGCCGCCACAGATATGCCGGTAACGGCTGATTGGCGCCAGCATAGCCAAAGGCAATAAAGACAAGCTAAAGGGCCAAAGATGCAGGCAGGAAATGCCATTTATGAAACGATCGCGGATTTGCCGCCCGTTCTACCCGTGTTTCCACTTTCCGGTGCGTTGCTCCTTCCACGAACCCAACTGCCCCTGAACATTTTTGAACCGCGCTACATCGACATGATCGACGCAGCCTTGGCCAGCAATCGTCTGATCGGCATGGTGCAGCCGTCCGCAGGCCGCCCGGCCTCTGATCCGGACAATCCAGTTCTGGAAAGCGTCGGTTGCGCCGGGCGTCTCACCGGATTTCAGGAAACTGGAGACGGCCGCTACCTGATCACCCTTCAAGGGGTCACCCGTTTCAAGATCGGCAAAGAGCTGTCGGCTTTGACTAAATTCCGGCAGGTGGAGGTCGATTTTGCGCCTTTTTCCGATGACCTGAAATGTGGAGAAGGCGAAGAAGACGTAGATCGCAACGGTCTATTGAACACGTTGCGGGCATATCTCGACGCCAACAGCCTGGAAGCCGATTGGGATAGTGTCTCAGAGGCAGAAACAGAAGTTCTGGTGAATGCCTTGTGTATGATGTGCCCTTACGGGCCGCAGGAAAAACAGGCGCTGTTGGAGGCTCACGATCTCAAGACACGGGCTGAAACCCTGATCGCGATCACGGAAATGGATCTGGCGCGCTCCGAAAATGATGGCGGAGCAACGCTGCAATAAGCCCTAAAAGCGGAAACGGCATCTTTTATGAATGAAACACCTGACCGGCCAGTGGACCGGAAACTTTTGGAACTTCTTGTATGCCCAGTCACCAAAACAACGCTGGAATACGATGCGGATGCGCAGGAGCTAATCTCTCGGACGGCCAAATTGGCCTATCCAATCCGCAATGGCATTCCGATCATGCTGCCGGACGAGGCGCGAAAAATCGAAGAGTGAAAAGACTTCAGAAAAGAAAACCCGAGCGTCGTGCCCGGGTTTTCTTTTTGGAATTTAGAAACCGCGGAAGAGCGGCATCAAGTTGGTTTGAATGATCATCTGAATGAAGATGATGCCAAGCAGCAGCACAACTGGAGAAATATCGACCCCGCCGAGATCCGGCATGAACCGGCGGATCGGCCGCAGTGCGGGTTCCGTCAGATTATAGAGAACCTGCCCAATCATCGCGATGATCTGATTGCGCGGGTTGACAATGTTGAAGGCAAAGAGCCAGGAGAAAATCGCACTGGCGATCACAACATAGACATAGAGTTGCAGTGCGATGAGGATCACGGTGAAAAGGGCTGTCATGGTCCGGTCCGTTGCCTTTATGAGCGGGTGTTGTTCTTCATGTAGCTTTCCGAACTGCCGGCTGCAAGCCGAACCGGGTGTTGCGTGGGAAAACGGCAGATAATTCCCCACTGATAACGCGGTGCCAAAATGCAACAGTTAATCAAAACCCGACTCTCCCGCACTTTGCGTTAGCACTGATCGTGCTATCTTCCGGCCTGACAATTTCCGGTATTGTGTGGACCACATGAAAAAAATCATATCGCGGGCCATGGTTGCCCTTCTGGCTGGGACCGTTTCCGGAGCAGCTTTTGCGCAGGGCGGCAGTCTGTCTGAACAAGACGCAAACCGCCAGTTTGTGGTCGATCTCGGTGTCGGAGCCATGATCAAACCGCGCTATGAAGCATCGGATTCCTATCTTATTTATCCGTTTCCTTTAATTTCAGTTGGCCGTTTCTATGTTCCAGGCATCGGTCAGGTGGTCGACGGACGCCGGCGCAGCGGTGTGTTTTTCTACCCCTCATTTGGGTTTGTCGGCTCGCGCGAAGCAAGCGATACGACAGATTTGACTGGGACCAACAAGATCAACTGGGCCTTGGAATTGGGCCTTGGCGGCGGTTTTCGAGGCGAACACTGGCGTGCCTTTGCAGAACTGCGCCAGGGATTTAATGGTCACACAGGCCAGGTCGGCCAGCTCGGATTCGACGGAATTCTCTATCCGGGAGAAAAGTGGGAGCTGAGCATCGGCCCGCGCGCAGAATTTGCATCCGGCAACTACATGGACACTTATTTTGGCGTGTCCGCTGCAGAAGCTGCGGCCAGCGGTGGTCGTTTGACCGCATATGATCCAGGCGGAACTGGTTTCAAATCTGTCGGGCTTGCTGCACGCGTCAGCTATGACTGGAACGATGATGTCCGGCTCCATCTGCAGGGTGGCTATGAACGCCTGATCGGCGATGCGGCCGACAGCCCGATTGCCAAGATTGGCAGCGAAGACCAGTTCAACATTGGCTTGGGCGTGACGTACCGCTTTGCCTTCGATGTTTTCAAATAAGCTGGATTTACCCAGTCACACTGACTTTTAAGACACGGGGTCCAATGGCCCCGTGTTTTTTATTGGCTAACTGATGAAAAGCGGAGAGTATCTGCGCAGGTTTGTATTTTGCATCGTCAAAATCTGGCAAAGAAGTCTTCAAAAGACATTTTGCACTTGACGATTACGTAAAGGGCATGCTTCAAGTGAAGCAACGAGAGGCTAGCGCCTCAATCATATGGGAGAAAATTCTATGTCCTTGGAACAGCTCACCAACGACATCCGCGACAAGGTTTCCGGTGGCGGTATCGAAGAAAGCGTGAAATTCGATCTTGGCGATGCCGGCACAATCTTTCTGCAAGGTTCCGACGTCAGCAATGCCAATGACGAGGCGGATTGCACCATCAAGATGACCGCTGAAGATCTGGCCGACATGCTGTCCGGAGACTTGAACCCGACTGCAGCATTCATGGGCGGCAAGATGCAAGTAGAAGGCGACATGAGCGTTGCCATGAAACTGGGTAGCGTCGTCTAAACCGACTTCTTCCAAAAAGAAGCAGATACCTCGCAGCCGGTCTCTTCGGAGGCCGGTTTTTTTGTGCGCCCGCCATCTGCAGTCAAATGGTTTGCCTAACCCTGTCACCAGAGATCAAGTTCGCCTTTTTGTTTGAGTGTTTCGAACCACTCTTCCGGACTGAGGCCGATTTGGGCGTGTTTGACCATCGCTTCATTCATGTCTGCAAGGCCGGTTACATCTGGCCAGGCCTCGGGCTGCCAGAGGCCAGAACGAAACACGCATTTGGGACAATGCATGAAGACAGACGTCACGTGAACGGCCAAAGCCAACTTTGGAGAACGGCTCTGAACTTCAAAGCTTTTCAGGAGCTTCGGGTCCCGGGTCAATTTTCCTTCGCCGCGAATACGAATGGTTTCTCCCCGTCCTGGCAGAAGAAACAGCAACCCCACGCGCTGATCCTTGAGAAGATTGTGAAACGTATCGAGACGGCGGTTGCCCGGACGATCCGGAATGGCCAACAGCGATGGCGAGAGGACTTTTGCAAAGCCGGCCGCGTCCCCTTTTGGCGAGATGTCGATGTGGCCACCCGGATTGGCAGAGGCGACAAAACAAAAAGGGGACCGGGAGATAAAATCACGGCAAATCTCGTCGAGAGCAGGCAATTCCTTGGCTGCAATTTGCGGAAGGGGATGCCCCCCGATGTTCTCCAGCTCTTCCGGGGTGGTGATAAATTCAGTCAGCGATGAAAATGGATCAGTTGAGGACGGCATTCGCTGCTCCTAGCTTCAATACGGAGATCATTATCTTCAAATCCGGCGGTAAAGCGATCGCGCTCTTTCAAAGAATGGGCACGCCATCACACAACAAAAGAAAACGGCGGGCCCGAGCCCGCCGCTTGAAGCGTTATATTGAGTTTAACGCCGGACCTAGTTTGTGATGATCTCCGGACCCATCAGCATATACGGCAGCCATGTGGAGAGTGCCGGGACGTAGGTCACCAGGATCAAGAAGGCCAGCAAGACCAGCACGAACGGAGCGGCCGCTTTCACAACCTGAACCAGACTCATGCCTGTGATGCCGGATGTCACGAAGAGGTTCAGACCGATCGGTGGTGTGATCATGCCGATTTCCATGTTCACGACCATCAAGATACCCAGGTGGATCGGATCCACTCCAAGCTCAAGACCGATCGGGAACACCACCGGCGCAACGATCAGGAGCAGACCCGACGGTTCCATGAACTGGCCGCCGATCAACAACAAGATGTTGACCGCGATCAGGAAGGTGAACCAGTTGAAGCCGGCTTCGACCATCCAGTCGGTAATCACCTGCGGAATCTGTTCGGCCGTCAACGTGTGTGCAAAGAGCAGCGCGTTGACGATGATGAACATCAACATGATGGTCGTCTTGGCCGAATCCGTCAGAACCTTCTTGGTGTCTTTGTGGAACAATGCCGGTAGAAATTTCCAGCCGATGATTGCAAGGTTCCGGCCCCAGACCTTCCCACCTGCGGCATAGGCCGGCGTGAGCTGGGCAGGGCTGATGCCAGCGCGCAGCAGCGGATAGGCCACAAGGGCAACAAGAAGCACCACAAAGCTATCCCAACCGAACATCGCCGTCCGGTCGGTCACACCATAGGCAATGCCAGACCAGGCCAGCATCAAGACGACCGAATAAGTGATTGCCTTGAAGCCAGTAAGCGCCAGCGGGCTATCACTTTCCTCGACCCAGCCAATACCTGAAAGCGGACCCATGTCACGATAGACAAAGAGGGCGATCAGGCAGGCATAAACGGCGGCCACCGCAGCAGCTTCCGTCGGGGTGAAGATGCCGAGATAGATCCCGCCGAGGATGATGACCATCAGGAAAAGGCCGACAGCAGCTTCTGACAAGGCGCCCCAGATTTCCTTGAACCCCGGCCACGGCTGTGCTGGCAAGTTCTTGACCCGCGCCATGATGTAGATGGCGATCATCAGCATCAGACCGGCGATGATGCCGGGGATAACACCCGCCAAGAACATACGCCCGACGGAAACGTTGGTGGCAGCAGCGTAAACGACCATCACGATGGACGGCGGGATCAGGATGCCGAGAGTACCCGCGTTGGCGATAACACCAGCTGCGAATTCCTTGGTGTAGCCCGCCTGACGCATACCGGCGATGGCAATGGTGCCGATGGCGACCACCGTTGCCGGAGAGGAGCCAGAAAGCGCTGCGAACAGCATACAGGCGAAAACGCCCGCAATCGCCAAGCCGCCCCGAATCGAACCCACCGTTGCGATTGAAAAGCGGATGATTCTACGGGCAACACCACCGGTCGACATGAAGCTGGAGGCCAGGATGAAGAACGGAATCGCCAGAAGGGTGAAGTTCTGCGAGGCGTTGAACAGCTGCACAGCCACGGAGCTCATGGAATCGTGACTGAAGAGCGCGATGTAAAGAACGGCGGAGAGGCCAAGCGAGACGGCAATCGGAACCCCGAGGAACAAAAAGCCGAAAACGAAGAAAAATAAGAATGCGGTTTCCATCGGCTCAGTCCTTCAAGACGTCTTTGTTTTCCGCCACCAGCTCTTCTGCCTCGTGGGCAGCGATGATGGCGTCTTTTTTGCCCATGAGGATCAGGACAAAAGCCTGGGCCGCGCGGAAGGCAAGCAGGAGAAGGCCAATTGGTAGGATGATGTAGGGAATCCAGCGCGGGACACGCTCTTTCACATCAAACCATTCCTGGATGAACACCGGCCATTTCAAATCTTCCATGCCGATGGGCAGCTTGTAGAACTTCGCCACATAAGCGTAAGCGCCGCCGGTGGCTCCTTTGTGGTCCAAGCCAAACAGTGATCCGAACCATGTGGCATCAAACAGCAGCAGGGCATAAAGGACCGTCAGCGCTGCGCCCAAGAGAGCGGCGAGACGGAACAGCGGACGCGGCAGAAGATTGATGACAGCGTCCACGCCGAGGTGAGCGCCGATTTTCAGCCCATAGCTCATACCGAAAAGGATGAGCCAGGCGAACAGAACGCGGGTGAGTTCCAAAGCACCGCCCCAGCCGGAGTTGAACCCGTATCTGGCGACCACCTGGCTGAAGGTGACGATGGTCATCAGCGCCAGGATGATGGCGATGATGTTTTCTTCCAAAGAATCGACAAACCGTCCGACGCGGGACATGCAAGCCTCCCCATAACCTGCGCGATCAGCGCCGGCTTCCAGCCGCTTTTATGCGGCAACTGATTTTTGAAAATGAAAAGTGTGACCGGGCTGTGCCCGGTCACGATGAGCCAGAATTAGCTGGCTTGGTTGGATGCAACCGCAGCATCGATCACGTCCTGACCGATGTCGTCTTTGAACTTGCCCCAAACCGGCTTCATGGTGTTAACCCACTCGTCGCGCTGCTCAGGTGTCAGCTGACGGACAACACCGCCGTTTTCGATGATCTTGGCTTTGTTCTGAGCGTTGATCTCGGTGGAACGGTTGTTGTACTCGTCTGCAACTTCGTTGAAGATCTTCAGGAACTGATCACGGGTACCAGCTTCCAGGCTGTCTAGCCATTCTTGAGAAGTCACTGCCAGGTAGGTCAGCAGCTGGTGGTTGGTTTCAGTGGTGCCGTCCTGAACCTCAAAGAACTTCTTGGTGTAGATGTTGGACCAGGTGTTTTCCTGACCGTCCACAACACCGGTCTGCAGCGCGCCGTAGACTTCTTTGAACGCCAGTTTCTGAGCGTTTGCGCCCATGGCTTCAATCATGGCAACCGCAACGTCAGACGTCTGAACGCGGAATTTCAAGCCTTTGGCATCTGACGGAACTTCCAGTGGCTTGTTGGCAGAGAACTGCTTCAGACCGTTAAAGACATAACCAAGGCCCACGAAACCGTAGTCGGACATCGCGCCGAGCAGTTCCTGACCTTTTTCACCCTTGGTGAATGTGGTCACAGCTTCCATGTTGGAGAACAGGAACGGCAGGTCGAACAGGCGGTACTTTAGGGTGTAGGATTCGAACTTGGAAAGCGACGGTGCGGCCAGCTGAACATCACCGAGCAGAAGGGCTTCCATCACCTTGTTGTCGTCAAACAGCTGCGAAGACGGGAACACCTGCATGCAGGCCTTACCATCCATTTCCGCATTGATGCGATCCGCCAGAGCAGATGCCATTTCACCTTTCGGGTGGCCTTGCGCGGACACAACGTGGCTGAACTTGATGACGATTTCGCCGTCGCCACATTCGTCAGCAGCATAAGCACCAGATGTCATGGCGAAAGAAGCCGCAGCAGCAGCGGCGATAACAAACTTTTTCATTGGATGTCCTCCCAGACATTTCTCAAAAGACAGCCATTATGGCTGGACAGCGCAAGGCGCGGGTCGCAGCTTTAACAGCAAAGCCTGTGCCAATTGCCTGGAACCGGCAGGAAATGGCCAAAACCAGTCGGTGAGAAATGAATGGTCTGCCGCCACGGAAATCGAATGATTAAGATTCTGGGTGGAAAGCGACACATGGAAAACTACCGATGGGTCGGTTTCGACACATCGGCAGCTGCAACATCATTTTTCTGAGATTAGGCGTCTTCCGTTACCGGTGCAGGCGTACTTTGAAGGGCATTCAAAACTAAAAAGCCTAGGCCAGCGGCCAGAATTGCGGTCAAAAACGGTCCTTGCGGGGTAAAACCAGCCAGAAGACCACCGATGATTGCCGAAATCGCTGCAGCGGCAACAGTAATCGACCGGTACAGGCCCATGACCTGGCCCTGTTCGCCCGGGCCTGCCCGATCAGAAGCAATCACCGACGTGGCCGTCTGGCCGAAATTGATCCCTACGCAAATGATGCACACGGGAAGGGCGAGCCCAATCAGACTGTCCGGGATCAGGAAAAGCGCTGTGCCGCCTGCAAGCAATCCAAGGGACAGGTAAGCCATTTTCACCGGTCCGATCTTCTCGTCAACCTTGCCGGCGACCAGCCCCGAGGCGATCAACGGCGCCGATATCAAGGCTGTCAAGACGCCCAGCAAGGCCGGTTGAGTGTCAAAAACCTGGACGAAATAGACGGCTGAGAAATCAAAGAAGATCATGATCGCCCAGAAGGTCGCAAAGGTCAGCGCAAAAACTGGAACCAGTGACCGGTCCGTCAAAGCTGCGCGCAGGCTTCTTGCAGGTGCAGTCTGTTTTTCTGCCTGTCCAGCCGGAGACAGAAATGCCATCACCATTATTGCATTTGCGCCAAACACCGCGGCTCCGCACCAGAACGGCAAGGCCACATTGAACATGGGATGAAGCGCTGAATCCGACAACAAACCACCTGCGATGGGACCGATGATGAAACCGACATCAATCGCAATACCGATGTAGGCAAAGTTGCGAGCCTTGGTGCGCGGAGAACTGATATCGGATGCGATTGATTGAACAATGGCCAGACTGCCCTCGGCGATACCGGTGAACAGCCTGCCAATCAGGATCAGCGCGATGGATCCGGCTGCCACACCAAAGGCTAGAATCAAAGCGCCCAGTGTTGTCAGCCAGAGGCAGGCAACCAGCACCGGTTTGCGGCCATATTTATCCGACAGACGGCCTAGGAATGGGGCGCCGATCATCTGACCCAGCGGATAAAGCGCCATCGCCGACCCGAGCAGCATAGTTCGGGTCACGGTGCTCATGTCCGCTGTCACGATGCCATGAGCCGGATCCAGAAAGATGTGGCTGAAAATCGGGAAGGGAAGAGAAAAGCCAATCCATCCCGTCAGCGTCGTCAACAGGACGACACACAAGGTTTTCCGTTCTGTCGACATGCTCAGTTGACCTTTAGTTCTCCACTGCCAGCTTCATGCCGGGCGAGCGTCATGAAATGCCGGAGCTTTTCCGGATTACGCATGATGAAAATCTGACGGGCTTTGCCATCTTCGCCAAATTCGGCGGTCAAGACAGCGGTGATTTCGCCGTTCTCCGATGCGATCAACCCTTGCCGGCCATTGATCTCCGCTGTGTTCAGGTCATACCCAGGCCAGGCTTTGCAGAGAACCTGACGCAGAAAGATTTCGATCGTTTCCCGGCCGTTCAGAATCCGAAGTGCAGCCCGGACTTTACCGCCGCCATCAGTGTGCAGCTCAATGTCTTCTGACAGCATGGTACTGAGTGTTGTCAGCGAACCGGTGCGGATCGCATTTTGAAAAGCGGACAAAAGTTCACTTTGCCGTTCTTCGCTGGGTACATAGCGTGCACTGTCCTTGCCAATGACCCGGCCAGCCCTTGATACCAGCTGACGGCAAGCCGATTCAGAAAGATCCAGTGTTTCAGCAATTTGGTTGTACGGGTGATCAAAGATCTCGCGCAGCAGATAAGCTGCCCGTTCCTTCGGGCTGAGCCGCTCCAAAAGCAACAGGAAAGCCGTGGTCAAAGACGACGCCAATTCAAGCCGCTCCTCAGGGCCCGCGACCGTTTCGGTCTGCAGGGGTTCCGGCAACCACGGACCGACATAGTCGACACGCTGGCGTCCGGCGGACTTCAAGATGTCGAGACAACGGTTGGTACAGGCGGTCGTCAGCCAGCCATCAGGATTGTGGATCACGCCGGCATCCGTATCTTGCCAGCGCAGGAAGGTATCTTGAACGGCGTCTTCCGCATCCGCCCAAGACCCAAGCAGGCGGTAGGCCAGCCCCAATAGGCGGGGCCTGGCCAATTCAAACCTGTCGAGTTTGTCTTGCTCACTCATATTAATAGTTCGAAATTTGAACCCGGTTCCAGAGATTGATCATACCAATGGCGGCCGTCAGCAGACTGATTTCATTTTCTGAAAAATGCTGTCTGAGGTTCGCGCGCAGTGGTCCATACTGCGTTTCAGAATTTGCATAGGTTAGCGCTTCGGCCCAGGCAAAAGCAGCCTTTTCTTTTTCACTGAAATCAGGAACATGGCGCCAGACGATCAGACGCTCGAGCCGTTCACTGGTTTCCCCTGCCTCGTGAGCTTCCTTTGTGTGCATTTTGACGCAAAAGGCGCATTGGTTGATTTGGGAAACCCGCAGATCAACAAGATGCTGAAGTTTGGCCTCCAGTCCTTCTTTCACGAAGGAAGCTGAGACACCGCCAAGGGTCTGGGCAATCGCCGGAATTTGCTGATGATGGTTTACAGGTGCAGTTGCTGCAGTCATTTCAAATACCTCGTTTAGATCGAATAGGTTCGATACAAAGGTGACGAGGCAGCTTTTCCGGCTGTGACATGCAGTAGAATTTTTTTAGACCGACATCATGTCTTCTTTTTCCAGCCCGTATTTGCGCATCTTTTCGTAAAGCGCCTTCCGGGAGAGCCCGAGGGTTTCATAGGTCGGTTTGATGGCGCCGTTGTTGCGTTTCAGCTCCGCGGCAATCAGTGTCTTTTCATAAGAGGCCACTTGCTCGAACAAGGTGGCTCCGGGGCCTGCTTGCTGCTCGGGATCCTGTTCCAAGCCAAGGACAAACCGGTCGGAGACATTGCGTAGTTCCCGCACGTTCCCCGGCCAATCCCGTGCCATCAGGCTGGTTATATAACTGTCGGTGATGTCCGGGATCTCGCGCCGGTACCGGGCCCGTGCTTCGATCGCAAGGTGACGGAAGAGCAGCGGAATGTCTTCGAGACGGTCGCGCAACGGCGGGATTTCGATATTGACCACATTCAGGCGGTAAAACAGATCCAGACGGAAGCGGCCCTCCCGGCCAGCAGCTTCCAAGTCATCCTTGGTAGCGGCGACAAAGCGGACATCCAGCTCAATCGCCTTGTTCGAACCAAGCCTTTCAATCGTGCGGGTCTCGATCACGCGCAGCAGCTTGACCTGAAGATCGAGCGGCATGGATTCGATCTCGTCAAGAAAGACGGTGCCTCCGTGGGCATGTTCCAGTTTGCCGATTCTTTGGCCACTGGCTCCGGTAAAGGCACCCTTCTCGTGACCAAAGAGTTCCGATTCAATGATTTCAGCCGGCAAGGCGCCGCAATTGAGCGCAACAAACGGTTTGTCCTTGCGCGGGCCTTCGTCATGGAGCGCACGGGCAACAACTTCCTTGCCCGATCCAGTTTCGCCCAGAATCAAGACATCGGCATCGGTCGCTGCCAACGCGGACACATTCCGGCGCAGCAGATCCATCGCCGGGGTCCGGCCGACAAGGCGGCTTTCCAATCCGGTGCGATCCGCCAGCTCTTCCCGCAGCTTGCGGTTTTCCAGAACCAAACGGCGTTTATCGAGCGCGCGTTCAACCACCGATGCCAGATGCGACACGGTGAAGGGCTTTTCCATGAAGTCATAGGCCCCGGCGCGCATGGCCTCCACCGCAAGCGGAACATCTCCATGCCCGGTGATCAGAACGACGGGCAGAGCCGGATCGATCTCAAAGGCCTGTTTCATGACCGTAAAGCCATCGGTCCCCGGCATCCGGATGTCGCTGACCAAGACACCGTAGAAATCACGGTTGATCCGTTCCAGAACGTCTTCCGGCTGGCTGGAAGCAAAGACGTCCTGACCAGACAGTTCCAAGCCCTGCGTCAAGGATGTACGCAGATCGTCTTCATCGTCAATCAACAGGACTGTGGCCTGATCCATTCGTCTATTCCGCTGCCAATAATGTCTCATCCGCAAGCGGCAGGCTCATGGTGAAAACGGCCCCGCCGTCTTCGTGATTGTCCGCGCTTAACGATCCAGAGAAGTCATGCACGATCTTGTAAGCAATGGATAGACCCAGGCCGAGGCCGGCACCTACGTCTTTGGTGGTGAAAAAGGGATCGAAGATCTGCGGCAGCACATCTTCGCTGATGCCCGTGCCATTGTCGCGGACCCTCATAACCGCTTTGCCGCCAATCTGTTCCAGCGTCAGACACACTTTCGGCTGGGCTTCTGTACTGACGGCATCGAGAGCGTTGGCGAGCAGATTAATGACCACTTGTTCCAGCCGGATCCGGCCACCGCCAACAATCAGATTTTCCTTCGGTAAGTCGATCACCAGGTCGACCTTGGTCTGTTTGATTTGGGGCTGCAGCAAGAGCATCGCCTCATCGACCACCTGGCGGAGTGAGACAGGTTTGATGTCCGTGCCCGATTTCCGGGTGAAGCCCTTCAGGGTTTTGGCGATTTCCGCCATCCGGCTGACCATACCGCCAATCCGGGTGAGGTTGCCCTTGGCCTCATCGGCCCGTCCCCGGTCGATCAGCATTTCGGCAATTTCCGCGTCCGATCGGATCGCGGCGAGCGGTTGATTGTATTCATGGCTGAGCGCGGCGGACATCCGGCCAAGTGTTGCCAATTTGGCCGCCTGCACCAGTTCCGCCTGCATCTGGCGCAAGTCTGCCTCGGCCTGGAGCCGTTCGGACACTTCCTGTTCCAGCTGCCTGTTGGCAGTGCGCAGTTCGGCGGTCCGCGCTTTAACGCGCCGTTCCAGACGAAGTGCGGCTGCCTTGTCGCGTCGGATCTGACGATCCAGCTCGCGGCGCCGGAAGGCAATCAACCACAGGACACCAGCCGCAATGACGCAGACCAGCAGCGCAATCAACATGGCCCAGCCGGATTGCCGGCGGGCAGATTCCACATCTGCGAAGGTTCGAACCTGCCATCCTAGCACCGGCAAACTGGCCGCAAGTTCCATATGCACAGGCCGTTGACCTGCTGTCGGCAACAAAAGTGCGAGACGGTCAAGAAGCGTCAAATCTGCAGCGTTGCGTGTCAGGTCCAGAGAGGCAAATCCCTTATTGCGCCAATTGGGAACGTTGCTGACAACCACACGTCCTTTGCCGTCAACCGCAACAATCGGGTCCTTGCTCAGTGCCCAGGCCTGTTCGACATCGGCTAGGCTGACCCGGACCGCAAGTACACCGGCAAGTTCATTTCCGCTGCGGAGCGGCGACGCGAACACATAACTGGCCGGAACTTCCGGTGTGCCTGGGATCAATTCCCGGCCGAGCTGGCCTTGTGTTGCCTGATAAAAGGCATCAGGGATCATCGAACCGCCGCCGATGGCTCCGCTGGGCACGTTGTCCCGGCTGCTCAAAAGTGTGCGGCCGCCTGGATCCATCAGCCAGATTTCCTCTGCGCCCGACATCCCGGCGGTCACGGAAACGATGTTCCGGTCGAATTCAGTGCCTTCGCCAGCAACCATTCGGCCAGTTTCTGGGCCGCGTGCCAGCAGCGGAGACAGAAGCCGGAACTTGTCCAAAAGCCGTTCCAGCACAGCTGTTTGAACGGCCAAATTGGCGTCAGCGCGCGTTTCGATTTCCGCCAGAGTGAAACGCAAACTGGCCAAGCCGGTCAGGAACACAACTGCGAGGCTAACCACAAGTGTGGCCACTGCCATTCCCCAATTCAGCTGGCGCCAGCCGCGGCGTTGATGTGGACGTCTCATGGCACCAGTATAACGAAGGATTTTTGCCGGAAAAGAAACCTCATCCAATCACCGGCGCTCTCTGACGCCGGTCGATGGCAACACTTTTGATCAAGACGGTAACGTCTTTGCCCTCGGCTAAGTCCAAATCGGCCGCCGAAGCACGGGTAATACGGGCGCGGATTGTTTGGGCGCCAACTGAGCATAGAATTTCCGCGTAAGGACCGCTTTCTTCCGAAATGCTGCGGATGGTGCCGGCAAGCGCATTGCGGATCGACAGGCCCTTCGGCGGTTCGCTGGCAAGCGCGACATCCCTTGCCCGGATCCGCAGTCGGATCGTTTCACCCGGTTTGGCGCCAAGGTCCGGGATCTGGATGACCGGGCCACCGATATCGATATGGGTCAGGCCCCATTGTTCATCGGTGTGACTGACGGTTCCTTCCAAAAGAGCCCCGGCTTCATGACGGCCTGTTGCTTTGCCGAGGTCTGTTCTGGCGAGCATGTCGGCCACCGGACCAAAAGCTGGCGTTTGCCCATCCGACAGGATCACCAGAGTTTGCGACAGGCGCGCGACCTCTTCAATGGAGTGGCTGACATAGAGAATTGGGATGCCAGCCTCAGCGCAGAGACGATCGAGATAAGGCAGGATGTCGTTGCGCCGGGCCTGATCCAGATTGGCGAGCGGTTCGTCCATAATCAGCAAGCGCGGGTCAGACAAGAGCGCCCGGCCAATGGCAACCCGCTGCCGTTCGCCGCCGGAAAGGGTGGCCGGTTTGCGCTGAAGCAGATGTTTGAGCCCCAGAAGGTCAACAACTTCGTCCATGGACCGGCTGGTTTTGCGCCGCCCGGCCCAGCGCGCATAGGTCAAGTTGGAACTGACGCTCATGTGCGGAAACAGGCGGGCGTCCTGAAATACATGGCCAATGCGCCGTGCTTGAACCGCCAGATTGATGTTCTTATCCGCATCAAACAACGTTGTTCCGTTGACGCTAATCCGTCCCGATTGCGGGCGGACCAGCCCGGCAATCATATTGGTAACGCTGGTTTTGCCTGCACCTGATTGCCCGAACAGCGACGTCACACCACCTTCGCTTTGAAACTTGGCGGTGAGCGGCATATCGCCGACGCGGCCGGTGATGTCGACATCAAGCATCCGCACCTCCCAGCCGTTTTTTTAGGCGGCGTGCGAGCATTTCCGAAGCGATCAGCGCGCCGAAGGCGACGCAGGCGGCGATGATTGTCAGCCGGTAAGCTGCCAGATCTCCACTTGGGCTTTGGGTGGCTGTATAAAGCGCCAGGGCGAGCGTGCGGGTTTCACCAGGAATGTTGGAAACAAAAGTGATCGTCGCGCCAAATTCCCCCATGGCTTTGGCAAACCCGAGGATCGCCCCTCCC
This sequence comes from Labrenzia sp. PHM005, assembly GCF_006517275.1. Taxonomy (NCBI): domain Bacteria; kingdom Pseudomonadati; phylum Pseudomonadota; class Alphaproteobacteria; order Hyphomicrobiales; family Stappiaceae; genus Labrenzia; species Labrenzia sp. PHM005. The sequence continues at coordinate 1,069,593 of NZ_CP041191.1, read as the reverse complement.
AGAATCCCTGGGAGTGCAAGCGGCAGAGTGACGGTTAGAAAGATGATCATACGCCGGGCGCCGAGGGACCGGGCCGCATCTTCCAGCTTCGGATCCACCGCTTCAAAGGACAAGCGGATCGGCCGGACCATCAACGGAAAGGCCATCACGCCGGCGGCCAGCGCGGCGCCGGTCCAGTTGAAGGCAAAGCTGATACCGAGGTTCTCCCTCAAAAAAGACCCTGCCGGACCGTTCCTACCAAAGGCGAGCAACAAAACATAACCGGTTACCACGGGCGGCATAACCAGAGGTAGATGCACCAGCGCATTGACGATGCCATGTCCCGGAAACTGAAAGCGGGCAAGGCCATAGGCGGTCAGAATGGCCAATGGCAATGCGACAAGAAGCGCTGCTGCTGCAACCCGTAAGGTAAGAAGTAGGGCCTGCCATTCCGCAGGCTGAAGAGTGAAATAATCCACGCGCGCTCTGATCGTATCCGGCTCCTCCCGCCCTCCGGGGAGGCTTAACTCCCCTTATCGGTCAAAAAGCTCAAGGAACGCAAGATCTTCGCAGCTTCCGGCCCCTTTAAGAATGCCAGAAATGCTTCCGCTTGCGGGTGACCGGCCGATAGAGTGAGGGCCGCTGGATACTCAATAACTGGATGGCTTTCCGCCGGCAGAACCGCCAGGACGCGGACATCCGGCTCAATCGCAGCGTCGGTGGCATAAACCAGGGCGAGTGGCGTGTCGCCGCGGGCAGCAGAGGCCAGCGCTACGCGGACATTTTCCATCGGCGCGAGCCTGGATTCGACATCTTCCCAAAGACCCAATGTTTTCAAAGCTTCCCGGCCATATCGCCCAGCCGGGACCGTCTCTGGATCGGCCATAGCCAAACGGCCGTCTTTGAGGCGCGCAGCAATACCCTCATTCAAATAGTCAAAATCAGGGGCATCTTCGGGACCGATGAGGACCAGCCGATTGGAGGCAATCGTCTCCCGGGTTTCCGGTTGAACCGCGCTCCGGTCAACCAGATAGTCCATCCAAATAGCGTCCGCCGAGACAAAGACATCCGCAGGCGCCCCCGCCTCGATTTGGCGAGCCAGGGTTCCGGTTCCGGCAACAGACACCGTCACCGGCGTGCCTGCTTCGGCTTCAAAGGCCGCACCAATTTGCATCATCGCCTCACTCAGGCTGGATGCAGCAAATACAGTCAGCGGCTTTTGGGCAAATACATTCGCAGTTTGGACCAACAAGAGAACAGCTGCGAATAAAACGCTTAGGCGCAAAAGGGTGTCCTTCTCGATTTCATTCTTTCCGCTCTCTACGGATGGTGCTGTTCAAAACAAGCGGAGTTTTACCTATTCCGCCGATCTTCTTTGATCATATCCGAGCCTTTTTCTGCGATCATGACAGTTGGAGCATTGGTGTTGCCGGACGTGATGGTCGGCATCACAGAGGCATCGATAACGCGAATGTTGTCGAAGCCGCGCAAGCGCAGGCGGTCATCAACCACGGACCCCTCATCAATCCCCATCCGGCAAGTGCTGACCGGGTGGAAAATCGTGGTGCCAATGTTGCCCGCAGCCTTCACGAGCTCATCTTCGCTGGAATAATCGACGCCTGGCAAATACTCTTCTGGTTCATATTTTTTCATCGCAGATGACGCCATGAGTTTGCGGGTGAGCCGGATGGCGTCGGCAGCCACGCGTTTGTCGGCCTCGGCAGACAGGTAATTTGGCTGGATCTCCGGCTGGGTACTTTTGTCCGGCGACGTGATGTGCACATGACCCCGGCTTTCAGGCCTAAGGTTACAGACACTTGTGGTCATTGCCGGGAAATCATGCAGCGGTTCGCCAAATTTGGTCAGCGACAGCGGCTGCACATGATATTCGACATTGGCAGTTTCAAAGGACGGATCGGTCTTGGCAAAGACACCGAGCTGGCTGGGGGCAGATGACATTGGACCAGAACGTTTCAGGAGATACTCCAAACCAATTTTGGCCTTGCCGGTCCAGCTGTTGGCCATCTTGTTCAAAGTTTTGGCGTTCTTGACTTTGTAGACCGGCCGGAGCTGCAAGTGATCCTGAAGATTTTCTCCGACGGACGGCAGAGCATGGCGCGTCTCGATACCGGCTTTGGTCAGAACCTCCGGATTGCCGATGCCGGAGAGTTCCAGCAGCTGCGGCGAGCCGATAGCGCCTGCAGCAAGAAGCAGTTCGCCAGAGATCGTCACTTTGGCCGGTTCGCCGGCAACTTCCAGATCAAGTGTGTTGGCGCGTCCATTTTCAAACTGGATCTGTTCAACATGGGCCTCGGTTAGGATGCTCAGGTTCGGCCGGTTTCGTGCCGGTTTCAAAAAGGCCTTCACCCCATTCCAGCGCAGGCCGGATTTTTGGGTCACCTGAAAATAGGCCGACCCGAAATTGTCGCCGCCGTTAAAGTCCTTGGTTTTGGGAATGCCATTTTCTTCGCAGGCATCGCGGAAAGCGTCGAGCAGTTCCCAGGAGATGCGCTGTTCTTCAACCCTCAGGTCTCCGCCCTGGCCGTGGAGGTCATTGTCCCAGGCATAGTGATCTTCAGATTTTCGGAAATAGGGCAGGACATCGTCCCAGCCCCATCCGGCAAGACCAAGCTGGCGCCAGTGATCGTAATCCCAGGCCTGGCCGCGCATGTAGATCATGCCGTTGATGGAAGAACAGCCTCCGAGCACCTTGCCGCGCGGATAAAGCAGCGAGCGGCCATTCAGGCCTTTGTCAGGCGCCGTGGTAAACCCCCAGTCCACACGCGGATTGCCAATGCAATAGAGATAGCCGACTGGGATATGCACCCAGATGTAATTGTCGCGTTTGCCGGCCTCCAAAAGCAGGACTTTGACGTCCGGGTCTTCCGACAAACGGTTGGCCAGAACACATCCGGCGGTCCCTGCGCCAACAATCACGTAGTCCCAAGCACCCAGGTCGCGCATTTTTCCTCCCACAACTGTTGCCGGTGATGGAGGCACGGACTGACCAAACGGTCAAGTCAGCCGGAAGGTAAAAGACTTCATATGTCCGGATGGATTTATTCTGACCGCTCGCAAATCGGGTCGTGTTTGTTTTCCAGGGTTTCTAGTGTCCTCTCACACCACAAGAGGACAAGGTTCATGTTTCAAATTCAACCACTCGCAGCAGATCAATTTGCCGATTTGAATGGTTTTACCGATGAAGAATTGGCCGCTCGGGACATTCAGGTCCACATCTCTGATGGCGGTTTTCCCTGCCGTGTTTCGCTGGCCGATGCTGCTGCGGGCGAACGTGTTTATTTGCTCAACTTCGAACACCAGCCCGGCAAGTCACCTTACCAGTCACGCCATGCGATTTTTGTGAAGGCCGGAGCAGAGGAAAGTCACCCTGAGCCCGGTAAAATTCCGGCATCGATTATCAGCCGTCTGCTGTCGGTTCGGGCTTTCAATTCCCGGCATGAAATTGTCGATGCAGATGTTGTTGAAGGAACAGACGCGGAAGGCACGATCTCGCAGTTTTTCGAAAACCCGAAGGTGGACTATATCCACTTGCACTATGCCAAACGGGGGTGTTTTGCTGCGAAGGTGACACGGCTGGACGCTTGGACTTAGTGGATCGAATTCGACATTTTAATCCCGTTTGCGGGTGAGCTCTTTTTCAAATGTCAAATTCAAAAACTCCACTAGAAACATAGACTTGGCCAGTGGTTTTTAAGACTCCAACATTTGCAAGAATGAGTGTGCGTCACGCGGATGCAAATGTTGGTGTCAAACCACTAGGCACACTAAAAAACAAAGAAGTGGTGCGGCATTTTTGTCAGAACTGGAGCTTGTCACGCCGCTTCTCACAGTTATCGGCTATAGTTGATGTCTAACAGGTACGGGAGAACATCAATGGTCACTGCCGCACAACGCCGTTCTGCTTTCAAAGCCCTCCATGAAACTCGAAAAGCCTTTCTTATGCCGAACCCCTTTGACATCGGGTCGGCCCGTATACTCGACGGCATGCGTTTTGATGCCATCGCAACCTCCAGCGCAGGATTTGCCTGGGCGCAAGGGGTGAAAGACGCCGAAGGCCTTGTCTCCAGGGATGAGGCGCTGGCTCATGCAGCTGATATCATTGCGGTCACCAGCCTACCTGTGAATGGCGATCTGGAAAATGGTTTTGGCGACAGTCCGGATGATGTCGTGGAGACGATCAAAGGAGCCATTGAAGTCGGCCTAGCCGGCTGTTCCATTGAAGACTATTCGCAAGATCCGCAGCACCCCTTTTATGCGCTCGACCTCGCGGTGGAGCGGATCAAGGCCGCCAGCGATTACATTGCCCGTGAAGCGCCTGATTTTGTTCTGACGGCGCGCAGCGAGGGGCCTGTCAAATCGGATCATGAACTCGAAATGACCATCAAACGTCTGAAGGCCTTTGTTGAGGCGGGGGCGGATTGTGTTTATGCGCCGATGTTGAAAGACAAAGCGCAGATTTCAAGAGTCTTAAACGAGGTCGATGCACCGTTAAACATTCTCGCCGGACGCAAGAATTTCCATCTGACCCGTAAGGAATTGGCTGACCTTGGTGTCGCCCGAATTTCCATTGGGGCCGGTCTCGCCCGGCTAGCCTACAGCACCTTCACAGCTGCCGCCGAAGACATGAAGGACGGGGGTTCGTTCGGCTGTTTCGACCGGGAAGAGACTGCGGAAACTCCGGTAAACTTCGAAGACTTCATGAAAGCAAGGCTATGAATCGGCCCGGTCAAGGCGTGGCCCAGTAGGTCAGAACCAGAGGCAATGTAACCAGGGTCAAAACAGTCGAGACAAAAATGAATCCGGCAACTGCCGCTGCATCCTCTTCGGGCCTGTGCTGCTGGACGGCCAGATAAGTCGCGACCGATGGCGGCATGAAGCACAGCAGTATAATGGTTTTCTCCTGTATGGCGCTGAGAGACAGTCCATGAGTTAATACAAAGGCCGCCACTGCCGACAAGAAAACATGCAAAAAAGACAACAAGAAAGCGCGTTTGAGGTGTCCGAATTTCAACGTCGCCAAGCTGTGTCCAAGCGTAAGGAGCATAATCGGGATGGCCAGACCACCGAGAATCGTCATGGCCTGATCGACCGGTTCGGGCAGGGACCAGCCGGTGTCCATCAGAATCAGGGAAACAATGACCGCGTAGATGACCGGTTGGCGGGCAAGTGTCTTGAGGTCTGCCTTTCCCATCGGCAACGCATACCCGACCGTAAAGATGGCTGACAGCACAACGACCACAAATCCCATCGCAACAGCTGCGCCCTCGGCGCCAAAGGCAAGCGTTGACACGGGCAGGCCGATATTGCCGACATTCGAAAGCATCATGGGTGACAGGAACGATCGGATCGGCAAACGCATCGCTTTGAGTGCTACAAAGCCCAGCGTGCCGAAGATTGCAATCATCATCGCGGCAGCAAGCAGAATTGTCAGAAATGCACCGATCTCGATGTGATCCTTGGCAAGATGCGACAGGACCAAGGTTGGATAACCGACATTCGAAACGAGAGCCCCGAACAACTTGCGGTCATAGGGCGCCTTTAGAACAGCCAGTCCATAACCGAGCAACACGCACAGCAGGACCGGCAGCATGACATTTATCGTGTATCCAAAAACTGCACCCAACACCGGACCTGTACGCTTTGATCAACCAATGTATCGACGGTAGCTGGTCTGCGGGACGCAATGCAATGGCCGCCGGTCAGGATGCGCTGATCCCAATATAGGTCGCCCTTGGCCGGATCTGTTCCTGGGCACCATATTGTTCCAAGGCATGCGCAATCCAGCCAGCCATGCGGCCCGCACAGAAAATGATTTTGCCGCTATCTTTGGGCAATTCATAAGTCTTTTGCATGGCTGCAAGCGCGAAGTCGATGTTGGGAAAGAGACCGAAGAGATCCCGGCCAGCTTTCAGGATCACCGGCAGCTGCCGGACGAACGGATGATCCGGTTCACTGGCGATCAAAGTGGTGAGCAGCCAATGGCTGCGCGGATCTTTTTCAGTATAAATCTTGTGGCCAAATCCGGGCAACGTTTCACCGCGCGCGAGCCGGTCAGCGATCAGCGATTCAACGTCTGTCTCCGGCGTAATTTCGGCCATCCAGGCGTCGGCTCGTCCGGAGGCAGCCCCGTGACGGGGACCAGAAAAAGCACCAAGGCCAGACAAAAGGGCAGCATGTAACGGCGCGCGGGTAGATGCGGCGCACCGTGCGGCAAACGTACTGGTGTTGAGTTCATGATCTGCCGACAACACCAGGGCTGCACGGATCAGATGTTTTGCTTTCGAGGAAACGCCAAAAGCCTGCGCGATTTGGGTATGAACCGGAATGGTTTTTGGGTCGGTCTTCAGAAGCGCGGCGACGCCGTAGCGCAACAAAGCTGCGCCCTTTGTCTGCAGCAATTTTGGGGATTGGGTATGCGCTGCTTTATCCTGTAAAGGCCAGGCAGCGAGTGCCATCATCACCCGGTCCAGTGGGCCAAGCCCGTTGGGCAGCTCTGGCGGGGCCAGTGGTGCCGGATCCGCAAAAGGATCGTGAGCGCAACCCCAAAGCAGTGTGGCGACGCTTTCCAAAGTGGCATTTTCCGCCAAATCAACAGCCGGCCGTCCCCGGTAAATCGCGCCATCTTGCGAAATCATCGTCAATTCGGTTTCCAGAACCGGGTCGCCAGTCAAAGGACGCGTTCCGGCCGGTTCTTCAAGGGCCCTCCGGCCTTTCAGCCGCCGGACATCGGCCGCGTCATAACGGCGCTGCTTTCCTGCACCGGCCACGGAAGAAATCATGCCCCGGCTGACATAGGCATAGAGCGTTGCCGGCTGAACACCGAGTTCGGCGGCAGCTTCCTTGGCGGACAGATAGATCGGCTTGTTCATATATTGATTGTATTTATCAAGATTGATCAATGCAAGCCTATCTCCTTATCTGGTGGCGACAAAAAGGAGTTGATTATGACAAAAGCGCCCAATCCCGGCACTTTGACTGCCGATCCGATCGCGGGTCTTGAAGGTGTTGTTGCGGCTCACACGAGCTTAAGTGATGTCGACGGCCAAAATGGCCGATTGATCCTACGCGGCAAACAAATTGAGGATCTGGCCGGACGGGTCTGGTTCGAAGAAGCGGTTTTACACCTCTGGCATTCTTATGTTTTCAGCGACATTGACGAACTGAAACACGCGTTTGGCAGTGTCCGCCAGGCAGCATTTTCGGTCGTGTCAGTCATGGAAGCTGCCTCTGAGGGGTTGGGCGTGTATGAGCGCATGCAGCTGGGTTTGGCTGCAATGTCCATTCCCAAGGACCGGCCACAAGCAGTAACGATCAGCGGTGCACTCCCGGTGTTTTTGGCTGCGGCTTATCGGATTTCTGAAGGCAAATCTCCAATTGCCCCGGATCCGCAGCTGAGCGTCGCCGAAGATTTATTGAGGATGTTGAAAGGTGAAGAGCCTGATGCAGATCATGTCGCAGCGCTTGACCGGTATCTGGTGACAATCCTCGATCACGGCCTCAATGCCTCGACCTTTACAGCCCGTGTGATCGGTTCCACAGAAGCAGAGATGAAGCAGGCCGTTCTCGGTGCGATGGGCGCCTTGAGCGGGCCTTTGCACGGCGGTGCACCCGGGCCGGTTCTCGATATGATCGACGCGATTGGCCGTCCGGAAAACGCGGACAAATGGATTTCCGACGCTCTTTTGCGCAAAGAACGTTTGATGGGGTTTGGTCACCGGATCTACCGGACCCGCGACCCGCGGGCAGATGTCTTGAAAGCGGGATTGAAAAAACTGGGCACCAATAATCCAAAGGTTCAATTGGCCGAAGAGATTGAGGCCGCGGCATTGGCTGCGCTGCGCAAAGCCAAACCGGACCGGGCGCTGGATACCAATGTGGAGTTCTACACCGCAGTGCTATTGGATGCGATCGGCATCGACCGGACCCTGTTCACACCACTCTTTGCCACGGGCCGGAACCCTGGTTGGTGCGCCCACGTGATGGAACAGCAAGCCAACGGCAAGTTGATCCGCCCCGCATCCGTTTATGTCGGGCCGCAGGCCGAGAAATAGCCCTTCGCCTTGCCAAACATGCAATCCCGGCCTTGAGCCGGGACCATGTTTCTCACAACCCGTCCCGGATCGGTGTCCGGGGCCGGCGAAGCGTTGTGCGGGTTACCCTGCCATTTCTGCTTCACGCACGGCCAATTCGATCTCGTTGATCAAACCCTCTTCCAGGCCAAGCCGGGCGGCCAGCATCTGAAGGTAGGCTTTTTCAGCCGGATGGTCCGGATCGATCGCAAGGCGGGATGCGGCATAAATCTCAGCCGCAGATTCCGGACAAGACGCGCTCGCGACGACTTTGTCGAGATCGAGCGGTGAACGTAGTTCGTCCATCAAAAATGCTTTGGCTTCGCTATCGAGACCAGCTTCATCAATCTTGTCAAAGATCCGGTCCTGTTCGTCCCGGTCAATGTGCCCATCAGCTTTTGCTGCGGAAATCATCGCGGTCAGCAAATTGATCGCGAACTGATTTTCGCCACCTGGCTGCTGCGCCGGATCAAAGGCCGTGCCGCGCGGAGCTTCTACGGGAATAGGCTCATGATCCGGATAGGTCGGGCGCGGCGCATTTTGCTTATTGGCTTGATGGCCCTGATAAGCCTTGTAGGCAAGGCCTGCGACCAATGCGAGGCCGCCATAAGTTACAGCTTTGCTACCGAGTTTCCGGCCAGTTTTTGTGCCCAGCATTAGACCGGCAAGACTGCCGAGGGCCAACCCTCCGCCTTGTGAAGAAAGAAAATCCTTGCCTTGGGACAGGAGGTCTCCAGACCCGCCCTGACGGGAGCGACCAGTTTGCCCCCCCTGGCTTCCCAGAAATTGATCCAGCAAGGACTTTGCATCAAACATCTTTGGCTCCCTATGTCCCAAATGGACGATATCATCGGTCTTTCACATGGGATTCTAGTCCCTTTGCGCAAGATCACGCGACAAAAGATTACAGTTTAGCCTTTCCCTTTTCAGGACAACTTCCAAGTGACGACAGGATTATGTCAGCGGCAGCAGATTGTTGTCTTTCAAGGTTTCCATGGCGATGGAAGACCGGACATGGTGCACCGGTTCCTGCGGCAACAGTTCGTCATTGATAATGCGGCTTAAGGATTTGAGATCCGGAACCACGACCTTCAACATATAGTCGACATCACCGGTCAGCGTGTGGGCTTCTTGCACTTCCGGCATGGCTTTCACCATATTGCGGAATTTTCGGGCATTCTCGCGGGTATGAGCACCTAGTGTCACACCGACAAAAGCCGTGACCATAAATCCCAGGATTTCAGGGTTCAGATCTGCGCGGTAACGGCGGATGGTCCCACTGTCTTCCAATTTCTGACGCCTGCGCGAAACCTGGCTTGCCGACAGGCCAATCGTCTCGCCAATCTCGGCGTTTGTCGCCGCGGAGTTCTCCTGAAGAGCGGCAAGCAGCTTTATGTCAAAGGCATCCAGCGCAACAGTCATGCAGCATTCCCTAACCTGATGCATGTTTTGCGCGCCACTATACGGAATATCACGCAAATTGCACACAACCTGCGCAACCTCCCGGGCATTCTAGTCCCAACTTTTATTCAAGTGGAGGATCAACCATGGGACCCTTTCCGCACAATGCGCCACCCGCGCAAATCACGCCAGAAAATCCAGCCGGTACTGACGGCTTTGAATTCGTCGAATTCGCCCACCCAGAACCGGAAAAACTCGACGCCCTGTTCCGCAAGATGGGGTATGTGCCGGTCGCCAAACACAAGACCAAAGACATCACCCTCTATCGCCAGGGCGACATCACCTATGTGCTCAATGCCGAACTTGGCAGTCACGCTATGCGGTTTGTCGAGGAACATGGCCCCTGCGCCCCGTCCATGGCCTGGCGGGTGGTCGATGCGCAAAAAGCTTATGATCATGCCATAGCTAAAGGCGCAGAGCCTTATTCCGACAACGACAAAACCCTGAATGTTCCCGCGATCAAGGGGATTGGCGGATCACTGCTCTATTTCATAGAAGCCTATGGCGACAAAGGATCAGCTTACTCGGAAGAATTCGACTGGCTGGGCAAGGTCGATCCAAAACCTGAAGGCGTTGGTTTTTATTATCTCGATCACCTCACACACAACGTCTATCGCGGCAACATGGACAAATGGTGGGATTTTTATCGCGACCTCTTCAATTTCAAGCAGATCCACTTCTTTGACATCGATGGCCGGATCACTGGCCTTGTCAGCCGCGCGATTACGTCGCCTTGCGGCAAAATCCGCATTCCGCTGAATGAATCCAAGGACGACACCAGCCAGATCGAAGAATATTTGCGCAAATACAAAGGCGAAGGCATTCAACACATCGCAGTTGGAACCGACGACATTTATCCAAGCACGGATCAGCTGGCCGCGAACGAACTGAAATTCATGCCCGGCCCGCCGGAGACCTACTACGAAATGTCCCACAAACGGGTGAACGGACATGAAGAACCGATCGAGCGCATGAAGCGTCACGGCATCCTGATCGATGGCGAAGGGGTCATCGACGGCGGCATGACAAAGATCCTTCTACAAATTTTTTCCAAAACCGTAATCGGACCTATCTTCTTTGAATTCATTCAAAGAAAAGGCGATGAAGGCTTTGGCGAAGGAAATTTCCGGGCGCTTTTTGAATCAATTGAGGAAGATCAGATCCGCCGGGGTGTTCTAACAACAGAGGCTGCCGAATAGGGCCCCTCTATTGCATTGTCTAAGCACACACCTTTGCCCTCGCACATCAGTGTGAGGGTTTTTTTTGTGCCGCAGTTTTCACAATCGCAAACTTGCCGGTTCGATTTTGGTGCCACGAAGAAACAGGAAAGCCGCGCCAGTCAACATCAGGCAAATAGCGCTGGCGATCGTCCGAACGCCGTTCCAAAACTGCCAAGTCCCAGAATAGTTTTTCCAAACAGTGTCAACGGATCCTGCAACCTCGGAAATACGGATCTCCGCCAGGGCTTCATTCATCGGCACGTTGACCAGGGCTGTCGGGAAAAACGCCCCGCCCAGATAGACTATAGCGGCGATTAAAAAGGCTAAACTGGCTGTGCGCCGACCAGACTTGGACGCCACAAAAGCGGTTATCAGCAAGACAAGCGGCGTTCCGAAAAACGCCGGAGCGAACGCCGCATTGCGGACCGTAGCATTCATGGCTTGCATCGCTGCAATAGCAACTGACGGGGCGGCGGCATCTAGGCCCCACATGACGGAGCAAAACCAAGCGTAGAAAAATCCGAAAATCGCGCCGCACAACACCAATGATGCAAATGAGAGCAGATAAAGCGTGTGTTTCATCACTAGGCCGTGTGGACGAATTTGCGATGTATTTCGCCGGGATCTGCTGCGGTCAAGATCAAGAAGATCTGGCGCAGGTGATGCTGGTGCATCATCAAGGCGGATTTGCGCAGAGGATTGGACGCTGCAGGCTCGGCCCTTCGGGTGAGGCAAAGGGCAGCAATCTGACGCGAACTGCCCCTTGACCGTATCGCCGATACGCTCTGCAGGTCTTTCCACGCCATCTTTCACCCTTTGTCTCACGAAATGCGTCTCCAATTCGTCCGCACGACCTAGGTCGTCAAACAGTTTGGGTGGCTGCGGTGCTCGAATTTCGAGGGGACCGGAACAATTGTAAGCCTAAAACCAATACGGCCGCTTGTGCGGTCACGACTGCTGGCCAAATCAAACCGATTTGCGCATCGAAATACTTCTGGGGACCGAAAGAAACGAGCGCGAGAACGGCAGCCAGGCCAGACAGAAAGCGGCTGGCCTTCTTCGATGTCGGCCCAAGGATCAGGGCAGCCATTGCAGCTGAAACGGCGGCACCGATGAAGGGCCCGATTCCGAAAAACGGCGTTGAGACTGGAGGATGCGGGGGCACTCCAGCGTAGAGCGACATCAGCATAACAATTTGCAAAACAATCAGCGTGGTCAGGGCAGCGGCGGCGGTCCGGTCGGGGTTTGGCATCATCTTCTCCAAAAGCGTAATTTTGATTACGGTTGCACATATCCGTAATTCGAGTTACGGATATTGTCAACACTGAGGAATGACCATGCGTGAAGAAAACCGGCTGCGTCGGCAGGCTCAGATCGAACAAGCAGCCTATGAAGTCCTTGAAAAAAAAGGATATGCCGGAACATCCGTGCAAGGAATCGCCCGCGCAGCACGCGCGTCCAATGAGACGCTTTACAAATGGTACGGTGACAAAAAAGGGCTCTTCAAAGCGCTGGTTGAGCGCAACACCGAGGATGTTAAAGCCCTGCTCGAGACGGACCTCTCCTCTAACACCAGCGCCTTTCAGACACTCGAGCACCTCGGACCAAGACTGCTAAATCTTGTTCTTGGTGACCGCGCCGTTGCCCTCAACCGGGCAGCCGTCGCCGACGCGTCCGGAGATTTGAGCGAAGCCATAGCCTTATCGGGGCGGGAAGTTGTCTTTCCTTTGATTGCAAAGGTTTTGGAGGACGGCCGGGAAAAGGGTGAATTGATTTACGACAGTTCAGATGAGGCAGCCGCCCTTTATATCAATTTGCTGATCGGCGATCTTCAGATCCGCCGCGTCATCGGACGCCTGGCCGCGCCAACAGAAGACTTCTGCAACGAAAGGTCGGAAAGAGCCTTGAAGTATTTGCAGAGGCTGCTCAAAGCCTAACTGCAATCAACGGCTATCCCCAGACCGCCTTACCCCGAAACCTTCGCTTCCAGAACATCCCAGACCCGGGCCGCGACATCCGGGCCACCCAGGTTCTGAATGGCACGGATGCCGGTTGGGGCGGTAACGTTGATTTCCGTCAGCATGCCGTCGATCACATCGATGCCAACCAAGATCAGGCCCTTTTCACGCAAGGATGGCCCGAGCCGCGCACAGATTTCCCGTTCCCGTTCGGTCAGATCACTGTCTGTAGGGGCGCCGCCACGCACCATATTGGAGCGCAGATCTCCTTCGGCCGGCACCCGATTGACCGCGCCGGCAAACTCGCCATCGACCAGCAAGATACGCTTGTCGCCATGTTTCACATTCGGCAGGAACTGCTGGATGACCCAGGGTTCGCGGAAAGTCGCATCAAAGAAATCATACAGCGAGCCGTAGTTGAGATCGTCTTTGGTGATCCGGAACACCGCCGCACCGCCATGGCCGAACAGTGGTTTCATGACGATGTCGCCGAATTCTTCACGAAAGAGATCGATTTCCGCCCGGTCTTTGGTGATCAGGGTCGGCGGCATCAGGTCCGGAAATTCGGTGACGAACAGCTTTTCTGGCGCATTACGCACTTCCGTCGGATCGTTCACCACCAAAGTGTCCGGATGGATCTTGTCCAGGATATGCGTTGCCGCGATGTAAGAAAGGTCGAACGGCGGGTCCTGGCGCATCAAGACGACATCGATGTCCCGCATGTTAAACCGCTGCCTGTCGCCAAGCGTGAAGTGATTGCCTTTTTCATCGCGCACGGTGACCGGTTCCAGTGCACAAAAGACTTCATCGCCGCGCATCGCCAGCCGGTCAGGCGTGTAGTGATATAGCTCATGACCACGCGTCTGGGCTTCCAGCATCATGGCAAAGGCGCTGTCTCCGGCTACGTTGATGCTTTCAATATGGTCCATCTGGACCGCGACTTTTAACGGCATTGGCCACTCCTGGCGGGGCGCTGATTATTGAAGTCAATCGCGCAAGAGGACAAAGGGATCAGTAGCCGCAGATATGCGGTTGCGCTGGCAGTTTGTCTAGAGGGCGTGTTCAGCCGTTAGCCTCAAACGCACTCACGATCCGCTCTGGCAAGGCCCAGGGGCGAATGACAATCACATCAAACCGGAGTGTGAAAAACCCAGCTTTTGGGTGCTCGGAGACAAATATCTTGGCAGCCCGCACGATCCGTTTTTGGCTCGCGGGCGTGACTGCTTCCAGAGCGGCTTGCCGCGTTTTCCGGGCTTTCACCTCAACAAAGGCGACCGTCTTGCGCTTTTTGGCGATCAGATCGATTTCGCCAGCCTTGGTTTTGTACCGCTGTTTCAAGATCCGCCAGCCGGTCAGCCGTAAATACCAGGCGGCGTAACTTTCCGCAGACAGTCCAAGCGAATAGGCTTTGCGGCGGCGATGTGTATCTTTGCCTGGCCGCTCCGTCATGGCCTTAAGACCCGGATTTCAGATCAAGCGCACGCTTGTACACTTCGTCCCGGTCCAGACCGGTCGCCTTGGCAACCTGCTTTGCCGCTTTGCTCACCGGCATATCTGCAAGTGCTTCCTGCAAGAGGCTGTCGAGATCTTCTGCGTCCGCATCCGGTTTTTCTTCCGGCGGTCCAACCAAAATCACGATCTCGCCCTTTACAGTCTGATCGGCAAACCTCTCGGACAATTCGGCGAGCGTGCCACGCTCAAAAGTTTCAAAGCGTTTGGTCAGTTCACGGGCCACCACCGCCTCTCGGGTCTCACCAAGAACATCCGACATGAGGGAAAGTGTTGCACCCGTCCGATGGGGCGATTCAAAAAAGATCAGCGTGGCCGGTGTCCTGGCAAGTTCCTCCAGACGTTTGGTCTTGGGGCCGTTTTTCTGCGGCAAAAACCCGGCAAAAAGGACGGTATCACTTGGCAGGCCGGCGGCAACCAGACCAGCCAACGGTGCGGACGCGCCTGGGATTGGGATGACTTTATACCCGGCGGCCACAACATCGCGCACCAGCCGGTAGCCTGGATCGGAAACCAGCGGAGTTCCGGCATCCGAAACCAGCGCAACAGCATTCCCTGCTTCCAGTTCACGCATGATCTTGGGGCGCTGCTTGTCGGCATTGTGTTCGTGATAGGCGAGCAACGGTGTTTTTAAAGAAAATTTTTGGGTCAATGTCGCTGTGACCCGTGTGTCCTCACAAGCGATTACGCTGGCCGCGGCCAGGGTCTGCAGTGCGCGAACGGTGATGTCGCCCAAGTTTCCGATTGGCGTTGAAACAATATAAAGCGCCGGCTCTAGATTTGGCGCGGTAAAACCATGTTCAGAGAGACTGTAGCGGTTCTTGCCTCCGCTTCTGTCGCCCGTATCTGCCACCATGGCTGTTCCTTTCACGCCCATTGGACCCCAATCGTTTATCCAGCAGGATAGGTCCTTTTCCTTGCGCTACCTGCCGGACACACGCAATGCAAGGCAAATCCACCATTCATGTTGGCTTAGAGCTTTGAAACATCCTTGAAAACTGGACAGCGCATTCGTTAATCCGTAAGTCTTTTGAGAAAGGGTGGATGGAATTCTGACACATGGATGATACGGGCACCGTCAAACGGTATCGCAGACGCATATTCTTGAAAACGGCATTGGCCGGCGCAAGCGCATTTGCGCTCACCGGCTGTCTGGGCTCCTCACTTGGAACCTTACCAGGCGAACAGATCCAGCCAGGTGCGCAGCCGGAGGTCACCGGCGATGTGATCGGCACCGGTACCGTGCGTGTTGGACTTCTGCTGCCATTGTCCTCAAGTGGCGGAAACTCCGCCATTGGCACAGTGTTTAAGAATTCGGCCGCTCTGGCCTTGCAAAACTTCCCGAACTCAGATGTTCAGCTGCTGGTCAAGGACACCGGCGGGACGGCTGAAGGCGGACGGGCAGCGGCCCAAAAGGCGATTTCAGAAGGGGCTGAGTTGTTGCTGGGCCCGGTCTTTGCTCCGGCCGTTTCTGGTGCGGGTGCTGCCGCACGGGCATCAGGCGTGCCGGTCATCGCCTTTTCAACCGACACTTCCGTCGCCTCCAGGGGTATCTACCTCTTGAGTTTCTTGCCGGAAAGCGACGTTAGACGCATCATCGGTTATGCCAGCAGCCAGCAAAAACGCTCCTTTGCAGCACTACTGCCAAACGATTCTTACGGCGGTGTTGTCGAAGCCGCCTTCCGCCAAGAAGTTGGCCGGGCAGGTGGTCGGATAGCCACTATTCAGCGCTACCAGGCGACCGGCTCTGACACGTCTGACTTGAAAGCCAAGGCAGCCGGGCTGCAACGGTCTCTCAATAGCATCGATGCCCTGTTTGTTCCGGCGGGCGGTCCCGTGCCTGGTGTGGTGATGCAAGCCCTCATGGGCCTGAATGCGGACATCGGCCATATCAAACTGCTCGGCTCCGGCCAGTGGGACACGCCGCAGATCAAAAACAATCCAATCCTGACAGGGGCCTGGTTTACGGGACCGGAAAACAGCGGGTTCAATGGCTTTGCTCAGCGCTATCAACAGACCTACGGGTCTCCGCCACCGCGCAATGCCAGCCTTGTCTATGATGGTGTCACATTGGCCGCGGGCCTTATCCGTTCCGCGGGACCGCAGCGCTTCCAGCCACGCATCCTGACCAACAAAGACGGTTTCCTCGGGATCGATGGCCTGTTCCGCTTCAAGGCCAACGGTCTCAATGAACGCGGTCTGGCTATTTATCAGGTCACCGGATCAGGCAGCCAGGTTGTCGCGGCAGCACCAAGAGACTTCCGGTCCGGGTTTTAAGAGCAAGTGAAGTTTCAGGAGTAGGCGCCAATGCTGAACGGCAAGCAGATTGTGCTGATCATCAGTGGAGGCATCGCCGCCTATAAGTCGCTGGATCTCATCCGGCGCCTCAAGGAACGTGGCGCGCGGGTTATCCCGGTGATGACGGGAGGCGCACAGGAGTTTGTCACACCGCTCGCAGTCGGTGCCCTCAGCGCGGAAAAAGTCTATTCAGACCTGTTTGACCGGGAAGATGAACATGACGTTGGCCATATCCGGTTGGCGCGTGACCATGATCTTGTTCTGATTGCGCCAGCCACCGCCAATCTGATGGCCAAAATGGCCCATGGCATCGCCGATGATCTGGCGACCGCTGTCCTCTTGGCAACAGACAAACCGGTCCTGACGGCGCCGGCAATGAATCCCAAAATGTGGCAAAACCCGGCGACATTGAAAAACGTCGAAATGCTGAAAGAGCGCGGCGTCCAGTTTATTGGTCCGGCAACCGGCGAAATGGCTGAAAAAGGCGAGGCCGGTGTCGGTCGGATGAGCGAACCTTTGGAGATTGTGGCCGCCTCCGAAAGGCTTTTCCGGGATCAGGCTGTTTTGAGCGGCACGCTGCCCTTGGCAGGACGTCATGTGTTGATCACCTCTGGGCCGACCCATGAGCCGATTGATCCTGTGCGCTACATCGCCAACCGGTCATCCGGCAAACAGGGACATGCATTGGCCGAAGCGGCCTATGCGGCTGGCGCCCGTGTAACACTCGTGTCTGGGCCCGTGACCATTCCCGATCCGGACCATGTGACCACAATTCATGTGGAATCAGCTGCCGAAATGATGGCGGCCGTTGAAGAAAATCTCCCGGCCGATATTGCGATCATGGCCGCCGCCGTTGCTGATTGGCGGGTGGTGTCGGAAGGCGCCCAAAAAATCAAAAAAGACGGCAGCGGTAAACCGCCGGGCCTGGAACTCACCGAGAATCCGGACATTTTGAAGACAATTGGCCACCACGACACACTGCGGCCTCCGCTCCTGATCGGCTTTGCCGCCGAAACCCAAGACCTCATCAAAAACGCGACCTCCAAACTGGAGCGAAAACGGGCTGATTGGATCGTCGCCAATGATGTCAGCCCGGAAACCGGGATCATGGGCGGGGATGCCAATACAATCCGCCTGGTCAGCGCCGAGGGCGTTGAAGACTGGCCAGCGATGGACAAAAAAGCCGTTGCCCGCCAGCTCATAGAGCAGGCGGCGGAAGTCTTAAATCGCAAATAAAACTAAGCGAACCGGAAATAGCTCATACTGATGGAGCCATATTCATAACTGCGGTGCATCAGCTCCGGTTTTGCACCCGAACCAGCCGCTCCAAACGGAAAAAACAGTGGTAATAGATGTTCTTCTGTCGGGTGACTCTGGCGGAAGTCCGGAATCGTCTCAAGATCCTCAAAATACGTAATCGATCCGCTTTCAAGGCCCTTTTCAACCCAGGCATCGAAGCGGATTGCCCAATCGGGCGCCTTGCCTCGGTCAGGGCCAATCGCTCGCAAATTGTGGATCGTGCTGCCGGACCCGGCGATCAAAACACCAGTTTTTGCTAACGAGGCAAAAGCTTTTCCGAGATCATAAACAGTTTGCGAAGTGCTGTTGAATGGCAGGGACAACTGAACAACGGGGATATCAGCCTCTGGATAAGCCAGAGACAGTGGCACCCATGCGCCATGGTCGAGCCCATGGTCATCATCCAGTTTGGCGAAAAGTCCTGCTCCGACCAATGCATTCATGACCTCAGCCACAGCATTTGGTTCGGCAAAGGCCGGATAAGTAATCTCGTAAAGATCGGGCGAGAACCCACCAAAATCGTGATTGGTGCGCAGTGGTCCAGGTGCGGACATTTTGAGGTCTGGCGTTTCCCAATGGGCGGAAAGGATCAAGATAAAGCGCGGGCGGGGCGTAGACTTGCTGAATCCCTTCAAGAACCGGCTCGCCGGTGTATCACGAACGGCGAGCGTCGGCGCGCCATGGGCAAAAAAGACAGGAGGAATTGTCTCTTGTTGATCCGGCATGCAGGTTCTCCATTTATGTGGCCAATGGCGATTAAACGCTTGGCCCTCATTGGAGATAAACTGTTCTGACCTCTTGAGAAGTGCCGGAGGAATTGACGGATCGTTTCAGAAACAAGGACAATGAAGGGTGTGAGCGGGGACCGCCCACACCTTCCAAACTTATTTATACCCCATGTTGATCAGCTGCACCCGGCGGTTCACAGCAGCTTCCGGATTGGCCGGATCGCGCAACTGCTCTTCACCCAAGCCCACTGCAAAAAGGTTGGAGCCAGGCACTTGGAAAGTGGTCACCAAGGCTTCCCGGATGGCCTGGGCCCGTCTTTGCGACAGTTCCAGATTGTATTTCCGATCTCCCTTGGCATCGGTGTGACCAACAATGAAAAACGTCTGGCCTTGCAAATACGGCGTATGGAGTGCATCAGCGATCAGTCCTACAGCCTCATAGGACTCCGGACGGATACGGGCAGAATCGAAATCAAACGTTATCTCGATGACAAACTGGCGCAGAGAGGCAAGTTGCTGATACATCGGGATTGTTTGCGGCGAATTCGCGCCAGGATATTTTTGGATATTTTCGAGTGCCGCCCGCTGTAGATCGCTTGCACTCACTTCAACCTTCTGCTGAGCACCTTGAAGCGAATTGATGATCTGGTTACGGCTGAGCTCAGTTTGAGCAGTCGCGCTGGCTGCCGAAAATGCAAAGGCACAAACAGCCGCACCGGCAAATAACAGGTTTTTCATAAGTATCTCCTGGATGGACGGCTTAGCGGTAACCGGCGAGGTCAATGGCGGTATTGCATTTGTTGCTGACGGAGGGTTGTGCTTTCAAAAGGCAACGCAGGACATGGCCGGCGCCTGGTTTGACGCCCTGGCAAAGCTGAGCAGCATCGCGCGAACAAATTTCCGGAGCCGCAGCCTGTGCAGCAAGCCGCTCCTGAATGAGTTTTGCAACAACAGCCCTATCCGCATTGCATTTCTGGGAAATCTTCGATTGGTTTTTGTCGAGGCATTGGCCGATGCCGTTATTTGCCAGCGTTGCCGACTTGCAGTGTTTGTCGATGTCCTTACCGCAGCTGACCGCGAGGATACTAATCGCATCGGCGAACCCCACCGTCTGCGCCTGGGCGGCCCAGCCTCCCGCCAATAAAAACGTCACTGCAAGTATGCTTCTCAAATAATTCATAATTCCGGGTCTCCCAGCTCAATCAGCATTCCGATACGGAAGATCATTTCAGGACAGCGTAACAGCTTCAAGTAGGGGATTGATATTTTTCGTCAAACACTCTCCGGAGGTGCTTTGCTTGACAGGCGCGGCCGAATATCGTCAACCGGTTGGGCAATTGTCAGGGACGATCGATGACCATCAAACTTGAATTCAAACGGCTGGATCATGGCCGGGATTTGCCGCTGCCGGCTTATCAAAGTGACTTGGCAGCAGGAATGGATCTGCTGGCAGCCGTTGAAAAGGCGATCACGCTGACACCTGGTTCCCGCGCTCTGGTTCCAACTGGTCTTGCGATGGCCCTTCCAGCCGGGTTTGAAGCACAAGTCCGGCCGCGCTCGGGGCTTGCCGCCAAACATGGGGTTACGGTGTTGAACACACCGGGCACGATCGATGCCGACTACCGAGGCGAGGTTAAAGTCATCCTGATCAACCTCGGCGACAGCGATTTCCAGATTGCCCGGGGCGACCGTATTGCACAGATGGTGATCGCGCCGGTGTTGCAGGCCGATATTCAAGAAGTCGACGTCTTGTCCGAAACCGATCGCGGGGCAGGCGGCTTCGGCTCGACCGGCCAACGCTAACGCAACGCCTACAAGGACGATCATATGCAGCCGGGTCTGGTGATTTTCGATTGCGATGGTGTTCTGGTGGACACCGAGCGTATGGTCAACGCCAGCCTAGCGGAAATAGTGAGCGAGCTCGGGTATCCGATCACCGGGCCGGAATGCCAACGGCGTTTCATGGGGCGAACCTTGGAAAATGTAAAAGAAATGGTCGAACAGTTGACCGGCTCTAAACTTTCCGAGGATTGGCCCGATCAAGTTCGAACGCGCGATCTGGAAGTGTTCAAAGCCGGTGTTCCAGCCATTCGCGGTGTTTCTAAGGTGCTGGATGACCTCGATGCGCGCCAAGTACCTTATTGCGTCGGCTCGTCCGGAAAATACGCCAAGATGCGGACCACCCTTGGCAGCTCCGGCCTGTTGCCGCGCCTGGAGGGAAAACTCTATTCGGCCGAAGATTGCGCTCAGGGCAAACCGGCGCCGGATGTGTTTCTTCTGGCCGCCAAATCCATGGGCTTTGCACCGGAAAGCTGTGTCGTGATCGAGGACAGCTTGCCAGGTGTGCAAGCGGCCAAGGCGGCCGGCATGGCAGTTTTTGCGTTTGTCGAGGATCCGTCCTGCGACCGGGAGGCTCTTGCGCGCGCAGGAGCAACGCTATTTGAAGATATGTCTGAGCTTCCGGCACTGCTGTTTTCTAAGTCTTGAACATTTAACGAAAAGACGTTTCCCCAAGCCGCTTTGATCTAAACATTCTTCCCCTTAAAACTCTGAGTTTGCCGTACTATCTTAGCTGCCAACCAAAGACATGTGCTGCCTGCACACCACTCATCCTATCTGGGAGACTGCCATGACAAAGAAGACGCATGGGCGCGGAAAGATTTATTCCTCGATCACGGACACCATCGGCGATACGCCCTTGGTTCGTCTGGACCGGCTGGCAGAAGCTCATGGCGTCAAGGCAAACCTTCTTGGCAAACTGGAATTCTTCAACCCGATCGGCAGCGTCAAGGATCGGATTGGGGTCGCCATGATTGAATCCATGGAACAAGCCGGAACGATTGAGCCGGGCAAGACAACATTGGTGGAGCCGACATCCGGGAACACAGGCATCGCTCTGGCCTTTGTTGCAGCGGCCAAAGGCTACCGCCTCATCCTGGTGATGCCGGAGACCATGTCAGTTGAGCGGCGCAAGATGTTCAAGATCCTGGGTGCGGAGCTGGAATTGACCGAAGGTGCCAAAGGTATGAAGGGCGCCATCGCCAAGGCTGAGGAACTTT
Source organism: Labrenzia sp. PHM005 (assembly GCF_006517275.1). Classification (NCBI taxonomy): domain Bacteria; kingdom Pseudomonadati; phylum Pseudomonadota; class Alphaproteobacteria; order Hyphomicrobiales; family Stappiaceae; genus Labrenzia; species Labrenzia sp. PHM005. The sequence goes on along the minus strand of NZ_CP041191.1, from coordinate 1,047,992 downwards.
TGGCTGAAATCGACGGCGCCGTGATGCCGCAGCAGTTTGAAAACCCGGCAAACCCGGAAATTCACCGCAACACAACCGCCGAGGAGATCTGGAACGACACGGACGGTCAAGTCGACGCCTTCGTCTCCGGCATTGGTACCGGTGGCACCATCACCGGCGTGTCTCAAGTCCTGAAAGAACGCAAACCGGACCTTCATGTCGTCGCCGTTGAACCGGCGGACAGCCCAATTCTCTCCGGTGGCCAGCCTGGCCCACACAAGATCCAGGGAATCGGCGCAGGTTTTGTTCCAGGCGTACTCGACACCGACGTGTTTGATGAAGTGATCACCGTTGCAAACGAAGATGCGTTTGCCGCAGCCCGGGATGTCGCCGCTAAAGAAGGCATTCCAGTCGGAATTTCTTCAGGCGCTGCGCTGACGGCCGCCGTCAAGATAGGCCAGCGGGACGATATGGCCGGCAAAAACATCGTGGTGATCATTCCGTCCTTCGCCGAACGCTATCTCTCAACAGCCCTTTTCGAAGGTCTATGAACTCTTTGTCGACCATCAAAAACGCCGCGACCACGAGTTGATCGCGGCGTTTTTCCTTTCACCTACCGGTGATGCAAGATCCGGCCGATGGTGTTCATCAGGATTTGCGCCGCCAAAACGCTGGTGACGCCAGCTGGATCATAATCCGGGGCAACTTCCACCAGATCCAGGCCGACGATCTCGCCGCGTTTGGCCAGCCCATCGATCAATTCCAACACTTCATAATAGAGAAACCCGCCGTGACTGGGTGTGCCGGTGCCCGGCGCAATGGACGGATCGAAGGCGTCGATGTCCAGCGTCAGATAATAGCGTTTTCCTTCCGGGATCCGGGCAAGCAGCCCCTCTGTGCCAAGCTTACGGGTTTGCCGGACCGACTGAATGTCCGAGCCCATTTGCCGGGCGGCTTCATAACCATCCCTTGCCGTTGAGGAAACATTGCGGATGCCGATTTGGGTGAGGCCCGTCACATAGGGTTTTTCGGCCGCCCGGCGCATCGGATTGCCATGCCCGTATCGGACGCCGTGCCGCTCATCGACAAAATCCAGATGGGCATCAATCTGCACCACGTGGATTGGCTCTTCGCCGTCAAATGCGTTGATACAGGGGATATTGATCGAATGATCTCCGCCGAGCACGACGGGCAGGGCTCCAGCTTTCAGAATTTTCCGGACACCAAATTCGATGCGCTTGTGACTTTCGATCGTGTCCGTGTGGACAATATCCGCATCCCCCAGATCGACGATCTTTGTGGTTTCATCGGCCAGATAGGTGACATCGTCTTCAAAATCGTAAGCGCCGGCATGGCCGAAGGAAAACAAGGTCGAGGCTTCGCGGATGGCTCTTGGACCCATGCGAGCCCCAGAGCGCCACTGGGTGCCAAAATCGAACGGCGCGCCCAGAACCGCGACATCGGCATCAATCGCATCCCAATCCGGCTGATGGGGGTACTTGCCAAATGTGCAAATACCGACAAAGGGCAGATTCAGCCGCCCGCTTTCATATCCGTGAGATGTCATGAAACGCTCCAGGTAGTTTGTCTGACCGGAGCTTCCCGCGTGAACTGCTGGCCCGTCAAGCCGGGGTCACATGCTTTTCCATTCTCGTTGCTGAGGAAAAGCCGAACACATGTTTCAAAGGTCCGGTTTCATCTGTTTCGATGGCGGCAAACCCACATCGTTCATAAAGTGCCCGGGCCCGTGGATTGGTGTCGATCACATCGAGCCTGACTTTGCTGCATCCCTTTGCAGCAGCTGTTCCGCAAACCGCCTCCAACAACGCCGTCCCGATACCGAGGCCCCGGGCGTCCGGGCTGACAAAGATGCCGTCCATCAACAGAAGTCCAGGTTCCGGGTCCCTCTCCAACAGATCCAGGACAAGTCCCCGCCACAAACCGCCCAAAACACCATAGACCGCCATCATGTCCGACAGTCCGCCGTCGACCAAGCCGCCATTTTCCGTCTTGTATCCCGCCATTCCCAACAGCCGACCGTCTCCGGTGACAGCGCTGAGCGCATAGTTCGGATCCAGCAGCCGCGAAATCAGAGCTAGTGCCTTGTCTTCGGGAGACAGCACCTTGCCGAGTTTGCCGGAAAAGGCCTGCCAGAAAAGACGAGCCGCTGCGTCCCTTTGATCTTCTGGAAACCCAGGCACAATTTGAAAGGTTTGGGAGCCGCAGTCTGGCATCAGCGAATGTAGACAGCGGTTCCAGTGGCGCTGACCATCAGCATGGAGCCGTTTTGGCCGACGGTTTCATAATCGAGATCGACACCAATCACCGCATTGCCACCCATGGCCTGCGCCCGCTGGCACATTTCATCCAGTGCCATCTGCCGGGCCCGGGCGAGTTCTTCTTCATAGGCGGCGGAGCGGCCGCCAACAATGTCCCGGATACCGGCAAAAAGGTCTTTGAAGATATTGGCACCAAGGATCGCTTCCCCTGTGACCAGGCCTTTGTAGTCGAGATCTTTGCCCTGAACGGTTGGGGTTGTGGTGACCAGCATCTTTGTCCTCCAATATCTTTGAGTATCGGTTAGGACATGGGATGACGCGGCGGCAAATGCAAGGAAGGTCAGCTGGTTAAAGGCCTTGGTATTCTTCAGGCCGCACGGCGCGACAGATCCTGACCACGGTAACTGAGCGCTTCGGCGAGGTGGATACGAGCGACCGTTTCAAGGCCATCAAGATCGGCGAGTGTGCGCGCAAGTTTCAAGACCCGGTGATAACCTCTTGCAGATAGCTGCAAGGTATCCGCAGCCTCTCGCAAGAAGGCAAGGCCCTTGTCGTCCGATTGCGCCATCTGCTCAACGATGGACGCAGGTGCTTGCGCATTTGTGCGGGCGGCAACACCGAGATCGAAAAACCGGTGTTCCTGGATTTTTCTAGCGGTCAAAACGCGGTCTGCCACTTGGGACGAGGGTTCGCTCTCCGCCGGACCGATTAGATCGGAGGCAGTAACGGCTGGAACTTCTATCCGAAGATCGATTCGATCCAGAAACGGACCGGAAATCCGGGTTTGATATTCGGTGACACACCGTTCGCCGCGCCGGCATTGATGGCCGGGTTCTCCGGCATGGCCGCAGCGGCAGGGGTTCATCGCAGCGACCATCTGGATCCGCGCCGGATACGTCACCCGGTGATTGGCCCGGGCAATGATCGCCTCGCCGGTTTCCAGCGGCTGGCGCAGGCTGTCGAGCACCTGCGGATTAAATTCCGGCAGTTCATCCAGAAACAAGACCCCATTGTGGGCGAGCGAGACCTCGCCGGGTTTGGCCCGCAAGCCGCCCCCAACCAAGGCTGCCATCGAAGCTGAATGATGCGGTGCCCGGAACGGCCGCCGGTCAGACAATTTGCCGTCCGCCAGTTCTCCAGCAAGCGAGGCGATCATGGACACTTCCAGAAGCTCGCGCGGGGTAAGCGGCGGCAAGACAGATGGCAGGCGGCTTGCCAACATGGACTTGCCGGAGCCAGGTGGGCCGACCATCAGCAAGTTATGGCCGCCAGCCGCAGCGATCTCCAGCGCGCGTTTGGCGCTTTCTTGGCCCTTCACATCGGCGAGATCGGGAATACCGTCCGGCTCACCGCGCAATTTGGCCGCCGGGCGGGACAACACCTGTGTTCCCTTAAAGTGATTGGCGAGCTGGATAAGCGACCGCGGCGCCAGAATATCCATCTCACTGTCCGCCCAGGCTGCTTCGCCGCCGCTTTCAGCTGGGCAGATCAGGCCTTTTTCCAACGCATTGGCGCCCATGGCCGCAGGCAGAACACCTGCGACCGGCGCCAGAGTGCCATCCAGAGCCAGTTCTCCGAGAATGACATAGTTTTCCAGGAACTCCGCCGGGATGGCGCCAATCGCGGCCATCACGCCGAGAGCGATCGGCAGATCGTAGTGCGAGCCTTCTTTCGGCAGATCTGCCGGAGCGAGATTGACCGTGACCCGTTTTGCAGGAAGCGCGAGGCCGGAGGCAGAGAGTGCGGCGCGGACCCGTTCCCGGCTTTCGGCAACCGCCTTGTCCGGCAGGCCGACGATCATAAAGGCGACCATGCCCGGTCCGACATGCACCTGCACGTCGACTGGAACAGCTTCAATGCCCTGGAAGGCCACCGTGGTCACGCGGCTGACCATATCGCTCCCTCTACTGATTGAAGAAAACGCTATTGCAATTTATGAGAGAGAGCAAGGTGCGAACACAATTCATCTACCCAGCGTCGGTGTTTTACAGCTTTGTTGCCTGCAGTTGATGTGAAAACACCAATACCCCACACTGGAAAACCCAGATAATCTTGGAGGACATAGCATGTGCGATTTATGCGTCATCACATCCGTTAAGGAAAAAATGCTGTCCCGGCGGGGGCTGTTCAAAGCCGCTGCGGTTGGGTCCGGCGCGGTGGCAGCGGCATCTCTCAGCGGTACTCTGCCAGCCATGGCGCAGGCGCCCACCAAGGTCATGGATTTAACGCACGAGCTGTCTGAGGATTTTCCAACCTTTGGCGGCGTCCCGGGTTTTATAGCCGAGAAGGTCTTTGATTTCGCCAAGGATGGCTACAATCTTTATAACCTCACGATCAACGAGCACACTGGCACCCACCTCGATGCACCCTTGCATTTTTCCGCCGATGGACAGTCGGTTGCTGAAATCCCAGTCGAAAACCTGGTGGCTCCACTTTGCGTCATCGATATCAAGGCGCGGGCAGCGGAGAACCCGGACGCCCAGGTAACGCCAGACGATCTGAACGCTTGGATCTCTGCCCATGGCGACATCCCCAAGGGCGCTTGCGTTGCGATGAACTCCGGCTGGAGCGCGCATGCCGCTTCCAATAATTTCCGAAACGCCGATGACGGCGGCGTCATGCATTTTCCGGGATTTCATATCGAAGCGGTGCAGATGCTGATGGACGACGCGGATGTGGTCGGTATTGCAGTCGACAGCCTGTCTCTCGATCATGGTATCTCCCAGGATTTTGCGGTTCACTATGCCTGGCTGCCGTCCGGCCGTTGGGGATTGGAGTGCATGGCCAATCTTGACGCGCTTCCGGCATCTGGTGCAACGCTGATTGTCGGCGCCCCGAAACATCGTGGCGGCACCGGTGGCCCCAGCCGCGTCATGGCGATGGTATAAGGCTGTCAGTCTCAAGGTTGCTGTTCCGGGCAACACATAAAATAGTTGCAATATACATAAGTGAATGCTTATGTATTGACCATGGACGAATCAAGCATATTCCGTGCGTTGGCCGATCCGACCCGGCGCAGCCTCTATGAAAAACTTGCGTCAGGTGCGAGCAACGCCAGCACATTGCGTGAAGGACTGGCCATCAGTCAGCCCGCCGTCTCCCAGCATCTGAAAGTATTGAGAGATGCCGGGCTGATCCTTGAGGAGCGGGACGGCCGGTTTGTGAATTATGAAGTCAATCCGAACGGATTGGCACTGATTGCCGGGTGGCTTTCAAAATACCGCGCATATTGGCCCAAACGGGTAGATGCGCTTAAGGATTTGCTGAAGGATATGGATCAATGACCGATAAGAGCGCCAGCCATGGATCCGTGGCCATTGAGCAGGACTATCAGCTCGATGAACCGCCTGAAAAAGTCTGGCGCGCTTTGACAATTCCTGCGCTCCGAAACCACTGGCTGCCAGAGGGCGACTTGTCTGATCCGGACGCGGTCCACATAGAGCCAGGCAAGGCCATATCCTACCGGATGCGGGACGCGGGACCCTATAATGGAGAAAGCGTCGTGACCTTCCAGATCCACCCGGAACCCGGCGGCAAGACCCGGTTGCAGATTGTTCACACACGGCCAGCCTCCAAGTTCGACCAACTCCACCAACGGGCGTCGAACAACAATTTCAAATGCTTTTTTCTGGCCGCATAAGGCCTTTCTAATTCAAGTTTTTCACCAACGGAGACTGTCATGTCCACGATGATGCAATTGGTTCCAATGGTTGTTGAACAGTCCAACCGGGGAGAGCGCTCGTTTGATATCTACTCCCGGCTTTTGCGCGAACGGATCATTTTCCTGAACGGCGAAGTCAACGATGATGTGTCGGCATTGGTTTGCGCGCAGCTGCTTTTCCTTGAGGCAGAAAATCCCAAAAAGCCGATTAGTTTATACATCAACTCACCGGGCGGTATGGTGACCAGCGGGTTCGCCATGTACGACACCATGCGGCATATCAAGCCGCCTGTTCATACGCTCTGCATGGGGACTGCCCGCTCCATGGGATCATTCTTATTGATGGCGGGTCAGCCGGGCGAACGAGCAGCCTTGCCCAACGCCAGCATTCTCATCCACCAGCCGTCCGGCGGCTTTCAAGGTCAGGCGTCCGACATGGTTATCCATGCTGAGGAAATCAAACGCACCAAACACCGGATGACCCAGCTTTATTCCGATCATTGCGGCCCATCATATCAGGAATTCGAAAGTGCCATGGACCGGGACAGGTTCATGACCGCCGAAGAGGCCATGGAATGGGGATTGATCGATCAGATTATGGAACCTCAGGCCGACGAGATTCAAGAAGCTGCCTAATACCGAAGCGGAGGGATCCGCTGGCCAAAGATTTGGATTTGCGAACGGCCGGCTTAAACGTCGTCCTTCGCCCGGCGTTCGGCGTTGAGCTGTTCCAGCTCAGCCATTTTATCACCTATGGGTTTTAGCCGGCCGATGGTGGTGCGGAACCGGGCTGCGCGCTGATCAAACAAACGCTGCGCGAGCTCCGGATATTCGGAAATCATGCGTTTGAAAAGCGCCCGGCGGATACGGATGATGCGCACCGGCTCAATGGCCTCGGCCCGGCAAGGACGTTTGGTTTCGACAAGGAGCGCGCTTTCGCCCAAAAGTGTGCCCGACCCAACTTGATCGACTTCTTCAAAACCGTCTTCGCCGCGGGTTGCCAGCGATACAAGACCGTCAGTAATTACCAGCCCGCCATCAGCCCGCTCATCCTGATCGAACAAACGCTGGCCCTTGCCGTAGTCCATGCTTTCCGCACTGAACGCGAGCAGGCGCAGCTGATCGTCCTGAAAGTCCGAAAACATCGGGATCTTTTTGAGAATCGTTATGTCTTGGGCAAGGCTCATGCCCAAGATTTACGATGATTATCAATGCGTGCACAAGCGATTATGCACGCTGAGAACAACAGTTTGTTCTATGGGACCAGCTTGTAGCCGCCCGCTTCCGTCACCAACAGCTCTGCACTGGAGGGGTCCCGCTCAATTTTCTGGCGCAGGCGGTAAATGTGGGTTTCCAGCGTGTGAGTGGTGACACCGGAGTTATAACCCCAGACCTCATGCAGCAGCACATCGCGGGTCACCGGCTTTTCACCGGCACGATACAAAAACTTTAAGATCGAGGTTTCTTTTTCCGTCAGGCGGACTTTGGAACCATTGTCTTCCTGCATGACCTTGGCGGCGGGGCGGAAAGAATAGCGGCCGATGGCGAAAGTCGCGTCTTCGCTTTGTTCATGTTGGCGCAGATGCGCGCGGACACGAGCCAGCAAAACGGCGAATTTGAACGGCTTGGTGACATAATCATTGGCACCGGCTTCGAGGCCCAGGATCGTGTCGCTGTCGCCGTCATGGCCGGTCAGCATGATGATCGGTGCCTTGAACCCACTCTTGCGCAGCAATTTGACCGCCTCGCGGCCGTCGATATCCGGCAAGCCGACATCCATCAACAAAAGGTCGATGTGCTCTTCCTTGGCCATAGCGATGCCGGATGTTGCCGAATCCGCCTGAAGCGTCTCAAACTCATCATAGAGCGAGAGCTGCTCGACCAGCGCTTCGCGCAGTTCGGTATCATCATCGACAATCAATATTGTGCGGGCGGTCATCTCGTCGGGTCCTCGCCAGAATTCTATTCGTGATCACGGCAGTTTGTGTAATGAACACAAGCGCGTTGTCACACTTATGTGCGCGGGAAAGTGTCGCCTTACAAGCAGCCTCACGTCAATTCTTCTTCACGCGGGCTTTAGCGCCGGTTTATCAAGAGCTTTGAAGCACACATTGGCCAAATCGGAAATTCATATGCAAGGCATCGGAAAACTGGCGGAGATCCTGGAGGTTCATGCCCTTCCCAGAGACAGAACGAAGGGCGTGCTGCGCTGTGGGCCGATCACGGTCCCGTGTGCCTTGGGCCGCTCCGGCGTGATTGGGCGCAAACGTGAGGGCGACGGCGCAACCCCACTCGGCAGTTTTGAAGTGCTTCACGTTTATTACCGCGGCGACCGTGGTCCTCGTCCGCAAACCTCGTTGCCAGTTGAAACTTTAAAGCCGGGCATGGGCTGGTGCGACGATCCATGCCATCGCCGCTACAACCGCCCGGTCGATCTGCCGTTCGCCGCAAGTCACGAAAAAATGTGGCGGGACGACCGGCTCTACGACATCGTCGTTGTGCTGGATTGCAACATGTACCCGCCGGTGAAGGGCCAGGGCAGCGCGATTTTCTTCCATATCGCCCGCGAGGATTACCGGCCGACCGAAGGCTGTGTCGCCGTATACCCGCAGCACATGCGGTTAATCCTGTCCAAGATCGCACCGGGCTGCCAGATGGTGGTGCGGGGGTAGGAAAACGCTTGAGCACCTTGAATTGTGGTCCCAGCACCCACCTTCGCGGGCATAAACTCCGGCTGAGACCCGGTACTCCGTGTCGTTAGCGGTCGGAAAATAACGCCATTTTATGAGGTTACTGGACCCCAGCCTGCGCTGGGGTGACAACAACAGAGAGTACTGTAGCGGCATCCAAGCAAACTCTCTAGCCCTGCGGACGCTTACGAACGCGGCCTCGAGGGATAACCGCGCAGACAGAACAAGTATCCGTCCAGCGCCAGGTTGAGGTCAGAAATCCCCTAATGCGCCTCATCCCAATTGTCGGCCGCGCGGGCGTCTACTTGCAGCGGGACGGAGAGTTTCAGAGCCGGATCGCAGGCGTTCTCCATGACGTCCTTGATTAGTGGAATGGTCGCCTCGACCTCAGCATCCGGCACCTCAAAGATCAGTTCGTCGTGCACTTGCAAAAGCATTTGTGCATTCAGCTTTGCGTCGGTCAGCCGATCTTCCATGCGCACCATGGCGCGGCGCAGGATATCGGCCGCCGAGCCCTGGATCGGGGCGTTGATCGCCGCCCGTTCATAGAAGTTGCGCATGTTCGGGTTCTTGGTGTTCACGTCCGGATAATGGGCCTTACGGCCAAAGATCGTGGTGACATAGCCGTCCGCATGAACCTGCTTCTTGATCGCTTCCATATACTCCTTGATGCCAGGGAAACGCTCGAAATAGGTTTTTATGTAGTCGCTGGCTTCCCCCCGGCCGATGCCGAGCTGGTTGGCCAAGCCAAAGGCGGAAATGCCGTAGATGATGCCGAAGTTGATCGCCTTGGCTTGCCGGCGGACCATCGGATCCATGCCTTCAATCGGTGTTCCGAACATTTCCGAGGCCGTCATGGCGTGAATGTCGAGCCCGTCCTCGAAGGCTTTTTTCAGCTGCGGAATATCCGCCATATGGGCAAGCACACGCAGCTCGATCTGGCTGTAATCGGCCGAGATCAGCTTGTGACCCTTTTCGGCGATAAACGCTTGGCGGATTTTCCGTCCCGCTTCCGTGCGTACAGGAATGTTCTGAAGGTTCGGCTCGGATGAGGAAAGACGTCCGGTGGTGGTCGCCGCCAAAGCATAGGACGTGTGAACGCGCTTGGTTTCCGGATGGATATAGCCGGGCAGGGCATCAGTATAGGTGGATTTCAGCTTGGAAAGCTGGCGCCACTCAACGATCTTTGACGGCAATGCATGGCCTTCGGCGGCCAGATCTTCCAGAACCTGAGCCGACGTCGACCAGGCGCCGGTCTTGGTCTTCTTGCCGCCCGGCAAACCCATTTTACCGAAGAGGATTTCGCCAAGCTGCTTGGGAGAGCCGACATTGAAGGTTTCGCCGGCAAGCTCATAGATTTCCGCTTCCAGCGCCGCCGCGCCTTGCGCAAAATCACCGGAGAGGCGGGAGAGCATCTGCCGGTCAACGGAAATACCGCGCTTTTCCATGCGCGCCAGCACCGGCACCATGGGCCGTTCCAGCGTTTCATAAACGGTTGCCATGTGATCGCTGGCAAGGCGCGGTTTCAGGATCAACCACAGGCGCAAGGTGACATCGGCGTCTTCGGCAGCATAGGCAGTTGCCTTGTCGATCGGCACCTTGTCGAAGGTGATCATCGACTTGCCCGAACCGCAAACCTCCTTGAACGGGATCGGCTTGTGGCCGAGCCAGCGCTCGGAGAGCTCATCCATGCCATTGCCGCCCTTGCCGGCATCGACAGTGTAGGAGAGCTGCATCGTGTCGTCGTACGGGCCGATGTCGACACCATAGCGGGTCATCACCAGCCAGTCGTATTTGAGGTTCTGAGCGATTTTGAGGACGCCGCGGTCTTCCAGCATTGGTTTCAGGGCCTTGAACGCCTCATTCAGCGGGATCTGACCCGGCAGCAATCCGCCACCGCCCAACAGATCCCCCTCACCGTCCTTATGGGTCAGCGGAATGTAACAGGCTTTTCCAGGTTCAGAACTTAAGGAAATGCCGACCAGTTCGGCCTGCATGGCATCGAGCGAGGTGGTTTCCGTGTCGAAGGCCACATACCCCTTCTCATAGGCTGCGTCGATCCACGGTTGCAGCTGCTCCAGCGTGGTGACGGTCTCATAGGCGCTGTTGTCGACCGGAAGCGCACCGATCTTGGCCGCGCGCTCATCGGCAACGGTTTGCGGCACCATCAAACCGTCCGGCCCGCCGGCACCTTCAGCACTCTCCGCGGGGTCAGCGGCAGCCGCCCCGCCCGGGCGCTCCATCATCCGGCCCTTGCGGTCCGGCACATCCCAGCCGGGGACCTGGTAGTCGACCGGTTCGATGTTGGCCAATTCCGCGCCGGTGACTTCGGCAACCTTTTTGGTCAGCGTGGTGAATCCCATGGCTTTCAGGAAGCCGACCGCCTTGGGGCCATCCACATCGCTGACCGACAGATCGCCAACCGGTGTTTCCACCGGCACATCCTGTTTCAGAGTCACCAGCTCTTTGGAAATCCGCGCCTGATCGGCAAATTCGATCAGGTTCTCCCGGCGTTTCTTTTGTTTGATGGTTTCGGCCTGGGCAAGCAGGGTCTCCAGATCGCCGAACTCATTGATCAGGAGCGCGGCGGTCTTCAAGCCAATACCAGGCACACCGGGCACATTGTCGACGCTGTCGCCGGCAAGCGATTGAACCTCGATGACCTTGTCTGGACCAACGCCGAATTTTTCAAAAACCTCCGGCTCGCCGAAAATCTTGTTTTTCATCGTGTCGATCATGCCAACAGTCGGCCCGATCAGCTGCATCAGATCCTTGTCGCCGGAAACAATCGTCACCCGCGCCCCTTGACCTGCGGCCTGGGCCGCGTAGGTGGCGATCAGGTCGTCGGCCTCATAACCTTTCTGTTCGATGCAGTGGGTCGAAAAGGCCCGGGTGGCTTCGCGGATCAGGCCGAATTGCGGCACCAGATCTTCCGGCGGCGGTGGCCGATGCGCTTTGTACTCCGGGTAAATATCAGAGCGGAACGTCTGTGCCGAATGATCAAAAATCACCGCAAAATGCGTCGGCTCATCGCCTTCTTCCGGCGTCAGACCTTCCTGAAGCAGCTTCCACAGCATGTTGCAGAACCCGGAAACCGCACCAACGGGCAAGCCGTCGGGTTTGCGCGTCAGGGGCGGCAGCGCATGGTAGGCGCGGAAAATAAACGTGGAGCCGTCAACCAGGATCAGGTGGTCATCAGCGGTGAGGGCGGCGGAGGATTCTTGTGTCGACATGGCGCGGATATTGCCCGCGCCAGGCCCTTGTGAAAAGAGCTAATCCACCGCTTTCAGAGTTCTCCTGCCATTCAAAGGTCCGTGCCTCCGATTTCAATGGGTGTTTGCCCGTCTTTCTGACTTGTGATTTGCCCAAGCCAGAGATCCCGCCGTAAAGTTCCTCAGTTCCAAAAATGTGAGATTTTGCCCGGACGAAGGCTTCCCGGTCATGGCCCATACGCCAGCCAATCGCCGATCCAAAACACCAGGCTCCCGGCCGAACCGGCTGGCGGGGCTGTTTGCCGCCGCAAGCCTGTTGATCTTTCCTTTAGAAGCCCGCGCAGAACCCTGTTCCCTAGCCCTTGTTGTTGCCCTGGATGTTTCGGCCAGCGTCGATGCGAGAGAATATGATCTCCAGCTGACCGGTCTGGCGAACGCGCTTCAAGATCCACTGGTTGTGGAAGCCATCAACTCCGTTGGCGGGATTTGGTTTTCCAGTTTTGAATGGAGCGGTCACTATCAGCAAAAGACCCTGCTGGACTGGCGGTTTTTGACTGGAGAAAATTCCGTTGCAGCCGCGGCCGTCGAATTGGCCGACAATACCCGCAGCCACAAGGAATTCATGACAGCCCTGGGCTATGCCCTTGCGCATGGCTCAAGAGTCTTGAGAAACGCGCCCAGTCCATGTCAGCGCCTCGTCATTGACGTCTCATCAGACGGTGCCAACAACACCGGTTTTGAACCGGAGATCGCCTACCGGGATGCAAGCTTTCTAAATGTCACCGTGAATGCACTCGTCATCTTGAACGACGAGCACACGGACGATTATTTCGCCGAAAAGGTCATTCGGGGGCCCGGCGCCTTTGTCGAAGTCACAGCAAGTTATGACGACTATCAGACAGCCATGACCCGCAAGCTGCTCAGAGAAATCGGCACAAAACTTCTGGCGCAAAACGCCTCGGACCGAAACCACCCGATCGCAGACTGACTATTTGGAGACACAGATTTCACATGGATTCTGTCTCAGGCACCTATTCCGCGGCTTGCGGAACGCGCTGTTTCCCGAAAGTTCCACCTAAATAGGCCCATTTTGGCCGCTTGAAGAGGAACCAGCCGAACCCGGTTTTCTGGATCAGCCAGAACAGGATCATCGGACTGATCACTGAAACGATATTCACGACCAGCGATATGGTGCCGATGTCCAACATACCGAGCTTCAGCAGGATCACGCGGGACACACCCATAGGGAAGAAAAACGCCAGATAGATAACAATCGAATTCGCACCAAAGTGGCGCAAGAAATCCATGCTGCCTGCTTTGACGATCAATGTGCTGGTCAGGATGATCGCCCCGGCGCCAGCCGCGCCCAGCGCCAGAGACACAAAGGGCAAAGCAGACCAGCCAATGTAAACCAGAGCACCATTCACCAAGCCCCAGGCCAGAAGCAGAACCAGGCTCAAGGACACACGCTCACGCGCCCAATCGGCCAGCTCAAAGATTTTTGGCGCAAAAATGTAGCCAGCATAAAAATAAACGAAACGCGAGGCGAACTCATCGACCAATAACCAGCCGGTGTGGATCGGTGCGATCTGCAAGAGGGCGGCAACACCGAGCATCAGTTGCCAGGGAATGCCCTTGTCATGGGCGATCTTGCAGACCACGAAAAAGACCGGCAGCATGTAAATGAACCACAGCGTGCCAAACGGCTGAACGAAGCTCACGAAATAGAACTGGAGCGCACCAGCTGCGCCCATTTCATCGGCAAAGACCGGCGCTTTTACAATGAACTGGATAGTCATCCAAAGCACATAAAAGTAAGCGAAATGAACGACTTTCCGGTCGGCATAGAGCTTCCAGTCACGTCCAATGACGTTCGACAGGAACAATCCGGAGATCAGAAAGAAGTCTGGCATCCGGAAAGGCGCAGCGAATGCAATTACGGCATGCATCCAGCCTTTTTCACCAGCCGCTGCTTCAACACCAAGCACGGAATGCATCATCACAACGAAGATGATGCAGATGCCTTTTGCTGTATCTACCCAATCGACGCGCCGAGCCTGGATCATGTCCGGTTTCCTGTTCCGCAAACTGCAAGAAAAGCCGGTCTAACGCGCAACTGGTAAAAATTACGCATACAGCGCAGTCACATTTCAGTGAATTTTGTTCAAGAATTCCCGGATTTTCTTAAGAGTTTGGCTTTTCAGAACCGTCATTCCAGGGGCTGATCCGCGGTTGACCGGCCTCATTTCCGTTTCCCGAGCTGTTTTGGGCTTCGGTCCAATCTTCTGCATCGAGATCCACAACATGATCATCCGGCCGCCGGTGCATGCTGCTGCCCTCCATGATGACAACATTGGAACGAGCAATAATGAATTGCGCCAAAGCCTCCCGGATAGGGGGAATAAAAAGCAGTAGGCCAATGGCATCGGTCACAAATCCCGGGATCAGCAAAAGAATGCTGGCCAAAACGATCATTGCGCCTTGCATCACCTCATTGCCCGGCGCGCGGCCACCGTCCAGTTCCTGCTGCATGCGCATCAAAAGTGACAAGCCCTGATGACGCAGCATGATCGTGCCCGCCATAGCAGTGAGCACGGTCAGCAGAATCGTCGGCAAAACACCTAGGATTTCGCCAATCCAAATAAAAACAGAGATTTCGATCAGCGGCAGGAGAATAATTCCTGCTATGATATAAAGTCCCACGGAAGCTCCATCGTCTGCTAGGGTGGTGAACAACTCGGTTTCATACGTGAAGGTAGACATTGTGTCACAAAAATGCGAGCTGGCAGTCGCAATGAATGTGCACTAGTCCCAATTTCGGTCTTGCTCTTGGGTCTGGATGCTGATTGAAGAACCTCCTACATAGGAAGTTTAAGACCCAAGCGTTGAACGCGGGCCTTGCGAAACAAGTCGGGGGCGGCTTTGCAGCCCTTGAAAGGGTAGCCGGAACAGAAGATGAATGAAATTTTTGATCCCCTAAATCTACTGCTCTTGGGACTTGCGGTCTTTATTTTGTTTCGACTGCGCTCTGTCCTGGGAAAGCGCACCGGCGAGGAGCGCCCGCCGTTTGATCCTTATTCCAAGCCCGAACAGCCGAACGGGCAGGCCAATGGCCAGGACAATGTCATTCCATTGCCGAACCAAGGCCAGCAGTCCCCAGATGACTATGATGATATGGGCGCGGCCCGCCAGGAAGAAGATGGTGAAGTCATCATCGACAAAGTGGCTCCGGCCGGGACTGCCCTCAACAGCGCGCTGAAGCAGATCCTTTCTGCTGACCGCAGCTTTGAACCGGAGCCCTTCATTCAAGGGGCTAAAGCCGCTTATGAAATGATCGTCATGGCTTTTGCCGATGGTGACAAAAAGGCTCTCAAGAACCTGCTGTCGCGCGATGTGTATGATGGGTTTAGCGCCGCCATTGATGACCGGGTTAAGCGAGGGGAAACCATCGAATCCACCTTCGTCGGTATCGACAAGGCGGAAATAGTTGAAGCGGCCCTGAAAGGCACTACGGCTCAGGTGACGGTTAAGATCCACAGCCAGCTGATTTCCGCGACCCGCGACAAAGGCGGCGAGGTGGTCGACGGCGATCCGGCCAAGGTCACGGAAGTTATCGACATCTGGACTTTTGCACGCGACACCGCGTCGCGGGATCCGAACTGGAAACTGGTCGCGACCGAATCCGCAGAGTAAATCCGTGAGATATCCGGCTGGCGTCTCCGGGAAACCGCAGCCGTCCGGCGTGGCAAGATGTATGAAGGGCGCGGCTTTGGCCGCGTCTCTTTTTGTTGCAGGACCTGTAATTGCAATGGCGCAAAGCCCGCTTCAATCAGATGATCTGACCCCGGTCCGGTTTGCAGATCTTGCCGGTTGGGCCAAGGACGATCATCAGGCGGCACTTGCTGCTTTTTTAAGGTTTTGCGGGCCGGATGCCCGGGCGGTTGATTCCAAAGATCTTTTCCGGTTGAACCAGGAAAAAAAACAGATCCTGTGTGCAGCGGCGCATGAGGCCACCGACGCCCGTATCTTTTTCGAAAATCACTTCGAGCCTTTTCAAATCCGCCAAAATGGCTTTGTCACCGGATACTTCGAACCGGAAGTTTCTGCATCCCGGGAAAAGACTGGCCGATTTTCCGTTCCGCTGCTTCAAAAGCCGGATGGCTTGGTTCATGTGCCAGAGAAAGAACAGCCCAAAGGCTGGCCCAAACATCTCAGCCATGGCCGTTTGTTTGAAGGAACATTGAACGAAATGCCGGACCGGGCGGCCATCATGGACGGCGCTCTGGTCGATGAAGCCCTGGAATTGGTCTGGCTAAACCCCATTGATGCTTATTTCATCCACGTTCAAGGGTCGGCCCGGCTCAAACTGACGGACGGCAGCACCATGCGGGTCGGCTATGCCGGTAAAACCGGCCATCCTTATTCCGGGATTGCCAAGCTTCTCGTCCAAAGAGGCGAAGGCACACCGGAAGACTTTACGATGTCGGGCCTGCGGCACTGGCTGGAAGAGAATCCAGATAAACGCGACGCTCTGTTCAAGGAAAACCGGTCGTACATCTTTTTCCGGGAGGTCACGGAAACCGGCCCAGACCTTGGCCCCATTGGCGCCGCCAGCCTACCGCTTGTCCCTGGTCGCAGCCTCGCGATTGACGACAGTTCACTGCCATATGGAATGCCGGTTTTCGTCAGTGCTGGTTTTGAGGATCCGGACGCACCTGACCTGTCATTTCAGCGCCTGATGCTTGCCGATGACACAGGCTCAGCGATCAAAGGCCACGGCCGTGGCGATGTCTTTATCGGTTCAGGTGAGGCTGCAGGCCGGATCGCCGGAGAAATCCGTCACAAAGCCGTCTTTACGGTGTTGGTACCCAAATCGGCTGCCGCATCGCTTAAAGGCCGGGCGGACTGACCAAATGAGCAAGCGCGGCAAAAAAGGTGTTCTCTCACCCGAAGATCGGGACCTCTGGGGCAAAGTCACCCGGACAACAACACCGCTAGATGCTGAGCGGGCCAAGGCGCAAATGGAAGACCTGCTCCACACAGTTGATGATGCGCCTCAGGAGACTGGAAAGAGCATTAAGACGGCAACCGCCATTCATCCACCGGAGCCGCTCAAGCCGAAAGCTCCGCCGCCGCTGCATCAGCTCGAATACCGATACCGGAAAAAACTGGTGCGTGGGGTCAAACAGATCGATGCCCGCATTGACCTTCATGGCCTGACCCAAAACAGGGCTCATGACCGCTTGCGCGGTTTTTTGTATGAAGCCCAGGCCCGCGGTCACAAATTGATCCTTGTGATCACTGGCAAGGGCGGCGGTCCGGGTTATGCCTATATGGACGAACGCGGTGTTTTGCGCAGAATGGTGCCGCAATGGCTGGCGATGCCGGATGTGCGCCACCTTGTTGCTGGGTATGAAGAAGCTCATGTGCGCCACGGCGGTTCGGGTGCGCTGTATGTGCGGATAAGAAAACGGCGGTGAAAACGTGACACCTCTTGGAGCCAAAATCCGCGAACTTCGAACCAAACGAGGCGTTTCCTTAAAGGAAATGGCTGCGGCTCTCTCCGTGTCGAGCGCTTATCTGTCCGCTTTAGAACACGGCAAACGCGGTAAACCGACCTGGTTTTTGGTTCAACGGATTATTGCCTATTTCAACGTGATTTGGGACGAAGCGGAAGAGATCCAGCGGCTGGCCGAACTGTCTGACCCGAGAATTACCATCGATACTGCCGGGATGAGCCCAAAGGCCACGGAATTGGCCAATCAGCTTGCCTTAAAAATCGGCGGATTGTCCGATGAATCTCTGAACGCG
Source organism: Labrenzia sp. PHM005 (assembly GCF_006517275.1). Taxonomy (NCBI): domain Bacteria; kingdom Pseudomonadati; phylum Pseudomonadota; class Alphaproteobacteria; order Hyphomicrobiales; family Stappiaceae; genus Labrenzia; species Labrenzia sp. PHM005. The sequence continues at coordinate 1,030,360 of NZ_CP041191.1, read as the reverse complement.
CTTTTGCATCAATTGCGCGTTGCGGCGGTAAAAGATGACATTTGAAGCATGGCTATCCATGCCTGTAAGAGTTTACATGTCCTTATGATCGGCGCTTTATAACCCGCAGCATGGCCGAATTGCCTCACTGAACGAAAGACTTTGACCGGTATGAAATCCACTCAAGACGCTCTCGCCGGATTGATTGATGCGGACGGCCTTAGAAACCGGTTGACCGCTCTCACCGCAGCCACAGACGGGGATGGGTCCGATTCAAAGGTGCGCATGGCAGTGCTCAGTGAACTGAAGTCCGTCGTCAAGGACAGCCGGAAGATTGCCGAAGAGCGGCTTGGAGAAGACGGTGGCGGACTTTTGTGTGCCCGGCGCCTATCCCACATCCAGGATGAGTTGATCCGGGTGATTTATGATTTCGCCCTCTATCATGTTTATCGGATTACAAACCCGTCTGCGGCGGAACGCATGTCCGTGGTGGCGGTCGGCGGATATGGCCGCGGCACGCTGGCGCCGGGTTCAGACATCGATCTTCTGTTTGTGCTGCCTTACAAACAAACCCCCTGGGGCGAACAGGTTGTTGAGTATATCCTCTACATGCTCTGGGACCTCGGTTTCAAAGTCGGCCACGCGACCCGCAACATCGATGAATGTATCCGCTTGTCAAAGTCGGATATGACGATCCGGACCGCCATTCTGGAAGCTCGCTACATCTGGGGTGACAAGCCGCTCTTTGATGAACTGATCAAACGCTATGACAAGGAAGTGGTCGAGGGCACCAGCTCTGAGTTCATTGCGGCCAAACTGAAAGAACGGGACGAGCGCCATCAGCGCCAGGGAACGTCGCGGTATCTGGTTGAACCAAACATCAAGGAAGGCAAGGGAGGCCTACGCGATCTCAACACCCTCTTTTGGATCGCCAAATACCACTACCAGGTTTCCAGCCAGTCTGAATTGGTGAAGATCGGTGTCTTGAACCGGGCCGAAAAATCCCGTTTCAAAATGGCAGAGGATTTCCTCTGGGCCGTGCGCTGTCACCTGCATTTCTTGACCAACCGCCCGGAAGAACGGCTGTCCTTTGATGTCCAGCGGGAGATCGCGGTTCGGCTTGGCTATACCCAGCATCCGGGTATGAAGGATGTCGAACGCTTCATGAAGCACTACTTCCTGGTCGCTAAGGAAGTTGGGGATCTGACCCGGATCCTGTGCGCGGCCTTGGAAGACGAGCATGTTAAAGATCCGCGTGGACGTGGATTTTCAGGCATCATGCGCCGCCTGAGGGTTGGCCGCTCGGAACATGCGCCAAAGCCGGTCAAAGGCGCATCGGGTTTCACCGTAGAAAACAACCGGCTGAGCGTCACTGCCGATACGATTTTCGAGAAAGACCCCGTCAACATCCTGCGTGTGTTCCAGCTGGCGGACAAACACGACTACAAGATGCATCCACGCCTGACACGGCTCATCCGGCATTCGCTTAAGCTGGTCAACAACGATCTGCGCAACGACCCGGAAGCCAACCGCTTGTTCCTGTCGGTGCTCACCTCGCGCAACACACCGGAAAAGATCTTGCGCAAGATGAACGAAACCGGCGTACTTGGCCGGTTTGTGCCCGAATTCGGCAAGGTTGTCGCAATGATGCAGTTCAACATGTATCACCACTACACAGTGGATGAGCATTTGATCCGCTCAATTGGCGTCCTGTCTGAAATTGAGCGTGGCGATTCCGGCGAAGATCACCCCCTCTCGACCGAGTTGATCCGCTCTTTGCAGAACCGCAAGCTGCTTTATGTGACGATGTTCTTGCATGACATTGCCAAAGGCAGGCCGGAAGATCACTCCATCGCTGGAGCCAAAGTGGCGCGCAAGCTGTGCCCGCGCTTCGGCCTGAACAGTGCGGAAACCGAAACTGTTGCCTGGCTGATTGAACACCATCTCGACATGAGCACGATTGCACAGTCTCGCGATTTGTCCGACCGCAAGGCGATCCAGGACTTTGCCAATACCGTGCAGTCTCACGAGCGGTTGAAACTGCTGCTGATCCTAACCGTGGCCGACATCCGAGCCGTCGGACCCGGCGTCTTCAATGGCTGGAAAGGCCAATTGTTGCGCACGCTCTATTATGCCGCTGAGCCGCATTTAACCGGCGGTCATTCAAAAATGTCCCATGGCCAGGCCATTGAACAGGCCAAGGAAGAACTGGTCGCCAAACTGGATCACTGGCCGGAAAAAAGCCGGAAAAGCTACCTCAAACGCCACTATCCAGCCTATTGGCTGCGAACCGAACATGACCGGCTTGTTGCGCATGCCGAATTGCTGCACGAGGCCGATCAAAAGGGCGAACAACTGTCGTTCAATGTGACCCCACGGTCTTTTGAGGGCGTTACCGAACTGACGATCATGGCGCCGGACCACCCGCGTCTTCTGTCGGTGATTGCCGGGGCCTGTTACTCGACAGGTGCCAACATTGTCGATGCCCAGATCGACACCACCACCGACGGGTTTGCTCTCGATACGATTTTCATCGGCCGCGAGTTGCCAGATGATGAGGATGAACGGCGCCGCGGTGAGCGCATAGCCGGATTGATTGAAAAAACCTTGCGGGGTGAGGAACGTATACCGGAGCCCGTGGCCAAGAAGAGCTCCGTAAAAGGCCGGATGAGAGCCTTCAAGGTTGCCAGCGAAGTTTTGCTCAACAACACGCTATCAGATGATTATACGGTTCTTGAGATTTCCGGTCTGGATCGCCCAGGTCTTCTCTATGACCTCACCCGTTCGATCGCGACGCTCAATCTCAACATCGGCTCAGCTCATATTTCGACATTCGGCGAAAAGGTTGTCGATGTGTTTTATGTGACTGATCTGACGGGTCAGAAAATCGCCAATATTGGCCGCCAGGAAATCATCCGCGAACGGCTATGCGCAGCTGTGGACGGTGTTGTCGAGCTGGATCCGGCAGCGCCCGTTGCGCGCAAACTCCGCCGACAAGCATCTTAAATCCCGCCAAGATCTGAACACCCTGGAGCCTTGCAGGCATGAACCTGGTTCGAAATTTTGCGACAGTCGGCGGGGCCACTTTGATGAGCCGCGTCCTTGGTTTTGTCCGCGATGTGCTCTTGGCTGCTGCAGTCGGTGCCGGACCAGTCGCCGACGCCTTTGTTGTGGCGTTCCGTTTGCCCAATTTGTTCCGCCGGCTTTTTGCCGAAGGGGCTTTCAACTCCGCGTTCATTCCGCTCTTCGGACGGACCGTCGAAGAGGAAGGTGAAGAGGGCGCCCGCCGTTTTGCCGGGGAAATCGGCGCTGCACTTCTATTCTGCCTTTTGGCCCTCACGGCGCTGGCTCAAATCTTTATGCCATTTGTTGTGTGGGGATTGGCACCGGGGTTCGCGTCGGATCCGGAGAAATTCGATCTGACGGTTTTGATGTCCCGGATCGCCTTTCCTTATCTGATCTTCATGTCTTTGCTCGCCTTTATCGGCGGCATTTTGAACACTTATCAGCGTTTTGCAGCAGCGGCCTTCGCCCCTGTGATGCTGAATGTCGTGATGGGGCTGGTGCTTGGAGGAGTTCTTTATTTTGGTGTCGAGGACAGCACGACACTCGGCGTAATCCTCACAATTGGCATCACAGTGGGTGGGATTGTTCAGCTCACTGTTGTCGTCATTGATCTGAAGCGCCTTGGTTTTAAAATTCCAGTTTACCGGCCCCGCTACACCAAATCGGCCAAACGCCTGCTCGCCCTTGGCATTCCAGGCGTTGTTGCCGGAGGTGTCACCCAGATCAACATCGCTGTTGGCCAGATTATCGCGTCGTTACAGGAAGGCGCCAATGCGCTGCTTTATTATGCCGACCGGCTTTATCAGCTGCCCCTCGGTGTGATCGGCATAGCCATTGGTGTCGTTCTTCTTCCGAGCCTGACCCGGCAACTCCGATCTGGTGAAACGACTGCCTATCAAAAAACTCTCAACCGGTCCTTAGAGTTTTCCTTGGTGCTGACCTTGCCTGCTGCTGTTGCGCTGGCGGTCATTCCCCACGAGATCGTCTCGGTTCTCTTCCAGCGGGTCCGGTTCGATGAAACTGCTGTTGAGGGAACAGCAGCGGCCCTGATGGCGTTCTCGATCGGGCTGCCCGCCTTTGTGCTCAACAAAGTGTTTTCACCTGGGTATTTCGCTCGCGAAGACACCAAGACCCCCATGAAATTCGCGGCCGTCGGCATGATTGTGAATGTTTTGTTGTCGGTCGCCTTCTTTCCCTATCTGCAACACGTCGGCATCGCGCTCGCCACCACGCTAGCCGGCTGGGTGAACACGGGGCTGCTGATCATCGTATTATGGAAACGGGGTCACTTTGCCCCGGATGTCACAGTTCTGAAAAAGCTGGCTCTAGTGTTACTGGCAAGCCTTTTAATGGGCGTCGTCATCCATTTTGCAGCTGACATCCTGGCGCCATACCTGAGCAACGGCTGGCTTCTGTTGCGTGTTGTCAGTCTCGGGCTTCTCGTTCTAACCGGGATTCTAACGTTCGCGCTCTTTGCCCAGGTAAGTGGCGGCAGCGATCTGATTGGCCTCGCTAAATCGTTGAAGCGGCGCAACACCTAAGACGCAAACGCAACACATTCACTCTTCTTCGCTTGCATCAATGCACAGTCGGGCCTAAACCCGTCGCGCCCAAACACTCACAGCGCCCTTCCAACCGGCCGCACCAATAAGGGAACAAAAATGACGGCGTTCCAGCCCCGTGTCTTTTCAGGCGTTCAGCCGACTGGCAATCTCCACCTTGGCAACTACCTTGGCGCCGTTTCGCGCTGGGTTCCGCTGCAGGACCAGATGCCGGCGATTTTCTGTGTCGTGGATTCGCATGCGATCACAGCCGGATTTCCGGATCCGGACGAGCTGGCCAGTGCCACTCGCGAAGTGACCGCTGCCTATATAGCCGCAGGGATTGATCCGAAAAAATCGATCATCTTCAACCAGTCGCAGGTTCGCGAGCACATGGAGCTTGCCTGGATTTTCAACTGCGTCGCCCGCATGGGCTGGCTCAGCCGGATGACACAGTTCAAAGAAAAGGCTGGCAAGAACCGGGAAAACGCGTCTGTTGGTCTGTTCGCCTATCCAAACCTGATGGCCGCTGACATTCTGGCCTACCGGGCCACCCATGTTCCGGTTGGTGACGATCAGAAACAGCATCTGGAACTGACGCGCGACATCGCCACGAAGTTCAATCATGACTTTGGGGATCGGATTAAAGATCTTGGCATCGGTATTCCGAACCCGACGCCGTCGCCGGAATTGCCGGACGAATTGTACTTCCCGATCACTGAGCCGATGATTGCCGGCCCGGCGACCCGGATCATGTCTTTGCGGGATGGCACAAAAAAAATGTCCAAGTCCGATCCGTCGGACCTGTCGCGCATTAATCTGAAAGACGATGCGGATGCCATCGCCAAGAAGATCAAGAAGGCCAAAACCGATCCGGACGCATTGCCGAGCGAAACCGGCGGTCTGGAAGGACGCCCGGAAGCCGACAATCTGGTTGGCATTTATGCGGCTCTGAATGGAACAGGCAAAGAAGAGGTTCTGAAAGAGTTTGGCGGTCAGCAGTTCTCCGCCTTCAAACCGGCTCTTTCCGACCTTGCAGTTGCCAAACTGGCTCCAATGACTGATGAAATGCGCCGCCTGACCAGCGATCCGGCACAGATCGATCAGGTTTTGAAAGAGGGCGCAGAAAACGCGTCTGCGATTGCCGAGCCGGTCTTGAAGGACGTTCGGAAAATCATCGGTTTTCTCGACGTCCGCTGAATAAGATACGCAATGAAAAAGGCCGGGCTCCAAAACAGGAGCCCGGCCTTTTTATCTAGACTTTAGACAGGATCAGTAGGAACACGCTTCCAGTGTGATGCCGTAAGGCAGCTTGGTGGTTTCATCGCCGCAAGCCCCAAGAATCCGGTCCTGATCCAAATTGTAAGCGCCGGTCAGATCAGCTCCTTTCAGCCGGGTTCTGCGCAAAAGCGCACCCTCGAAATTTACATTTGTCAGATTGGCGCCAGCCAGATTGCTGCTCACCAGCCGAACGCCGGAAAGGTCTGCGCCGGAAAAATCGGCATTGATCGCTTTTGCCCGATCCAGCTTAACGTTACGCATCCGCGCATTGCGGAAATTGGCGTTCAACAGATCAACACGCTCCAGATTTGCGCCATCCATTTTGGCGCCCTCGAAGGAGACATTTTGAGCAATCGCTCTGATCAGTGTGACATTGCGCAAGTCGGCGCCAGTTAAATCTGCGCCTGTTAGCTGCGCTGCATTCAAATCTGCATCACGCAAATCCGCATCTTCAAATGTCGCGCTCGTTAAATTGGCTTTCTCCAGATCCACAGCCCGCATGGCTGCATCTGTAAAGTCGCTCGAGGAAAAATCAGCCCGCTCGGCCTCAGTCCGCCGGAGATCTGCACCTCTGAAGTTGGAGTTTGGGACTTTAGCTTCTTTCAGATCGACTTCCCGCAGTTTTGCGCCTTTGAAGTCTGCTTCTTTAAGTGAGAACCCGCGCATCTCTGCCAGATTTAGATTACAGCCCGGACAACCGCCCTTTACCATCATTTCCGATGCGCGCGGATCCATGTCAGAGGCCCAGGCAGATCCAGCAACAGCCAGAACAGCAACACTTCCCGCAAAACATTTTGAAACCAGATGTGTCATTCCAGATCCTTTATCCGCGTTCCTTAAGACATAAGCACGCTCAACCGCAGTTGAAGGGCCACAATCCAGCAGATACTCGGAAAAGTCTAAAATTACGGCAATAAGATCAAGGGAATTTAATGCGCGTTGGGCGAAAGGGAAGAAACAGGCGGGGTCGCAAGTGCCTGCTTCTTCCATCTTTCAGATCGCTGACGACGCACTACCTGACAATCAGCGTGCCCTATATGGAGCAAAAGCCTTGCCAATTGGTTTTCAGCCCATTCGGCGCAAGATATAGATTCGGACGCATAACCGAGCACAAGATGCTGAAATTGTTTAGAGATTGTTCAGATGTGCTGCATTGCAATTTGCGAGGCGGCGTGCAAACAGCCTTAATGGCCGGTTAATCCCCGGCCGTGGCGAAAAGGTTCTTCACGAGATTTCCTCGCGTAGATCGATGGTCGACCGTACACCGATGTCATCAAAGTGCCGGTCGAGCCAATCTTTGGCCGTTTGGCGTCCGACATCGCGCAAATGTGTCAAAAACTCCCATTCCGCGTTCATTTTGGACGATGCCTGGAGCGGTTTCAGTTCATCAGCTGCAATCCGGTGCAAATGCACTTTGGTGTATTCGTTCTGATCGAGTTTACCGTCTTCGATCAGCCGGGTGACGAAATCAATCGCCCGCAATTCCCGAAGGAGTGTGGAATTGAAGGTGATTTCATTCAGACGGTTGACGATTTCCCGGGCCGTACGCGGTACTTCGCGGCGCTCGATCGGATTGATTTGAATAAGCACCACATCCGGCGTGCCGGTCTCGTAAAACAAAGGATAGAGCGGCGGGTTGCCCATATATCCGCCGTCCCAATAAGGTTCACCGTCAATCTCAACAGCCTGATAGAGCTGCGGCAGACAAGCCGAGGCCATCACCGCGTCGAGCGTCACTTCTTTTTCACTGAACACCCGGATTTTGCCGGTAAAGACATTGGTCGCAGCAATAAAGAGTTTGAGGCCGGAGCAACAATGCACCTTGTCGAAGTGCACCATCCGAGCGACCACATCCCGCAATGGATTGTAGTTGAGCGGATTGAATTCATACGGCGATGCAAACCGGGACAGCACATCGAAATAAAGATAGCTCGGCGAGTAATCGAGGCTCCAATGCCCCAGAAGCACATCCAACGGTGAGCGCTGTATGGGGCTATGGCGCGCTTCATCGCTGACTTCGCGCCAGAAGGTTTCCAAATGCTGCCGCGCGCCGTCTTCGCCGCCCGATTCAAGACCGCTGGCCAAAACGACCGCATTCATTGCGCCTGCAGATGTGCCGGTAATGCCGTCCAGCACAAAGCGGCTGTCCTCTAGAAACCAATCGAGCACACCCCAGGTGAAGGCACCGTGAGCACCTCCACCTTGAAGGGCCAGATTGATTTTCTTTGGGTCTGACATGGGTCAACCGGCTCCTGCGGGCAACATTTAGGTCGAATACTTACTGCGCCGTCCAGCCACCATCGATCGGCAAAACCGAGCCGGTGATGGAAGAGGCAGTGTCCGAACACAGAAACGCTGCATATCCGGCGACTTGTTCGATAGACACGAACTGTTTGGTCGGCTGAGCTTTCAGCATCACGTCCTTCTTGACCTCTTCCTCGGTCATGTTGCGTGCTTTCATGGTGTCCGGGATCTGCGCTTCAACAAGCGGTGTCCAGACGTATCCTGGGCAGATCGCGTTGACCGTGATGCCCTGTTCGGCGACTTCCAGCGCAACGGTTTTGGTGAGGCCGGCAATACCATGTTTGGCGGCCACATAGGCTGATTTGTAGGGTGAGGCGACCAATGCATGCGCGGAGGCAGTGTTGATAATCCGGCCCCAGCCTTTTTCCTTCATACCCGGCAAAGCCGCGCGGATTGCGTGAAAAGCGGAAGACAGGTTGATCGCAATGATCGCGTCCCATTTGTCGATCGGAAATTCGTCAACCGGAGACACGTGCTGGATGCCGGCGTTGTTGACCAGAATATCTACCGAACCGAAGTCTTTCCGGGCATCATTGATCATGCCAGCGATCTCGTCTCCCTTGAGCATATTCGCAGGCGAGTAGACACATTTGACACCAAAATCAGCTTCAATCGCCGCCCGGGTCTTTTCGATTTCATCCGCATCGCCAAGGCCGTTGATGACAACATTGGCGCCTTGCTCGGCAAAAGCGCGGGCACAGCCGAGACCAATCCCGGATGTAGACCCTGTTACGACGGCGGTTTTGTTGGCGAGCATCATGAAATCCTCCGGAAATTGATTGAAATGTGCTGGCGGGACTTTTGACCAGTTTTCACCGCACTGCAACATGAGAATGTGCGTTAAGGCCCCAATCGGGGCAATACAGGATCAACTGGGCGTCAGATCCGTTTGAATTACACGTCAGCGCCGGCGCACCCGCCGTGCACCCGCCAAGGCTTTGCGCGCCCGGGAGCGGTTCCGGACCTCAGCTGCGCTCCGGGTCTCCTCAAACTGCTGGAGATCTTCGGCCTTCAATCCAATGCGTGTGGCAAACCGTTCGCGGATCAGGCCGTAAAAAGTGGCATGCAGACTGGAGAACACCCACACAAGGATCAACATGGTGCCCATGGGAAAGACCGCTGATCTGATCTGCTGCCAGAGCGCATCGGCCGCAAGAACCATTTCTGTGAGGTTCAGAAACAGCGCCCATGCGCCGACCAGAACTGCAGCCAGCAGGCTCATGACCAGCGCCGCAAAGGCCATCGCCCAACCCAGGCCGTTGGTGGCCCGCCAGCTTTCCTTGAAGGTGAGAGGGTCATCAACCGCTGCGGCCGGGAGGACAAGCGAGAATTTCTGCATCACCATCAAGGCAATGAAAGGGGCGGCCAGAAATGCCAGGAGACCGAACCCACCGGTTACCGCAGCCAGCATCGTCGCGAGGATCGCCAATGGGACCAAGGACAGCCCGCCAATCAGGTTCAACACGATCTGGTTGATGATGACTTTGAACGTCCTTGGCCCGACATAGAGGGGGAAATCCCGGGCATCGATCAAGATCCGGCGCACAAAGGCAATCGCAATGGAAAAACCGACCAGAAGATTGGCAAATCCGGCAAGTGCCCGCAGCGCACCTTCATCAACAGTTTCAACTGGTTCGGTCATATAGGAGATGGTCTTGAAGCCCTCCTCCGGCATTAGAGACGAGCCAATCGAGAAATTGAGTGCCACCAGGACAAGAATGTAGGCCCAGCCAGTTTTGAACAGTGTCGCCACATTGTGCTGCGCTAAAGCCAGCGACCGTTCCAACACTGTAATGAACATCTCGTACCCCCGAATTGCCGGTTCTTACTCAAGATAGTCAGTCACACGGAAACTGCTAGGCCTGAGCTATTGTTGCTTCACGCTCCATTGCAATCCGGAAACCGCTTGTGAGAACTGAGATACTCAACACCATTAGAATGATCTGTGAGAGCACATTCAAAATCAGGACCTTCAATTGGATCAGAACAACCGGTAGACCGCCTTCTGACAGTTCCAAAAGATAAGCCAATGCTTCGCCGATCAGTGCAAACGGAAGCGACAGCAAAAAAATCGCACAAAACATCCGCCACCCCAGCCCTGCACTCATCTGGTAGGCATCGCCCAGTCCAATGTCGTGATCAACCGCCGTGGCCGGCAAAATAAGTGAGAACCGAAGAAAAACCGGCAATCCAACGATCAAAAAAATGATTGCCAACACCCCGGTCACTGAGGCTGACCCTGTCAGCGCATGAAATATCCCGAGTACAAGCCCGCAAGCCAGCATCATCAAGGTCAGCATCAGGGACTTCAGAATAAAGCGGGCTTCTAGTGGCCCCAATTTGAGATGAATTGAGCCTGGGTATTCACTGAGAAGGCCGAACCTATGCCAGGCAACAGCAATGCTGGCAGAGGCCGCCAAGGACACAATCAGAATTGGTATCAATCCGAAAACAAATGCCGCTGTTCCTTGGAGCCCCAAGGCAGCTACAGCCCCAAAGACGATCATCTGAACGACGAACCAGGCGCCGCAAACCTTGAAGACGGTTTCGAGATTACCAAAGACAAGAGCGACGCTGTCACCCAGCAAACGTTTCAACATGTGTTCTGAGCCTTATTCAGATATCTGGTGTGCAATCAGCCGCCACTACCTGCACTCGTCATAAGTGCCTGGCAAACCTGACGCAAGGCTGGCCATTGCTTGATCGATATGGCAAAGCCGCCCGCTGCCATTGCCCTTTTTCAGAAGAGCCCCTATTGATGCGCTGGAAATTCAAGGGTCGCTTCCACATATGGGAGCTTAAGATAGATAACCGGTCAAATCCGCCATGATTGATGATTTCGCAAAACAACTGCCCCGCCGCAAATCCGTGGGCGTGAAGGTTGGTTCCGTCATGGTGGGCGGTGATGCGCCGATCGTCGTTCAATCCATGACCAACACCGACACGGCGGATGCCGATGCAACGGTTGCGCAGGTGTCTGCCCTTGCGCGGGCCGGATCCGAAGTCGTTCGTATCACGGTCGACCGAGCCGAAGCGGCCGCCCAAGTGCCTTACATCAAGGAACGGCTGGAGCGGATCGGGGTGACCGTGCCGCTGGTCGGCGACTTTCACTATATCGGCCACAAGCTGCTCACCGATTATCCGGACTGCGCTGCAGCCCTCGATAAATACCGGATCAATCCGGGTAATGTCGGCTTCAAGGCCAAACGCGACACGCAATTTTCCCAAATCATCGATATCGCGCAAAAACACGACAAAGCTGTGCGCATCGGCGTTAATTGGGGCTCTCTGGATCAGGAACTTCTGACCAAACTGATGGATGAAAACGCAGAGAGCGCCACGCCTGTCTCCGCCAGCGCGGTCATGCGCGAAGCCATCATCCAGTCCGGTTTGCTGTCTGCGCAGCGCGCCGAAGACCTTGGCATGGGCCGGGACAAGATCATCCTGTCCGCAAAAGTCAGCCAGGTGCAGGATCTGATCGCCGTATATGCAGATCTCGCCCGCCGTTGTGACTACGCGCTTCACCTCGGCCTCACCGAAGCCGGTATGGGAACCAAAGGCATCGTCTCTTCCGCGGCGTCCATGGGCATCTTACTGCAGCAGGGCATTGGCGATACCATCCGCGTGTCTTTGACCCCGGAACCAGGCGGTGACCGCACCCGGGAAGTGCACGTGGCCCAGGAACTTCTTCAAGTCATGGGGTTCCGAGCCTTTGTACCGGTGGTGGCTGCCTGTCCGGGCTGCGGTCGGACGACTTCCACTGTCTTCCAGGAACTGGCACAAGACATTCAGGATCACATCCGCGACTCCATGCCGAAATGGCGGGAGCAGTATCCGGGTGTTGAAGCCCTGAACGTCGCGGTCATGGGCTGTATCGTCAACGGACCGGGTGAATCCAAACATGCCGACATCGGCATTTCCCTGCCTGGCACTGGCGAAACACCGTCCGCACCTGTTTTCATTGACGGCGAAAAGGCCACCACCTTGCGCGGTGAGGGCATCGCGGATGACTTCAAGCAGATGGTTCTCGATTACATCGAAAAACGCTATGGCACTGGCAAAACGTCCACGCCGGACGCGGCCGAATGATTTAGTCCGAAAGAGATTGCTATGATGCAGCCGCATGGCGGATCCGAGCCTGTGAAAAAGCCGATCCTCGTCATTACTTCGCAAGTGGTGCGCGGCGGAATTTCTGGCCGGGGGCTGACCTTTGCGCTGGAGCGGATCGGCCATGTTGTCTGGTTCCTGCCCACCATCCTGTTGCCCTGGCATCCCGGCCACGGAATGGCAACGCGCATTGTTCCGCCGACAGCAGATTTTGACGCGATTGCTGAAGATTTAACTACTTCCGGCAAACTTGGCCAGCTCGGCGGGATCATAACCGGGTATCTCGGAGCCCCGGAGCAGGCCAATGCCATTGCCAAACTGGTCAAGGCTGTGAAGGCGGTTAATCCGGACGCGCCGTATTTGTGCGATCCGGTTCTTGGGGATCATACGAGCGCTTCAGGCGGCGGGCTTTATGTGCCTAAGGCCACTGCACAGGCGATCCGGGATGATCTTGTGCCGCTGGCAGATATCGTCACACCCAATGCCTTCGAGCTTGGCTGGTTGACCGGCCGGGAGGTGACCAGTGAGCTGGAGACCCTATCGGCAGCCCGCTCTCTGGGCAACGAACGGGTGCTGGTGACGTCGTCCCCCGCGCTGCGGCGTAATGCGATCGCCAATTTGCTGGTAGGGTCGAAGGGTGCCGTTGCTGCCGAACATGCCGCCATTCCCAATCCACCTCACGGAACGGGCGATCTGATGGCCGGGTTGTTCCTCGCCGGACACCTTGCAGGTTTGGACGATGAGGAAGCCCTGAAACGCGCTTCCGCATCTGTCTTTGAGCTGGTCGCAAGAAGCGTCAAAAAAGGTGCGGATGAATTGCTGTTTGCAGAAGAACAGCAGTCGGTGGTGCAGGCTCTGGCCTTGGTCAACACACGCCGGGTGATGGAAGCAAGGGCTCGTGCCTGAGGGCGCGCCAATTTGGGTTGCCGGGGTCGACGGCTGTAAGGCTGGTTGGATCGCTGTTCTACGGAACTTGAATGATGCTGAAAACCTGAAACTCCGCCTCTTCTCGGAGTTTTCTGATCTGCTGAGGTATCAGCCCGAGCTCAAGATCATTGCCGTCGATATGCCGATCGGCTTGCCCGATATGCTCGGGCCCAATGGGCGCGGTGCGGAAAAAGCGGTCCGCAAACATCTCGGTATGCGTCAGTCTTCGGTGTTCTCGGTGCCATCGCGTACTTCGGTGTATGAAACGGACTACCAAGCCTCTTGCGCAATCTCACTCCGCACGTCCCAGCCGCCCCGGAAAGTCTCCAAGCAGTGCTTTTATCTGTTCCCCAAAATCCGGGAAATCGACGCTTTGATGACGCCGGAGCTTGAAAGCCGCATCTATGAAGTTCATCCAGAACTGGCCTTCTGGCGGCTCAACGGCGAAGCCGAGATGAGCTTGCCGAAGAAGGTAAAGAGCCGGGCCAATCCTGACGGTCTCGACCAGCGCCGGGATCTTCTGGTCTCCAAAGGCCTGCCGAAGGATTTTCTAAATCAAAAACCACCCAAAGGCTGTGGCCGCGACGATCTTCTGGATGCCGCCGCCAACAGCCTGATTGCCGAACGGATCTTGCTTGGTGAGGCCAGACCCTTCCCGGCAAACTATCTGCGCGACGGCAAGGGACTCCGCATGGCGATCTGGGCGTGAAGTCCTAAACCCCGCAAAAATCCTTCCCTTTTTGCAAAAGCCTGTTATAAGGCGCGCCGCTTGCCGTGATGGTGAGCCACCGGTCGCAGCCTACCCGGTGACGGGCGTTTCAACGAACGTCCACAGCGAAAACAAGGGACCAAACGTTGAAAACACTTGTCATCTGTTCCGGCGGAATGGATTCCGTCACCCTTGCGCACAAGGTTGCGCAAGAAAACGAGCTGATCGGCCTCCTTTCCTTCGACTATGGCCAGCGCCACAAGAAGGAACTGGATTATGCGAAATCCTGTGCCGAAACGCTCAACACCGAACATATCCTGATCGATATCTCCGATATCGGCCGCCAGCTCTCCGGCTCGGCGCTCACCGATGATATCGATGTGCCCGATGGGCACTACGCCGAAGACACCATGAAGATCACCGTTGTGCCGAACCGCAACGCGATCATGCTGACCATTGCCTATGGCATTGCTTCGGCCCGGGGTGCAGAAGCTGTCGCAACGGCTGTCCATGGCGGCGATCATTTCATCTACCCGGATTGCCGACCGGCCTTCACCGAGAGCTTTGAAGTCATGCAACGCCATGCGTTGGAAGGCATGGGCGAGATCAAGCTCTACACGCCGTATGTGCATCTCAGCAAAGCTGATATAGCCGCCGAGGGCGCGCGGCTCGGCGTGGACCACACCAAATCCTGGTCTTGCTACAAGGGCGGCGAGATCCATTGCGGGCGATGCGGCACCTGTGTCGAACGGCGGGAAGCCTTCCATCTGGCCAAGGTCGACGATCCGACCACCTATGCGGATCCCGATTTCTGGAAGGGAGCATGTGATGTTTAGGATCACCAAGGAGTTTCACTTCTCCGCGTCCCATCAGCTCATGGGCCTGCCTGACGATCACCCCTGCGCCCGGTTCCACGGACACAACTACATTGTTGAAGTGGAACTGATGTCGGAAGAGCTGAACCAAGTGGGTTTTGTGCGCGACTATAACGAGCTGAAAGCGCTGAAAACCTACATCGATGACACGCTCGATCACCGGCATCTTAACGACGTTTTGGGGGATGACTGTGTAACCGCCGAACGGATAGCCAAACACCTCTTTGACTGGTGTGCGGCAAAATGGGCCGAAACGACTGCGGTCCGTGTTCGGGAAACCCCAAAAACTTGCGCCGAATACCGGCCAATTTCCTACGTTCCTGTGGAGGCTTGGTCATGACCATCGGCACCATCCGCATCAATGAAATCTTCGGCCCGACGATCCAGGGTGAGGGCACCCTGATCGGTCAGCCAACCATTTTTGTGCGCACTGGCGGTTGCGATTACCGCTGTACCTGGTGCGATACGCTGCACGCCGTCGACAGCGCCTACCGGGACGAATGGCACCCGATGACACCGCAGGCGATCTTGATGCAAATCGACATCCTGAGCGGCGGCAAACCGCTGATGATATCGCTCTCCGGCGGCAATCCGGCGATCCAGCCGCTTGGTTCCTTGATTGAACTGGGCAAGCGGGACGGCTACCGGTTTGCTCTAGAAACCCAGGGCAGCATCGCCAAGGACTGGTTTGCGGCACTCGATGTCCTGACATTGAGCCCCAAACCGCCGTCCAGCGGCATGGAGACCGATTGGCAAAAACTTGCGGAATGTGTTGAGGCGGCTGGCCCTGAAACACAGACAGTGCTGAAAACCGTGATCTTCGATGACGCGGACTATGCCTATGCCCGGGATCTGGCAACCCGTTATCCCGAGCTGCCGCTCTACCTGCAGCCCGGCAATCACACGCCGCCAAGCCCGACAGCAACCGATGATCCGATCGACATCAACGGCATCATGGAGCGCATGCGCTGGCTGATAGACAAGGTCTCCAGCGACCGCTGGTTCACCCCGACGGTTCTGCCGCAGCTCCACACCCTGATCTGGGGCAACTTGAGAGGCGTTTGAGATGAGCAACAACAGTATTTACGAAAATCTCACCCAGCTCGGCGCATCCACCGAGCTGCCCGATGATCCGGACACGGCGGTTCTTGAAAAAGTTCCGAACCCGCAGGCTGGCACCAAATACATGGTCCGCTTTGTTGCGCCGGAATTCACGTCCCTGTGCCCGATCACGGGCGCGCCTGATTTTGCCCACCTTGTGATCGATTATGTGCCGAATGCGTTTCTGGTTGAAAGCAAATCGCTGAAGCTGTTCCTCGGCTCCTTCCGCAACCACGGCGCCTTCCACGAAGACTGCACCGTCTCCATCGGCAAACGCCTGGTTGATCTGCTCGATCCGGAATGGCTGCGGATTGGCGGTTACTGGTTCCCGCGCGGCGGCATCCCGATCGACGTTTTTTATCAGACCGGACCAGCTCCGGAAGGCGTCTGGATCCCCGAGCAGGGCGTTCAGCCATACCGGGGGCGTGGATAATCAAAAGCTGCCCTTAGGGAAATAGAGCGGGTGTGTTAGCGTTTTCTCAGGCCTATCTGGTTTGGGAGAATTTCATGCGCCCGCTTCGACTCTTTTTTGCCGCAACACTTATTCTATCTGCAACAACCGCCGTCCATGCCAAGTGCGGCAACAGTTCCGCCGGTTTTAACGAATGGCGCGATAACCTAATCACCAATTCTCAGCGGTATGGTATCAAGGCGAGAGTGGCCAAATCGGCACTGAGCGGCGTGACTTACAATTCCAAGGTCATCCGCCTTGATCGCAACCAAAAGTCTTTCAAGCTGAGCTTCAAACAATTCTACGCCAAGCGGGTCAACAACGCGATGATCCGGCGTGGTCAGAAACTGGGCCAAACCTATGGCCGGATTTTCCGGCGGATTGAAAAACAGTTTGGTGTACCGGCTCCGGTCATTCTGGCGATCTGGGGTCTTGAAACCAATTATGGCGGTTACATCGGCAATATGTCGGTGATGCGCTCGCTGGCAACCCTTGCCTACGATTGCCGCCGGTCACAGTTCTTCTCAAATGAATTGATCGCGGCCCTTCATATCGTTCAGCGCGGTGACATGAAGCCGTCTGAAATGCGCGGAGCCTGGGCTGGAGAAATCGGGCAGACGCAGTTTCTGGCCTCATCCTATATGAAATACGCCATCGACTATGACGGCAACGGCCGTCGGGATCTCATCCGCTCCGTGCCCGACGTGCTTGGCTCTACTGCCAACTACCTAGCCAAAAAAGGTTGGCGCCGCGGACAAAGCTGGGGGCCGGGTACGGCGAACTACAATGTTTTGAAGAAATGGAACAAGGCAAGTGTGTACGTTCAAACCATTTCGGTGATGGCCGAAAAAATCGGCAACTGACTTCCTTCAGGACTTGGAAAGGGACAGCGATGCCCGCACTTGATACGCCTCTATGTGATTTCGGCTGGAAGGCCCCTGACTTCACTCTCAAGGATCCGCAAGGAACGGCGATCACCATGTCGGACCAAGCCGGGGAGAAAGGCCTTTTGATAGCCTTCATCTGCAATCATTGCCCCTATGTCAAAGCAATTGCCGGGCGGCTGGCCAGCGACGCCAAAGCTTTGCAGGCGGACGGGTTTGGAGTTCTGGCTGTCATGTCCAATGATTACCGGGCATCCCCAGACGACAGCCCTGAAAACATGGTCCGCTTCGCTGCGGAACATGACTTTTCTTTTCCCTATCTGATCGACGAGGACCAGAGTGTCGCCAAGGCTTATGGTGCGGTATGCACCCCAGACTTTTTCGGGTTAAACGCCGAAGGTGAGTTGCAATACCGGGGGCGTCTGGATGATGCCCGCATGGGAGATGCGTCAAATCGGTCGCCTGAGCTTCTGACCGCCATGCGTTTGATCGGCGAGACGGGAAATGGACCGAAGGACCAAATCCCGTCCATGGGATGCTCGATCAAGTGGGCCTGAGATTCATTGAGGCGAGCCAATCACCAAATCATCGACCAACGCCTTTATCGTCGCCACAAGATCTTCTGATTTCTGTCCATTCAAAGCAGCTGGGTGCGGATCAGAAAACCGACCGGAATCATTGTCAAAGTAGCTTCCCGACCGTCCGGCAAACTCTTCTGACAAGGCGGCCCGCACCAGAATATCCGCGCCTATCCCGATATCATTGCCGGAGACGCCAAATCCTTCCTTGACCATCTTGGTTGCAAGCAAAGATCCCGGATTAATGGCCAGAACATCCGGGCCATTGGAACCAAGTTCTTTTGCAAGTTCTCTCGTCCACATGGTGATGGCGAGTTTGCTCTGTGCATAGGCTTCCATATCGGCAACCTGACGGCGGCCTGAAAGCGCATCAAGATTCACTGGGGCTTGGGCTGCGGACGACAAGTTTATGATCCGCCCGCAAGAAGACATCAGCGGCAGCAGTTTTCTCGTTAACAAATATGGCGCAATCGTATTGACCACAAAACGTACATCCATACCGTTATCGGTCAATGGCTGATTGGTGCGATAAACGCCTGCATTGTTGATCAGGACATCCAGCTGGTCGTTCCGGCTGGCGATTTCCCCCGCGAGGACGCCGACCTGTGCCAGATCTGAAAGATCAGCCACATATGTTTCGATGGGGCCTGCGTCAGACAAAGCGCTCAGATCCTTGTCAACCTTTGCTAATTTGTCTGAATTGCGCCCATGAAGGAGCACCTTATGACCACCGGCAACGAGTAGCCTGGCAGTTTCAAGTCCGATCCCATCGGTGGCACCGGTTATGAGAATAGTTTTTTGCATGGGGATCCTCATGACTGAAAATCGGGCAGCAATTCATCCGCCAATCGTTTCAAGGTGGTTTCGGTATCTGCCTGGTTAAAACGCAGGTTGAGACCAACATGGTTTACACCAACCGCCTCAACGGACTTCAGATAGGCCCGAAGAGCGTGTATTCCAGCGCTGAAACCAAGGTGAATTGGCCGCGCGGGCGCATCAGGGTTGTCTTGCAGATCAACATACAGAGGCTGCATCACTGGTTTGTCCGGCTCGCAGGAGGCTTCGATCCGTGCTCTATACGCTTCAATTGCTTCGGCTTGTTGCCGAATGTTGCGGGGATAAGTCATCCAACCGTCAGCATTTTGCGCAATCCAATCCGGATCTTGCTGACTGCCGCCAGTTACCAGCATCGGCAATTGCCCGGCTACAGGCTTAGGCAACATATCAATATCGCCGCCAGGTGTACCGAACCTGTTTTCAAAGCTGGGCGCATGCTCTCCCATCCTGCGGATGTAATCGTAGCTTTCCCGAAAGGCCGCCCCGCGGTCTGTGAATGGAACGTTGAGTGCCGGAAACTCTTCCGGCCGGTCACCAGATGCAATGCCCAACAACATCCGGCCGCCTGACAGCACATCGGCGCTCGCCGCCGCTTTTGCGACATGAGCTGGATGGCGCAGCGGCAAAATGATGCTGGCGACGCCCAATGCGATCCGATCCGTCGCAGCGGCCAAGTACCCAAGATAGACGAACGGATCAAAGCACTGCCCTGCATCGCCAAAAGACGGCACATTAAACGGCACATCGCGAAGCCAGATGGCAGCGAATCCGAGCCGCTCGGCCAGCCGGACGCGTTCAAGATGCATTGTCATGCTTGGAACCGGGTTCATCCCGTAGTTCTCAATCGGCAAAACCAGACCAAGGCTCAAGCGGTTCGCTTTAAACACTTGATTATAAGCCGTGTTCAGAGATCGAAATCCGCGGTCATGGGTCGTCTTCAGCATGATTTGCACCCAGCTATGATGGAACAGTTGAGATCTCAGGCGAGATCGTCTTTTCCTTCGATCAAATAATGGAAGCTTTTTGATCCGTTTGTCCGCGCTTCCAAGTGTGGCACGTATTCAGGATCGTTCATGAAGGCGAGGGCGGCCGCCCGGGACGGCCATTCAAGAATGATCCGCAACGCCGCAGGATCTTCTGTTCCCTCAACTTGTTCATGAGTTGCGGTGCGGGCAAGGTATCTACCGCCATGTTTGGCGACCAATTTGTTCGCTGGGCCGATGTAGTCGGCAACCCATGCATCGGTTGTCGGGGTTACGGCCAAAACGGAATAGAAACTCATATCCATCACCTCCTGAGCGGATTTGTGTTCGGTGAGCTCAAGATATTTCTTTTGATTTTGATATAAACTAGGTATTAATGACTTCAGTATTCTGATTTTCAGGATAATTGGATGGATACTGAGTGCTTGCGCTTGTTTGTACTGGCAGCGGAAAAAAACAATATCAGCGCAGCCGGCAAGGTTTTGGGGTTAGCTCCGTCGATCGCAAGCGCACGCCTTGCCAAACTGGAACGAGCGCTTGGCGCTGATCTCCTGCACCGGTCGACCCGAAAAGTTTCTCTGTCGCAAGAAGGCGCAGAATTTCTGCCCTATGCGAAGGAAATACTGGCCCAGGAGGAGGCTGCCCGGGCGGCGCTTGGCTACGGAAAACCGGATGCGACCGGCACCTTGCGCTTTACCGCTCCCAGCACCTTCGCCCAGCTTTATATTGTGCCTTTGCTGCCAGAATTTCTGGAGCGGTATCCCGGCATTCGCCTCGATCTGCGTTTGTCCGATGCCAAGTATGACTTGATTGAGGGCAGCTTCGATCTCGCCTTGCGCAATGCGCCTATTGAAGACACCAGCCTCAAAGGACGAAAACTGGCCGACGATACCCGGATCCTGTGCGCATCACCCGATTATCTGGCAAAGGCCGGCGTTCCGGAAACACCAACAGACCTTGACCACCACCAACTGATTGGCTTTGGCATCCGCAATTCAAAGCGCTTGCTCGGACCGGACAATGCCGAAGGTGTCTTCGACACACGGGGCAGCAATACCCGCCTGATGATGAACAACGGTCTTAGTCAGAAATTGGCGACCGTTGCCGGCGCTGGTATCTCCGCCAATTCACTTTGGAGTGTGCATCAAGAGCTGAAGTCGGGATTACTTGCCCGGGTCTTGCCGGGCTACATCGTTGATGATCCAACCGTATTGTGGCTGCTCTATCCCAAGTCCAACGTCTTAACCGCAAAGGTGCGGGTTTTCATCGATTTCCTTCTTGAAAAGATCGCCGGTTCGCCAGCATGGCTGGATTAGATTTGTCAGTAACATCAGGGCAGTTTGGTCAACTGTCAGTGACCATCACATGACGCGGATAGTTTGTGAGATAGTCGAAGCCCGTCTCCGTCACGACGATGCTGTCACCAATCCGACCGGCAGATTCGCCTTCTACTGATATGCCGCCGTCAACGGCAAAGGTCATGCCGGGTTTTAGGATTGTTTGATCGCCTGCCTTTAATTCCGGGGCTTCCAGGTAGGCAACACCGATGGAGCGGCCTGTGCGATATCCGGTTACATATCCCCGTTCTGCATAAATCTCATTGGCCGCGGCCGCGACGTCCTGAGCCTGGACCCCTGGCCTGATCGCTGCCAGAGCCGCTTGCTGCGCATCGATCGCTGCTTGTTGAACCCGGACTGCGCCATCGGTGGCTTCTGCAATATGAAACATGCGGTCAAATCCGAGCTTGTACTGCTTGAACTGTGCCATATTGCAAAAACAGAAATACACCGGATTGCCACGCTCATACGCTTTGACCGATGCCCGGCCATGAACCATTGAGGTGTTTTTCCCGCTTTGCAGGATCTGCAGGTCGTGGATCATAGGTGAGATAAACCGCTCCCAACCGCGATCTGTCAGAAACCCTGCCGCTTTCCGTGTGCCCGCCTCGATCACGGCCAGTGCGCTTTCATATTCCCGCGCGCCGGCGTGCAAAGACGCATGCGCTGCGTGCATCATGGCGCCCGCAATTTCACCAGCCTGTTTCATCACCTCAATTTCAAGGGGTGACTTGATCATCCGCTGGACGCCCAAAACCGGCCCAATATCGCGCAGCGGTATCGCCGGAAATTGATCATCGAAAAACGTCCTTACTCGGGCTGGCAAATCCAGCGCCTCCACCCAGATCGCAGGAGGTTTTTCTGGCAGCACATCGGCAAGTGCTTTTGTCCAGCTACGTGATCCAGTGTCTTCCCAGGTACGGACGTCATCTATCCAGGTCATTTCCCGCACCATCTCGTTTTCCATCAGCGGTGTAATGACAATCGGTGTCGCATCAGATGGCACAACAAGCAAAGTCGGGCGGCCGAATTCAATGCCCAGGTACCCCCAGAACCCGGCAAGATAAGCGATAGCACTTTCGGAGGTGAATACGGCGTGGTGAATGCCAAGGTCCGCCATGCGGGATTGAAGAACCGTGGTTCGGGCAACTGCTTCCTCCAGCATTCTGGTATCCTCCAGCGCTACAAGGTCTAGCGACTGGAGGATGCCCACAGGCCCAAAGTCTCTTGACCGAGTTTTTTTATATGGCAACGACCTAGTTCGGCGTGAAACCTAATTCAGACTTGGCCAGTTTTCTTCGGCTTTTGCAATGTACCCGGGAATGTCCCGGCTCCAGGTACGCTGAACGGAGCGGGAGTAATTGACGTAAAGCTTGCCCTTTACGACCTTGTAAGCCAGCGGATCGACGCCAACCTTGTAGCCGCGCGAGACGCCGTAGGCGCAGTAGCCGTCATATTGGGGCGCATATTTCTTAGGGTCAGCAGTAAATGCATCCCGGTTCTGAGTTGAAGAAAACCGGTAGGTCAAACCGCGATGGTTGGCCGTGAAGTCAGAAGTACCTTTAACGGGAGCCCGGCCGGAAAAATAGGACACCGGATCATATCCGGTGAGCGCCAACGGATCTTTGGCAAAAGAGGGGCCAGCGGAAATCACCAGTGTGGCTGCACTTCCTGCAACTAGCCCCAAAATCTGCCGGCGATTAGTCATGGCCTGTCTTCCAAAATAGATGCTGCTCAACAGATGACGTGCAGACTGCTGACATGCAATCCAAATTCTTGTGAGAAACCATGACAAACCCAAAAGATGCCTAAAACAAAGACGACATTCCTCGAAACAATGCGACGCAAAACAAGCAGTTATTCCCAACGGCTGGCCTGCGCCGACGATTCCCGGACAATCAAAGATCCGCGAATGGCATAGTCTGTTTTTTGTTGCGTTTTCGCTAGAACCTGGTCGACGGCCCGGGAGGCGATCGCTTCGATGGGCTGGCGCAATGTAGTCAATCGCGGAACCACCAGTGAAGCCAGAGTAATGTCATCAAACCCAACAACCGATACGTCCTGAGGCACATGAATACCGAGGTCGCGTGCACATCGCAGCACGCCAATTGCTTGCTGGTCGCTTGCAGTGGCTATGGCTGTGGTCCGGTCACCTTTTCGTACGTTAAGAAAGATACCACGGGCGATCGTTTCTCCAGCGGCAAAGGCAAAATCCCCTGAATGAAGTGTTAGATCGATCGGGTCTTCAGGACTGGAGAGATCATTGATCTGTTCAACGAACCCGTCCCGGCGTTCGCGGGCAACTTCCATGGTCTCAGGCCCCGCGATGTAGGCGATGGTCCGGTGTCCAAGTTCATAGAGATGCTCAGCGGCTTTTCGGCCCCCATCCCGCTGGTCAGTAGCGACGAGAGGATAACTGCCGTACCGGCGATCCAAAGAGATGACCGGAATGCTGGCTTCATAGGGCCGGCTGGCGTCGGACACTGCAACGACTATGACTCCGGTGACTGGCCAATCATGCATGGCGCGGACTTGTTTACGTTCAATATCCGGATCATCGTGCGAATTGGCGAGCATGACCATCCCACCGCGTGACGCGGCTTCCATCTCGATATTCTTCGCCAGATGCGCAAAAAACGGATTGGTAATGTCGGGAACTATCAGGCCGATAACATTGCCGCGTGATTGCCGCTTGGGGCGCTCCTCAGGGTCCGGCCTCACTGACTGACCGGCATTGGAGTAGTTATCCTCCATAGAGGAACTGCCGTTTGCCGATCCGCTGCTCTTCAGGTCACCAAAGCGGCCCATCAAATAGCTTATTGCGTTTCCTGCTGTGTCTATCAATTTCGGCATGGCCACCAGCTTTTAAAAATGCCCATCCCGGTTTTATACACTCTTTGACGGTCTTTCGGACACATGTCGCTTTTTGGGATGCATTCAAGACCGGACCAGAAGCATTTCAATTCGGCCGTTAACAGAATGACCCGCCATTTTGACCAACACAAGATGGACAGAAGCAGATGCTGCGCCCAACTAGGATATCTATGCTCCAGTTGCAGGTCTGCACCGCTAACCCTTTCGGGTAAGAGATCTGGTAATTTCTTTAGAATTCCGCCATATAAGGCGGAATGAGCGGGTTTAATCACGCCATGTTCCCGACACCCTCAAGATGAAGTGCACCCGGTATGGCGTCTGAAACCAGACCCTTTTTGAAAATGAATGGCCTTGGCAATGATTTCGTGGTCTGGGATGCCCGCGAAAAACCGCTGCGCTTGACCAAGGGTCAGATTGCCAAATTGGGCGACCGGGAAAACGGCATCGGCTTCGATCAGATGATCACGGTGGAACGTTCGACATGCGGTGTCGATGCCTTCATGCGCATTCACAATCAGGATGGCAGCCAGGTCGATGCCTGCGGCAACGCCACGCGGTGTATCGGCCGTTTGCTGATGGAAGAGAGCGGCAAGGACTTTGTCACCATAGAGACCAATGCTGGACTGCTGCATGCGTTTGATGCGGATGCTCCGCAGAGCGTCACGGTTGACATGGGTAAGCCGCGCCTGGAGTGGGATCAGATCCCATTGGCCGAAGAATTTGCCGACACCCGCGCGATCGAACTGCAGATCGGACCGATTGATGATCCGGTACTGCATACGCCAGCCGCCGTGAATATGGGCAATCCCCACGCCATCTTCTGGGTCGACGATGTTGAAGGTTATGGCCTTGAGAAGGTCGGCCCGCTTCTGGAAAACCATCCAGTGTTTCCGGAAGCTGCGAACATATCGCTGGCCCACATCTACGATGACAATCAGATCCGGGTAAAAGTCTGGGAACGCGGCGTCGGCCTGACCCTAGCCTGCGGCACGGCTGCTTGTGCCGTGGGTGTTGCGGCAGCTCGTGACGGCAAAGCCGGGCGCAAAACCACGATCCATTTGCCCGGCGGTCCGATCGGGATTGAATGGCGCGAAAGTGACGATCACGTCCTGATGACTGGCCTAACGGAAGTTGAATTCGAAGGCGAAGTTGATCTGGAAACACTCGCTTGGCGCAAAACGGCCGAGGGGGATGCGGTTCAAGAGGCGGAAGCGGCCTCATGAGCATTGATGTCGTAACTTTTGGCTGCCGGCTCAATTCTTATGAGTCGGAGGTGATGAAGCGTGAAGCGGAGGCCGCCGGTCTCAAAGACGCCATCCTCATCAATACCTGCGCCGTTACCAATGAAGCTGTCCGCCAGGCGCGCCAGGCGGTGCGCAAGGCCAAGCGCGACAATCCGGACGCCAAAGTGATCGTTACCGGGTGTGCCGCACAGACCGAAACAGACACGTTTTCAAATATGGACGAAGTCGATCTGGTTCTAGGCAACACCGAGAAACTGGAGCGCAAGTCCTACGCCGATGTTGCTGCCTTTGGCATCTCAGAAACCGAAAAGGTGCGCGTCAACGACATCATGAGCGTTGAGGAAACCGCCGGTCACTTGATTGATGGTTTGACCGGCCGTGCCCGCGCGTTTGTCCAGGTGCAAAACGGCTGTGATCACCGCTGCACTTTCTGCATCATTCCTTATGGCCGCGGCAATTCCCGCTCTGTGCCGATGGGCGTTGTGATCGACCAGATCAAACGGTTGGTTGGCAACGGATACAACGAGATCGTGCTGACCGGCGTTGATATCACGTCCTATGGCGCTGACTTGCCGGGTGAACCGAAACTCGGCACCCTGACCGCGAAGATCCTGAAAATGGTGCCGGATCTGAAACGCCTGCGCCTGTCGTCCATCGATTCCATTGAGGCAGATGACGATCTGATGCACGTGATCGCCGATGATCACCGTTTGATGCCGCATTTCCATCTGTCGCTGCAGGCGGGTGACGACATGATCCTGAAGCGGATGAAACGGCGGCACTTGCGCGCCGATACGATCCGCTTTTGCGAAGACGTCCGCAAACTGCGTCCGGATGTGGTTTTTGGCGCCGATATTATCGCCGGGTTCCCGACCGAGACTGAAGAGATGTTTTTAAATTCGCTCAAGATCGTCGATGAATGCGGCCTGACCCATTTGCACGTTTTCCCATTTTCGCCGCGCCCGGGTACGCCAGCCGCGCGCATGCCGCAGCTGGATCGATCCATCATCAAAGACCGCGGTGCCCGGCTCCGCGCCAAAGGCGGGGAAGCTTTGGCGAAACACTTGGCTGCAGAAGTTGGCCGCTTGCGTCCGGTTCTGATCGAAAAAGAAGGTCTGGGCCGCACCGAACAGTTTACGCAAGTCGAATTGCCTGGCGGCACTGCCGGTGAGATTGTGCAAACAAGGATTATCGGCCATACCGGGCGCCATCTGTTGGGCGAAGCCCTTTCAAAGGCAGCATAATCAGCGGCCGAGTTTTAAGGCGGATTTATGAGCGAGAAAAAGCGCGGTTTTTTTGGGCGGCTCTTTGGCGGCAAGGATACGCCGGAAGAACCGGAGACTGCAGCCGTTGAAACGCAGGCCGACGGCCAGGCTGTTCCCGAAACCACCGATGACACGACCGCATCTGTCGAGATGGAAGTGGCGCCTGTTGCTGCGATGAGCAGTGAGGATACTGTCCTAACCGCACATACAGGCCCAGAGCTTGCACCGGATATTCCGGCACCGGTTCCGCCGATCGCACCTGAAGTTGAGATCTCTGCTGACCTTGGTCCGGAGACGGACGAAGGCTCTCAAGTTGCAGAGGAAGAACTCGAGACCGATCCTGCTGCCGCTGAAGCCCCTTCAGGTGGCGAGACAGATCCAACTGAGGAACAGCAGGCGACAGCTGAAGAACCTGAACTTCAAAACGAACCGGTAACAGAATCAGTTTCAGAAGAAGTTCCGGCTGCCCCTTTAGAAGAAGAACCGAAACTCTCCTGGTTCCAACGGCTGAAAAAGGGCCTTTCGCGCTCTTCATCGTCGCTGACCGAAGGCATTTCGTCGATCTTCACCAAGCGCAAGCTTGATGCCGCAATGCTGGAGGAGCTGGAGGATATTTTAATCCAGGCCGACCTCGGTGTTGATACGGCAATGGCGATCACCGACCGTCTATCGGATGGGCGCTATGACAAAGAAATTTCTCCTGAAGATGTCCGCGAAATTCTTTCCGAAGAAGTCGAAAAGGTTCTGGCCCCGGTCGCTGAACCACTCGATCTGAATTCGGGTAAAAAACCGCATGTGGTTCTGATGGTCGGCGTCAACGGTACGGGCAAGACAACCACAATCGGCAAATTGTCCAAGAAATTGCATGAAGAGGGCAAGACGGTGATGCTCGCGGCGGGCGACACCTTCCGGGCCGCAGCTGTTGAACAGCTCAAAATCTGGGGTGAGCGCACAAGAGCGGAAGTTATTGCGCGCGATACTGGCGCAGATGCGGCCGGGCTTGCCTTTGATGCCATGAAGGAAGCGACCGAAAGGCAAGTCGACGTGCTTCTGATCGACACCGCCGGCCGGCTGCAGAACCGGGCCGAGCTGATGGATGAACTGGAAAAGGTCATCCGCGTGATCAAAAAACATGACCCTGACGCTCCGCACACCTGTCTCTTGACGTTGGATGCCACAACTGGTCAGAACGCGCTCAATCAGGTCGAAATCTTCGGCAAGGTCGCTGGAGTCACGGGCCTCGTCATGACCAAGCTCGATGGCACAGCACGCGGCGGCATTCTTGTGGCCATCGCCGCCAAACACGGCCTTCCGGTCCATTTCATCGGTGTGGGCGAAGGCGTTGAGGATCTCGAACCTTTTTCGGCCAAGGATTTTGCATCGGCGATTGCCGGGCTGGCGTAAGGCGGAGCTTTTTTCCGTATCGGTCATCCCCGCCTTGTGCGGGGATCCAATCCACCTATCAACAGCCTCCTATGCTGGAGATAGTCCGTGAAAGCCGAAATCTGTTCAGGATAATTTCCTGATGCTCTGGAAATAACTGGATCCCCGCACAAGGCGGGGATGACACCAGGCGAAGAATGACGCCTGGAAAATAATCACAGCCCCGGTTCCCACCCCTCCGGGGCCATCACAAACCCTTCGAACTGAAAGCCTGGCGCAACAGTGCAGCCGACGAGGGTCCAGGCGCCGAGGGATCGGGCTTGTTGCCAGCCGTCACGCGGCACGATGCCTTGCGGGCGTTCGCCGGCCAGAATATCTGTGCCAAGGGTGAAGATCTCTTTTGTTTGGCCGTCTGTGCTGATGGAAAGTTCCAGCGGGCTGCCAGCATAAAAATGCCAAGTCTCGACCGCATCCACCTTATGCCAGCGCGACAAAACCCCTTCCGGCAACAGAAAATAGATCAGGGTTGAGGCCGCCCTGCCATTGGCGTCCGTCACATCATCGCGGAATGTTTCCGCGTAAAACCCGCCCTCAGGATGCGGCTGCAATTTCAGGAGGTCTTTGATTTGGTCAGCTTCAGGACTTAGTTGAATGCGCATTCCACATCTCTGATTTGAAATTACCATTGATCATCTGACACCCAAGAAGGCGCGAATGATTTGCACCGAATATAAGTTTGGATCAAATTTTAGAATGATCATCGGATAGAAAATCAAGACTGGTAGCCCGACCATGAACAGAAGCGACAAATAGATCAGGCTCCGGTCGTTTACCTTTGGAACTGGTTGATAGGACGGTCCGTTTCCAAAAAGTCGTTGGTTATTTGAAAATGGTTTGGCAGAATTCTTTTTTATGTTTTCGTTCAAAAGGCTGAGCAATCGGTAGGCCCGTTTTTTGTTCCTTTGGCGGAAAAAATCACTGAGATCCAGATAAATATCAGCTCGCGAAATTGAATGAGAACTCGCAAGGTCGATGTCCGCTCGATTGTTTTTAAAATTGGTTAGAAGAAAATAGTGTTTCCGGGGATCGTTGTGTTTCGACCGATGCGAGAGAAGTTTGAACTCTTTAAGGTCTTCCCATGCCCAAAAATACTTCCTTTGTGCAGTCATGAAGCGAAGACCGTCGTCCAACACAAGAAGCGAAGGGTACTTCAAGAATTTCTTACTTTGAGTGATAATGACATAAAGCAAGTAAGTGAGCACAGGAAGCGCAATTGGCGTATATAAAAACATATACTTTGTAGAATTATCCATTTCCTCGATATTCGAATAGAGAAAATAATGTATAAGAACAGGTGGCGGATACAGAAATATTAGAAAAATAAAAGTAACGCCGAAATAATTTGGGTAGAGTTTTAGAAGCGTCTTTTGATACGGGCGCATTTTATTCGTTTTCGTCGAGATAGCCGAATTGCCAGCAATAGGTGTTCCCTATTGCTGTTGCAATTACCAAATCGCGATTAACGAGAGTTCAATTCTTCGTACAAAAAGCCAGGTCGTCGACTGTTTCGCGCAAGGCGGCAACGACTTCGGCGTAAAGCACTTGCATGTCGAGTTTGTGGCCACCGCCCTGAGTGAGCGGAATCGGTTCGGCCTGGCTGGCAATTCTTTGCACCACATCCTGGGCGCGCTGCTCCGGAGTCCGTCCGGAATGGTCTAAAGACCGGTCAATCGTCATGGTTTCTGCCCCTACAGGTTCACAACAAATGTGATATGGGGGCATGTCTTTGTGGTTTTTAGCGGTCCGCTCAAAGAATCTTGATGGAACCGCTAAAAAATGTGTTTGCAAAACACGTCATTGCACCAATGCACGCGTATTAGGCATTGTCCTTTCTGGTGCGTATTTCAGCAAAAACCGCTTCGGCCGGTTGCCCTGCCATGCCCAGCGCAGCGGCAACAGAGGCTTCACCAGCGCGCAGGAACGGATTGGTAGCCTTCTCTTCAGCCATTGTCGTCGGCAGGGTCGGCTTCCCGCTGGCCCGGAGGCCGGACACAGTTTTCACACGGGCTTGAAGTGCGGCATTCTCAGGTTCGATTGTCAGAGCGAATTTGGCATTGGCCTCGGTATATTCATGACCGCAGTAGATCGTGGTGTCGTCCGGGAGGTGATGCAAAAGCTTTACGAGTGAAGCCCACATCATCTCCTTGTCGCCTTCAAACACCCGGCCGCAGCCAAGCGCGAACAAAGTATCACCGGTATGCGCCACCTTGATCGAGGGAATGTACCAGGAGATCTGATCGAGCGTATGCCCCGGTGTGGCAAGCGCCTTGACTTCATAAGGCCCGCACAGAACGTCGTCTCCGTCCTCGACTGTCTTGTCCAATTCGGGGATCTTTTGCCGTGACCTCTCGGGCCCGATGACGGTCGCTCCTGTTTGGGTTTTGAGCTTGCCCAATCCTTGCACATGATCCCAATGGTGATGGGTGATCAGGATATGGGTCAGATTCCAACCGGTTTCCGCCAATGCGGCCTCATAGGCAGCGGCATCGGGGACATCGACTGCGATCGTTGTACCGCTGCCGGTATCGTGAATCATAACACCGAAGTTGTCATCCAAACACGTGAACTGATGGATTTCTGTGGTGCCGCTGAGGGACATGGAAGGCTCCTTGGCCGAATATTTAGTTTCGCTGCACAGTGGCAAAGACCGAACCGCGGAGCAAGAGTGGAAGGCGGACGGCAACCCTAATCAGAAGTCTTGCGCTATGGCGCGGATCACTGTTCAATCGCGGCGCGTTTATCCTTCGGGCGGACTATATGTATCTCGACGTTGTTCATCTGCGTGCCTTTTATGATTTACCACTGGGCCAGTTGCTGCGGGGGTTGATCGGCGCGCCAGTGGAGCGCATGTGGCCGGATATAAAGGGACAAAGCCTTTTAGGGATAGGCTATGCAGGGCCGTTCATGCGGCCATATCTTGGTTCCGCCGACCGGCTGGTCGCAGCAATGCCTGCACCGCAAGGCGCCATTCACTGGCCGCGGGAAAAAGACAACGCCTGTGCCCTAATCGAAGACGGCGCACTGCCGTTTCACGATGCAACCTTTGATCGGATCATGCTGGTGCACGCGCTGGATCATTGTTCCGATCCATCTGCCATGCTGAGAGAAGCCTGGCGGGTTCTGGCCCCAGGCGGGCGTTTGATCGCGGTTGTGCCCAACCGGCGCGGCCTTTGGGCGCGTTCGGAACTCTCACCCTTCGGCTACGGCCGGCCATATTCTGGCCGCCAACTCAAAGAGCTTTTGAAAAACTGCCAATTCAATGTCACGGACGATTCTGAAGCCTTGTTCATGCCCCCATCGCGCTCGATTGGCATCCAAAGGGCGGCACGGACCTGGGAAGCACTGGGTCACCGGTTCTGGCCAGCATTTGCCGGTATCTTGATTATGGAAGCGGAAAAAGTCGTTTTCCGTAGCTTGCCCGCAGATGGAAAAAAAAGTCGGCTTGGAGTTTTGCGTCCGGTGTTCATTCCAGATGGTGCGGCAACCGGGTTGAAGCCGGTGCGACGGACACAATCAGATATCAGATAAAAGACACTTCCGTTTTCTTTTGCCTTTGGTCGGCCGGATGCCTATGACTATCGGCCGCAGTTGGTCGATCCTGAGGAAGTTTTCATGCCCCCGAGCCCGGACAGCGGCGCATCAAGGGAAACTGCCCGTGCCCGCATAGACGATATTGACGCCCGGATTCACGAAGCAGTGCTGGAGCGCAATCAAGCAGCTGAGCAATTACGCGCGTTGCAGTCCGAAGCCGGTCTGGTTGAGAAGGCCTTTGATCCGGATCGGGATGCCGAAGTGATGCGGCATCTGGCCGAGCGTCATCATGGCGATCTGCCATTGACCACCATGGAAGCGGTCTGGCGGTCGATCCTGTCCGCCGGGTCCAGACTGTCAAAGGAAAATACCGTTCATCTGGATGGCACCGCAGACCTTGTCGGCATGCTGGACCTTGCTCGTTATTATTTCGGTTTTGCCGTTGAGTTGGTCCCAGGAAGTGATGCGGCGGATGTTGCGGGAGCCGTTACCGATTCTGCGTCCGACATCGGCCTGGTGGCTTTAAGTGACCGGGCAGAATTGCCCTGGTGGCGCGGGCTTAATGACAGCGGCGCACAAATCCGCGCACGTCTGCCGTTCGTGTTGATGGACGAACGGCCTGCCGATTTACCAGCTCTGGTGCTGGCAAAGTCCGACAGTATGATCGACAAGCCGGACATTGCGGTTTATGACGCGCGGTGGTCCGACCGTCTGCCAGGAAGATTGATGGACCAAGGGATCGAGGTTTTGAGTTTCTACCGGTCAGCCAACGGGGTTGATGCGCTGTTGGCCGTAACTGGAGACTTGCCCGAAGACGCTGTCCTGGCGGCCTGCCTTGAAGCGGGTGCCGCGCCGGATGTCTTGAGATGTGTTGGTGGCTATGCCGCACCGATTGATAGCGGCAGTGATCCGGAAGATGTGTTTGACCCCGCAGAAAACGGGGACTTGGGATGAATGACATGACGATTGCAGTGAATGAAGCAAATCCGGCAGGTGCCGAAAACCGCCCGCAGCCGAAACAGGGCGTCTTGGACATTGCGCCTTATGTTCCGGGCAAGTCAAAAGGGTCGAACGGTAAAACGCTTCATAAACTCTCGTCCAACGAAACGCCGCTTGGCACCAGCAAGACCGTTTCTGCCGCGCTCAGCACCGTGACCGGGGCATTGGAACTTTATCCGGACGGCAATGCGTCTGAATTGCGTGACGCCATCGGCGAAGTCTACGGCCTCAACCCGGACCGGATCATCTGCGGCGCCGGATCAGATGAAATCCTCAGCATGCTGGCCAATACCTATCTTGGCCCAGGCGATGAGGCGATCTACTGCGAACATGGGTTTCTGGTCTATGAGATTGCGATCCGCGGCGCCGGTGCGACACCTGTTGTTGCACCCGAAAAGGACCTGACCACCGATGTCGATGCGATCCTGGAACGGGTGACTCCAAAAACCAAAATGGTTTTCCTGGCCAATCCGAACAACCCGACGGGCACGTATCTGCCATTCGCGGAGGTCAAACGTCTGCACGAAGGCCTGCCGTCAAATGTGCTCCTGGTTCTCGATGCAGCTTACGGCGAATATGTCCGCCGCAACGACTATGAAAGCGGCATTGAACTTGCGGCAACCACTGAAAACGTGGTCATGACCCGCACGTTCTCAAAGATTTATGGCCTTGCCAATCTGCGCATTGGCTGGGGCTTTGGCCCGGCCCATATCATTGACGCCATGAACCGGATTCGCGGTCCGTTCAATATGTCCGGTGTAGCGATTGCCGCCGGAGCGGCCGCGGTCCGCGACCGGACATTTGTCGCCGACTCTGTCGAACACAATGAGAAATGGCTGCCTTGGGTCACAGAAGAACTGGAAAAACTCGGCCTCACAGTCACGCCGAGCGTCGGCAACTTCGTTCTGGTCCACTTCTCCGATGAAGACGGAAAGCGGGCAACCGATGCCGATGCCTACCTTTTGGAGCGCGGCTGCGTGTTGCGGATGGTGGGGAATTATGGATTGCCGAATGCAATCCGTATGACCATCGGCAGCGAAGAAGCAAACCGGACTGTGGTCGCCCACCTCAAAGACTTCCTGGCGCAAGCCTGACGGTAAAAACTGACCTTATGACAGACGCCCCCATTTTTGAGCGTATGGCCCTGATCGGCATTGGCCTGATCGGGTCATCTCTTGCCCAAGTTGCGCGCCAGCGTGGCCTTGTGAAAGAAATTGCGATCTCGACCCGGTCGGAAGAAACGCTTCGGCGTGCGGAAGAACTTGGCCTTGGCGATAGCTATTCACTCGATGCGGCGGTTGCGGTCGAAGGCGCTGATCTTGTCATCTTATGTGTGCCGGTCGGTGCCAATGAGGCTGTCGCCAAATGGATTGCTCCGGCTTTGAAAAAAGGTGCGATCCTGACAGATGCCGGCTCCACAAAAGGATCTGTGGTAGAGCAGATTGGCCCGCATGTGCCAGAGGGCGTGCACTTCATTCCGGGCCATCCGATCGCGGGTACTGAACAGTCCGGCCCAGATGCCGGCTTTCCGACGCTGTTCGACCAGCGCTGGTGTATTCTAACGCCTCCGGAAGGCACCGACCCAGCAGCTCTAGAAAAACTGAAAATGTTTTGGCAGGGCTGCGGATCGGATGTTGATCAGATGGACCCCAAACACCACGACCTGGTGCTGGCCATCGTTTCTCATCTGCCGCATGTGATTGCCTACAACATCGTCGGCACCGCCGATGATCTGGAAGCAGTCACCAAATCCGAAGTGATCAAATATTCTGCCTCCGGTTTCCGCGATTTCACCCGGCTGGCCGCATCCGACCCGACCATGTGGCGGGACGTGTGCCTCAACAATAAAGAGGCGATCCTGGAGATGCTGTCGAGGTTCTCAGAAGACCTGTCGGCCCTTCAGCGCGCGATCCGCTGGGGCGATGGTGACAAGCTGTTTGAGATGTTTGAACGAACCCGCAGCATCCGCCGCTCGATCATTGAAGCCGGTCAGGAAACCGACGCGCCAGACTTTGGCCGACACGCGGGCGATTAGGCACGCTTTAACGCGGGGCTACTGCGCTTTTCCCGTCGTCGTGAGACGTGGATCTCGGTTTGCGCATCATTTGACCGGGAAGGCTAGCACCTCGACTTAACTGTCCCGGTTGACCACATAATCTGCCAACGAATGCAATACAGCCGCCCTATCGCCATAAGCTTCCAGCAGTGAATGCGCTTCATTGAGCAAGGCCTGCAATTCCGCACGCGTCTTCTCAATGCCCATCAGACCAACGAGCGTTGCTTTGCCGGCTTCCGCGTCCTTACCGGTCGCCTTGCCCATGACTTCCGGACTGGCTTCCACATCCAGAAGATCATCTGCCAACTGGAATGCAAGGCCGATGATTTCACCGAACCGGGTCAACCGTGCGACATCGTCCTCCGGTGCATTCCCCAAAATGGCGCCGGCACGGCAGGCATAGCGGAGCAGTGCTCCGGTCTTCATCGATTGCAGATGCCGGATTTCAGTTTCAGAGCGCTCCCGGTGCTCCGATTCCAGATCCAGCATCTGGCCACCGGCCATGCCGCCGATCCCGGCTGCGCGCGACAATTCCCGGGCCAGCCGTAGGCGGACAGCGGGATCACTATGGATGTCATCTTCTGTGATGACGTCGAACGCGAGCGTCAGCAACGCATCGCCGGCCAGAATGGCCGCCGCTTCGTCAAAAGCCTTATGCACGGTCGGCTGGCCACGGCGCAGATCGTCATCGTCCATCGCTGGAAGATCGTCATGAACCAGCGAATAGCAGTGAATGAGTTCCAGTGCGGAAGCCGCCTGAACCACACCATCGTCCGACCGACCAAAGAGTTTTGCGGTTTCCATAACCAATATCGGCCGGAGCCGCTTGCCGCCGTTGAGCGCACCGTGGCGCATGGCGGCAATCAAGCGCTGCGGTCTGGAAATCTCTCCGTCGCTGACCGCCTCTTGCAGCAGAGTGTCCAGGGCCGTTTCCACACGTCCGGCTTGATTTGCCAGATGGGTTTTAAGGTCAAATGTCACACGAGGCTCCAAGGCCGAGTTCACAGTCTTCACACTTGGGGTTTCCCTGAAGCCAATTCGCTGTATCGTCAAGGCTTGTCTTTGGAATTTGTCCGCTTTTGCTTTTCTTTGGCCGCCAGGCCTCATTCTCCTGGAGATTTGACGTATGAAATTGTTGTCCAGCTTACTCCGTACCTTCATCAAGAATGGCCGGATGCGGGTCTATGATGTGAACGGTGGGCTTCACGAATTCGGATCCGGTGAAAACGGACCAACAGTGACGATCAGGTTGCACGACAAGAAGCTTTATAGATCTTTGTTTCTCAACCCGGAGCTCGCGGCAGGCGAAGCCTATATGGAGGGGACCCTCACCATGGAAGAGGGCGCCACCTGCTATGATTTCTTGTTTTTGTTTTCCATCAATCGTGCCCCGCTTGGCGCCCACCCGGTTCAAGGACTGCTGCGCAAGGGTTGGAAGGCCTTCAGGCGGCGGCAACAAGCCAACAGCGTCGACCGGGCCAAAAAGCAGGCGCGGCATCACTATGATCTATCGACTAACCTTTACCGATTGTTCCTGGATGACGGGCTGAACTACAGCTGTGCCTACTACAAAACACCTGAGGACAGCCTGGAAGAGGCACAAGACGCCAAACTGACCCACTTGGTTGCCAAATTGGATCTCAAACCCAGCATGGAGGTTTTGGAAATTGGCGGAGGCTGGGGATCGCTCGCCATCCGTATGGCCCAAGCAGGTGCCAAAGTAACGTCCCTCAATGTCTCGCCGGAGCAAGTGAAAATCGCGGAAGAACGAGTGCGTGCAGCAGGGGTCGAAGACAAGGTGACCTTCGTCCTGAAAGACTACCGCGAGTTCAAAGGCCAATTCGACAGGGTGATATCTGTCGGCATGATGGAGCATGTTGGCATCGGCCATCAGGACGAATACTTCATGAAAGTCCGGGAATGCCTGAGAGACACCGGATTTGCGGTGATCCATTCTATCGGCCGCATGACCCCTCCAGGAACAACCGGCCCCTTCTTTCGCAAATACATTTTCCCCGGCGGCTATGTACCGGCGCTGTCGGAAGTCTTTGCATCCACCGAACGGCTTGGGTTATGGGTCTGCGACGCAGAAATCTTGCGTTTGCACTACTATTATACCTGCCGGGATTGGCGCATCCGGTTTTTAGAGAAGTGGCAGGAAGCTGCGGATCTTTATGACGAACGCTTTTGCCGGATGTGGGAGTTTTATCTCTGCGCAGCCGAGTTGGGCTTCCTGCATGGATCAAACATGGTTATGCAGCTTCTTCTGTCCAAGGAACGCGATGCCGTACCGGTCATCCGGGACTTCATCGTCGACAATGAACGGGAATTGAATGGCACGGGCTGAGGCCAAGACACGCAAGGGAACGTCCGGATGGTTTTCCTGGAAAACCGTCCGCAGACGTATAATTCAGCTCGGTGTGATCTTCATCCTTTTGCCGCCGGTTCTCACCGTGATGTATTCCGTGGTCCCTCCGGTCAGCACATTGATGCTCGCTCGGTATGTGCAATTGCTTTGGGTGGACCGGCAATGGGTTTCACTTGAAGACATCTCCCCCAATCTGATCAAAGCGGTGATCGCATCTGAGGACGGCGGATTTTGTTTCAACCATGGTGTGGATTGGGGCGCGCTGAAGAACCAGGTGGAAGCCTTGAGGGACGGCGAGCGACCGCGCGGGGCCAGCACGATCACCATGCAAACAGCCAAAAACCTCTTTTTATGGAGCGGCCGGTCCTACATCCGCAAAGGCATGGAAATACCGCTCGCCTTGATGCTGGATGCGGTTCTGACCAAAAAACGCATTTTGGAAATTTATTTGAACATCGCCGAATGGGGCGAGGGCATCTTTGGCGCGGAAGCCGCCGCCCATGCCTGGTTCGGCAAACCGGCAAAGGGGCTAAGCCAGACACAAGCCGCCCGCCTTGCCACGGCCTTGCCCAATCCGCGCGGCCGCAATCCGGCAAACCCGTCTGCCGGACACCGGCGGTTATCGTCAAAAAACATCGCCAGAGTCCGCAGCGCCGGACCCATTTTTGAGTGCGTTCTGGGGAAATAACGCCAGGTGGCTGGCACTCTGCAAAAGACTGACGTATCAAAGCCAAAGAAAATTTCATCAATGGGGTGGCAAAACGTTGGCGTTGCCTGTATAACGCCGCGCATTCGAACACCTGCGTGCAGCCACGCCCCGGGCTTACCCGGTCCGGGCCGCATGGTTATGGACCACGGAGAAAAACAAAATGGCCGTTCCAAAGAGAAAAACCTCGCGCATGAAGCGCGGTTTTCGCCGTTCTTCGGACGCCCTGAAGCAGCCGACATATGTCGAAGACAAGGATTCGGGCGAACTTCGCCGTCCGCATCACGTTGATCTGAAGACTGGCATGTACCGGGGCCGTCAGATCCTGTCCGCTAAGGACGACGCCTAAGATTTTTGTGCTTTCAGGCTTCGCCTAGAAAGCATGACTTGATCTGGCAGGATCGCCGTATGGCAAAACAAGATTGAGGCTGGCCTTGTTCCGACAGGCCGGCCTTTTTCTTTTTTGGTCTGCTGCGCAATAACACTATAGTTCTGATGTGGTGGCGCAAAGTCGGTAGTGCCGGCCGAATGCGGCCGCGAGGGGTCACGTCCTCCCGCCACACAACAATTTTTACTGCCCGGCTTGGTCCGCCTTTAAAGCAACGGTCCATGTTTGGTATCAAAACCGATGGAAACCGAATATGCGCCTACTTTCCGCTTTGCCATTCACCCTTTTTGCCTTGCTCATTTACAACGGCTTTGCCTTTACCTCCGGCGCTGCTGATCCAGGTTTCTGGTCAAATCCGGTGTTTTCGATCGGAATGGCGTCGGGTACCACGTTCCAATTGCTCGCCAGCGATCTCCTGATCACGGCCGGGCTATTCTTCCTGTTCATCGAAATCCTGAAAGCCACGCGGATTGGCAAGGCCGCCGTCGTCGATCACATGCTGTCGGTGCTGGTGTTCGTCGCCTTCCTGGTGGAATTCCTGATCGTTCCACAAGCGGCCACATCCGTCTTTTTCATTTTGATGGTGATCGCGCTGATCGACGTGATCGCCGGCTTTTCCATCTCCATCACCGGCGCCCGCCGCGACGTTGCTTTTGGTCATCACGGGGAGATGCACTGAAGACCGACTAAGGATTCAAACAGCAGGCATTCCCTGCCTGAATGGGTGGGCAGGGTGTCGTTCCATAGGAACAAAAGACACAACAGTCGCCAGATTTTGATTTCAGAAGAACGCCGCAAGCAGTGCATTCATAATACCACTGGCACGCATTCTTAGGCATTGTTTCCAATCGCGAGTCCCCGCATTTGGGGCACGTGATTGTCGATTGGCAATCTGGCTTGTCCATGGAGCAGTATCACTCTGATCCAGTCCTTGAATTAATTTTCCAAGGCCGATGGGAAGATCAGATCCTACCACGTGAAGCAAACTCAAGCGCCCTCTTCATCCTCAACAATCGCGTGTTTTTGAATAAGTGGTAGCTGTGTGAGCGTAAAAATCAGGGTGATTGGCATGACGCCAAACACCTTGAAGCTGACCCAGAAATCCGTCGAAAAACTGCGCCAGACGATCTCGTTGATGGCCGCCAGCACAAAGAAGAACAGACCCCAGCGGAAGGTAAGCTTGCGCCAGCCTTCATCGGTCAGCTTGAAAGCACTGTCGAAGACATAACCCAGCAGGGATTTGCCGAACAAAAGGCCGCCCAGAAGAATAGCGCCGAACAGGCAGTTGACGATGGTCGGCTTCAGCTTGATGAAGAGCTCATCGTGCAGCCACAGGGTTAGGGCGCCAAAGACCAGGACCACCACGCCGGAGACCAGCGGCATGATCGGCAAACGTTTGGTGAGGTACAGCGAAGCGACCAGCGAAACGGTTATCGCCACCATGAAGGCCGCGGTCGCCAGAAATATCGGCTCACCGATCATTTGCAGAACCGGAAAATTTTCGGCGATCTGCTCGCCCCGGGAATTGAACAGGAAAAAGACGGCCAGTGGCCCAAGCTCCAGCGCCAGTTTTAGCAGCGGTGACAGCTCCTTGCGGGTCGGGTCGTTCGGGGCGCGTTCAAATTCCATCTAAGCTCTCCGGCATGTCGATGTCCGGACATAGGGACATGGGGGCGGCCGGGTCAAGCCTCAAGAGGTCAAGAACGCCGGAAATCAGGGTTTGCGCCCAGCGACAAGATGAATGTTCAGAAGCGCAAAACACCGGCCAGAAGCATCGCGCTCCTTAAGATCCTGCCAAAAGGCAGTTCTTTCTTTTGAGGTGATTGTGCCCGCCTCTTGGCACCGGGCGGTAATGTCCTCAAGAACACAGATCCGGCTGGCATCAGGCAGTGTTTTCAGCAAAAGCGGATGAACACTGTGATGAGTTAGAGCGGTCCGCGAACCAATCAAATCGATCAAATCCCGGCCGATCCGTGGATTGATCAAGGCCTGCGCATAAGCACTGACAACCTTATCGGCGATCTCCGGGTAGCTGGACCCTATGACAAAACTGCCCCAATCCGGTTCAGCAGCGCAGAGTATCCCGCCCGGTCTTACGATCCGCAGCATTTCCGATATTGCTGTTTCCGGGCTGGATACATGCTGAAGAGAGCGATCGACGCGGACGGCATCGAACACACCCGGCTTGCTGTCGATGGTCTGGATATCACTTTGTTTAAAGAGGATCGATGGATCGGCCCTGCCATTCACCGCATTTATCCGGGACTCTGCCGCGGCAAGAAATTTCTCGCTGAGGTCAAACCCTGTCACGGTCCCCTCAGAGACACGGTCTTTAAGGTACGGCAGATCAAATCCCAGACCGCAGGCAACATCGGCAACCTTGGCATCTGGTTTCAGGTCAAGGGCGTCATAGGAATTTCTCTTGTACGCCTGAAAATCCGGATGCGCGGCCATGATACCAAGGAGGTTTCGCATCTCGTCCAACTCGGCATCGGAGGAGGCATCCGCGTTTTGGTAAGCGTGTGCGAAGTATTTCATGAGCCCTCTGAGAATTGAAGTGTTTGTATAGGTTTCGCAATCCTTAATTGCAGTTGCACCACTCATTATGTGATTGGCGAGTCCATAGTGACCCGGATAGAATACAGGAATGATGAGATATGGACTGATCCTTTTGATGTCGGTGCTTACCGCTTTTCCAGCAGTGGCGGTGACACCAATTGATTGGATTGACCTGAAAGACCCGGCAGCCGCCCGCTTCGAAGACCCTTTCGAAGCGCTTTTCCTCACGGACCTTCGATCGATCGCCGCGGTCTACCGTCTACGAAAACTGCTTGAACGCGGCGATCTCACTGATGATGACCGGTCCAAGGCAGAAACCCGCTTGAGGCAAGAAGAACAGAAACTGACGGATGCGGGGATCGAAACGGATCTTCTGTTGGCGCAGCGGGAGGCTGTCGCCAAAAAGAAGGCCGAAGCATTATTGAAGGGCAATCCGGATCTCGTCGGCAAAGATATCGCAATCACCGGCTATGTTATCCCGGTCATAGGTGCAGATGGATCGGCCCAGTACGGCTATTTGGTCTCAGGATATGGCATGTGCAGTCATGTTCCGGCGCCGCCCCCCAATCAGACGATCTATTATAAGCTTCAAGACGACTGGTCCGAAGCCGAACTCTATAAACCTGTCCTTTTAAGCGGCCGGCTCGATATGAACCTATCCCGTCAGACGATCACCTTGCTGGATGGCCAAGTGACAATCACAGCGGCCTTCGACATGGACGTCTCCGAGATCCGGCCGATCAATGACACTGGCTCCACTGCCGATCAGCGCAGTTTTCGCACGTTCAGACGCCCAAACTAGGCTATCTGACATTCATAAATAGCGCCCCAAAAGACGCCTGAGTCTTAGGCTGTAAGTCGCGACGACTTGCTATCACCAATTTAAGTTACTGGAACAAAATCATTTCTGGGCAATCGATCATTGCTCAGTCCGCAAAGCCATTTGTTTTGTGGCACCATTAGCAGCAGACTGTTCCGGAAAACTCATTGCCCAGCACAGGCAGGTGAACTGAGATCGGTGATCAGCCGTACGACAATCGAGAAATCATGTTGAGGAGATTGCCGATGCCCCGGTTCGCCCCCGCCGCCGCAGTTCTTACCGGCTTTCTTGCCCTAACAGGCAATACCATTGCCGCCGATACGGCATCTCAGAGCGGCAGTGCCCATGAGTATAGTTTTGAGCTCGCAAACGGTTTATCCCTGCCAATGAAGGAGTTTGAAGGCAAGCTTGTGCTGGTCGTCAATACAGCGACGGCTTGCGGCTTCAGCGGCCAGCTCTCTGGACTGCAGGAACTTCACGAAAGATATTCCGACCGCGGACTGGTGGTGCTGGGCGTCCCGTCCAATGATTTCGGTGGCCAGGAACCGCGGAAAGACGGCGACATCGCCGCCTATTGCGAAGCCAAATACGGTGCAACCTTCCAGATGACCGCAAAGACATCTGTACGCGGCAAGGCTGCCCATCCGTTTTATCAATGGGCCGTCCGCGAACTTGGGTTTCTTGCCCGCCCAAATTGGAATTTTCATAAATATCTAATCGGACCCGACGGCGCTTTGGTCTCCTGGTTCGCAACTCCGGCCAAGCCGACGTCCAAGGCGGTGATCACCGAGATCGAAAAACATTTGGACCAGCTGACTGCTGATCAGAGTACGTAGCCCGCAGGCTCACGCCTGGTCCAAGCTCGCCTGGCAATGCGGATAACGGTTGAAGCGAATTTCTGCGAAGGCGCGGTAAAGAACACCGGTTAGATGGTAGACGCCGGGAAGAGCGACGAGCCGGCTAAGCAATGACCAGCCCGGAAATTGCCGCCAGAGGACAATGAACGCATCAACCTGGCTCTGCATCACACCATCCGCGTCACGCACATGCATGAACATCAGCGCATCCGCCTGACTAAGGCCCGTGTCAGCCAGTTGGTCCGGCTCGTTGGCAATGTCATGCCACACGATTGATTGTTTTGGCGTGCGCCGTTTGAAGAAACTGATTTCTCTCGAACACTGGCCGCACTTGCCATCGTAGTAGACCGTTATCACCCTATTGCTCCCAAATAGGTGCTGATCCGTCTACGGAATGGGCCGCTGAATGGATCACTAGCGGTGGGGCTTCAAACTAGGAAGGATCAATCTTTCGGTTTACGCCGCAGAGCCGCTAGCTGACGGGTATAAGCGGCGATCTCATCAAGGATCGTCTGGGCGGCCGCCGCATCTCGCTCTTTCAACGCCGCCTGCATTTGGCCATGCAGGCCGGCAATGTGTTTTTTATCCCGTAAGCGGTAGACGAGCATGTTCATCAAGGGCTGCATGGCCTCAATGGCTCCGGCCACCTGAAACATCAGCAGCGGATTTCCAGTCGCCTTAGCAATCGTTGAATGAAAGCGGACGTCGGAATCGCAGAAATCTTCATCCGAAAGATCGCCGCCTTGGAGAGCAATCTCGTCTGACATTGCGTTGAGTTCTTCATTGCCGCGGTTTTCGCAGGCAAGCGGCAGACAAGATGCTTCCAGCAGGTAACGCGCTTCGATGGCATCTTCGAAGGGGATGTCGTTCATACCGATCAACAGCCGGGTTGTGCTGACCAGATCGTCACGCGCTTCATCAAAGGTGATCCGGTTGACGAACGCCCCGCCTGATGCTCCGCGTTCGGAGCGGATCAGGTTTTGAGCTGCGAGCCGCTTCATGGCTTCTCGTACTGTTGCCCGCGAGACACCAAATCTATCGGCCAATTCCGTTTCGCTGGGCAATCGCTCTTCGACACTGAGGGCGCCATCCATAATGGCTTTGCGGATCGCATTGGCAATCTGGGTCGACAGCCCCTCCTTGCGGATCGCCTGGTATTCGATTGCCAATGGTGTCTCCTTTTGTGCCCCGCGAGCCATTTGCGGACATTTCTACAAGACTAGGCCGCGCACAGGAACAGGGTCAATGTAATTATTTTAAATGTCTGACAATTAAATATTTGACTTTTGTATTCAATGCGAGCAGCCTTTTTGACAACAAACTGGGAGGACATTGGGTGCAAATCGCCCTTCACGCTTTTGACCGGCGCCAAGTGGCCTGGATCGCGTTTTTTGTTGCGGTCTTGAGCGCGTGGGCAGCCTTGTTCCTGATGCAGCCAAATTTGGATCTGCCTCAGGGCTGGCAGGCGCTTGGTCTTGATTACCTTGCCTCGCTGTGCCGCCCGGCGGCGGAAACCAGCCTCCCAGGCCTGATCGCCATGTGGGGATTGATGTCGCTGGCGATGATGGCGCCGACCATTGCCCCTGCCTTGAAAACTTATCTGGATTTGACCCACACGCAGGGCGCCAGCATGTCTGGCTTTGCAGCTCTCCTTTCCGGATACTTGCTTGTCTGGATCGGCTTTTCGATCCCCGCCGCATTGCTTCAGGCCGCACTGGATACGCAAGGCTGGCTCGATCCGTTCGGCCGCAGCTCTGAAGTCTATCTAACCGCCGCACTTCTGGCGCTCGCCGGCGCATATCAGTTCAGCAAACTGAAGGAAGCCTGCCTCAACCAGTGCCATAGCCCGCTGATGTTCTTCATGGGCAAATGGCAGGACGGGCTTTCCGGCGCGGTCAGCATGGGCCTGCATTTGGGTGCCGTCTGCCTCGGCTGCTGCTGGGCCCTGATGCTGCTCGCCTTTGTCGCGGGCACCATGAACCTCGCCTTCATGGGCCTTGCGATGGTGCTGATGACGTTTGAAAAGCTGCCGCAGCTCGGCCGCTATCTCACCGCTCCCGTCGGCTTCGCACTGCTCGGAGCTGCAATCCTGACACTCACAACAGAACTTATAAAACACCTATAAATGGAGAGAGAAATGAC
The DNA here is from genome assembly GCF_006517275.1 of Labrenzia sp. PHM005. Taxonomy (NCBI): domain Bacteria; kingdom Pseudomonadati; phylum Pseudomonadota; class Alphaproteobacteria; order Hyphomicrobiales; family Stappiaceae; genus Labrenzia; species Labrenzia sp. PHM005. Next base: position 986,148 of record NZ_CP041191.1, on the reverse strand, counting down.
CGGATGGGCCATCCGCGGGGAATTGATCCTCAACTGTAACTGCACCGTTTTTTGCCCTTGCGTGGTGTCGCTCGGCAAACACGCACCGACTGAAGGCTACTGTCAGGCGTGGGCCGGTGTGCGCATCGATGAAGGCCATTATATGGGCGAGGACCTATCTGGCCTGAACGTCGGTCTGGTACTTGAAATCCCGGGCTTGATGGCGCGTGGCAACTGGAAAGCCGCTGCATACATCGACGATCGAGCTTCCGATGCTGCCTATGACGGTCTTCTGAAGATCTTCTCCGGTCAGGCCAAGGGCACAACCGGCCTCTTCAAGGTTCTGGTCAGCGAATTCCTCGGCGCGGAACGCGCACCAGTATCCTACGAAAACGAAGGTAAAAAGCGCCGTCTGATCGTCGGCAAGGCGATCAAGGGCGAGGTTGTGCCGGTCGGCGGGTCTGATCCGGACGAAGACATCGTGGTGAAGAACACCGAATACTGGATGGGCTCCGACATCACCGTTGCAACGGCGACACAGGGCCGTGTCCGCGCCTATGGCCGGGTCTGGGATTTCGACGGCCGCAGCGCGGAAATCTGCCAGATCGACTGGTCCGGCCCAGCGGCCGAACAGGCCGCATAAGGAGAGCCGGCATGCAGGTCCCGTCTCTGTCCATCTCCCGGCGCACGCGCAAAACTCCGTTTTCCAGCCGTGTGCACGAAGCCGGTGTTAAAGCTTACACCGTCTACAATCATATGCTTCTTCCGACTGTCTTTCAGTCGGTGGAAGAGGACTACCGGCATTTAAAAGATCATGTCCAGCTTTGGGATGTGTCTTGTGAACGCCAGGTCGAATTGTGGGGACCGGACGCCGGGCGTCTTGCGCAAATGCTGACGCCCAGAGACCTGTCGGAGATGACGCCGGGCAGGTGTTACTACACACCCATGGTCGACGAGACGGGCGGCATGCTCAACGACCCGGTCACGACCAAACTGGCCGATGACAAATATTGGGTCTCGGTCGCGGACAGCGACCTCCTGTTCTGGATCAAGGGTCTCGCCCATGCCTTCCGTCTGGAGGTCGATGTCGACGAGCCAGATGTCTCGCCGTTGGCAATTCAGGGCCCAAAAGCGGAAGACCTGGTCGCCAAAGTTTTCGGCGAGCGCATCCGGTCCATCCGTTTCTTCCATTATGACTACGTCGAGTTTGAAGGCCAACGGATGGTTCTCGCCCGCTCTGGTTACTCCAAACAGGGTGGCTTTGAGCTCTATGTCGATGGAACCAAATGGGGCGAACCGATCTGGGACGCTTTCATGGATGCCGGTGAGGAGATGAACATCCGGGCCGGTTGCCCAAACCTAATTGAACGGATTGAAAGTCAGTTGTTGTCCTATGGCAATGACATGACCCGCAACAACACACCCCATGAATGCGGTTTGGGCAAATTCTGTCAGACCCAAAAAGCGATCGGCTGTGTTGGCCGGGACGCTTTACTGCGTGTTGCAGTGGAAGGCCCGGTTCGGCAAATCCGCAGCCTTGCCATTGACGGCGATCCCGTTCCGTCTTGTGACGAGCTCTGGCCCATCATTGGTGGCGGGCGTAAAGTCGGAACCATCAGTTCGGCCGCCTATTCACCGGATTTCCGGACGAATGTCGCTATAGGCATGGTACGCATGACTCATTGGGACGACGGCACCAAAGTTCAAGTTGAAACGCCGGACGGAATACGGTCCGCGACCGTTTGGGAAACGCCGTTCTCAAATCAGGACGACTGATATGCGCGATCACTACGACGCCCTACCGCCACAAACAGCAAATCATGTGCCTCTGTCGCCGTTGTCATTTCTAGAGCGTACAGCCGCGCTGTTTCCAGACCGGCTCGCCGTCGTCTATAACGAGCGGCGGTACACGTGGTCAGACGTAAAGGATCGTGTCCAGCGCATTGCGTCCAGCTTGAAACAAAAGGGTATTGGGCTTGGCGATACGGTGTCGGTCATGGCCGCCAACACCCCGGAACTGTTTGAATTGCATTATGCGGTACCTCTGACCGGCGCGGTGCTGAACACGATCAACACCCGCCTCGAACCGGATACAATCGCCTATATTCTCGATCACAGCGACGCCAAATTGGTAATCGCCGATACGGCGTTTTGTAGCGTCATTTCAAAAGCCTTTGATATAAACGGCAAGGTTCTGCCGGTCATCAATATTGCTGATCCAGACGGGCCAGGCGGCGAGATGATCGGTGAAGAGAGCTTTGAAAATCTGGTTGACGGCGGCGATCCGGTATTTCCGTGGCAAGGCCCGGCCGATGAATGGCAGGCGCTCGCGCTGAACTACACATCCGGCACATCCGGGAGGCCCAAAGGCGTGGTCTACCATCATCGCGGCGCCTACTTGATGGCGATGGGGACACCGATCGCCTGGGAACTGCCGCGCCATCCGGTCTATCTTTATTCCGTGCCCATGTTCCACTGCAACGGTTGGTGCCATGCCTGGACCATGACACTAATGGCAGGGACCATCATCTGCATCCGGCAAGTGACCGGAAAGGCGGTCTTTGACCTGATCGATGAACATGGGGTCAGCCATTTGGGTGGCGCACCGATTGTACTCTCCATGTTGGTCAATACAGCGGAAGAGGATCGCAAACTATTACCAGGTCCGGTAAAAATCATGACCGCCGGCGCCCCGCCGCCAGCAACGGTTCTCGCCGCCACCAAGGCGCTCGGCTTTGAGGTGATGCAGGTCTATGGCCTCACCGAAACCTATGGCCATGTTGCCCAGTGCCTATGGCGCGAAGAATGGGACAACCTGTCCGCTGACGAACAGGCGGAACTGCAATCCTGGCAGGGCGTTGGCTTCCCGATGACCGAAAGCGTCGATGTCGTTGATCGCGAGACCGGTGAACCGGTTCCTTGGGACGGCGAAACGCAGGGCGAGATCGTCATTCGCGGAAACACAGTCATGAAAGGCTACTACAAGAACCGGGACGCGACGGACGAAGCGTTCTCCGGAGGTCATTTCAAGTCAGGTGATGCCGCCGTGCGACATGAAAATGGCTATGTGCAGATCCGCGACCGCCTGAAAGATGTGATCATCTCCGGCGGCGAAAACATCTCTTCAGTCGAGGTCGAAGGGGTTCTGCATCGTCATCCGGATGTAGTTCTTGCGGCCGTTGTCGCCCTGCCCGACGAAAAGTGGGGCGAAGTCCCCTGCGCCTTTGTTGAACTTAAAGACGGCAGCCCAGAGACCGAAGACAGCCTGATCGCCTTCTGCAGGGAAAACATGGCTGGCTTCAAACGGCCGAAGAAAATCGTCTTCACCGAGTTGCCGAAGACGGCGACCGGCAAGATCCAGAAATTTGTCCTGCGGCAAGAAGCCCGGACGCTCGCCAGTGAAACCGTATAACGAGGAAATTTCACATGACTTTCAAAGCCCTTGTGGTCGACAAGAACGACGAAGGCAAAACCAGCGCCGCCGTCAAAGAAATCGACGAGAACCAGCTGCCGGACGGCAATGTCACCGTCGCCGTTGAGTATTCAACGCTGAACTACAAGGACGGTCTCTGTGTCGGGCCAGGTGGCGGTCTCGTCAAGGACTATCCGCATGTTCCGGGCATCGATTTTGCCGGCATTGTCGAAGAGTCTTCTGACGAATGGTACAAACCGGGCGACAAGGTCGTTTTGACCGGCTGGCGCGTCGGAGAAGTCTGGTGGGGCGGCTATGCCCAAAAGGCCAGCGTCAAGGGCGAATGGCTGGTACCATTGCCGGATGGCCTCACCACACGCGATGCAATGGCGGTCGGCACAGCCGGTTTCACTGCGATGCTTGCCGTCATGGCACTGGAAGATCATGGCCTGAAACCGGAAAACGGGCCGGTTCTGGTCACCGGTGCTGCGGGCGGTGTTGGCTCCGTCGCTGTCGCCATTCTCGCCAACCTTGGCTATGAAGTACACGCAGTTACCGGCCGGGAAAGCACTTGGGATTACCTGAAGTCTCTTGGCGCCAGCGCCATCGTTCCGCGGGATGACGTATCTGAAACCATCAAGCGCCCGCTTGAGAAAGAGGTCTGGGCCGGCGCGATTGATGCTGTTGGCGGCGAAATGCTCGCCCGCATCCTGGGCCAGATGAAATACGGTTGTTCCGTTGCCACCATCGGTCTTGCCGGTGGGGCAAATCTTCCGGCCAGCGTCATTCCGTTCATTCTACGCGGCGTCAACCTGCTTGGTATCGATAGCGTCATGCGTCCTTACGACGACCGTGTCCGCGCCTGGCAGCGGATCGCCAAAGACCTGCCGCTCGACAAACTGCACGGCATGATCCAGCCGGCAACCCTGGAAGATCTTCCGGGTCTCGGCAGGGACATCCTGAAAGGCCAGGTCAAGGGCCGCGTCGTCGTTGACGTAAACGCTTAAAAATACTCGGGCGGTCAGGCCACTGGCCGCCCATAGTGCTCTTTCAGGAAATCGATCATCACCCGGACTTTCTGGGGCAAATAGGACCGGCTGGGATAAACCAGCCAGGCCGCTGTTTCAAAAGTAGCGGCCGCGCAAGCATAGTCCGGAAATACATCCACCAAGGTCCCGCGCTTCAGATCCCTCTCAACCAGCATGATGGGCAACAGAGCCACGCCCATGCCGAGACGGGTGGCGGAGCGGATCGACAAGGCATTAGAGATCACTGTCGCACCTCCAACTGGCACACTAACCGGCTGCATGCCGTCTTTCCGGAACTGCCAAGTGGTCCGGAAGCCCGGAATGGCAAAACAGATGCATTCCCTGTTTGAAAGGTCTTCTGGCTGGGGAATTGGACCCTCGGTTTCCAGATAGCCCGGTGATGCGACAACCCGATAGCTGGTGGTCATCAGCTTGGCGACGATCCAGTCACCCTTGGGCATCGACCCGAAGCGGACGGCCAAATCTATGCCATCAGCCCGCAGGTCAAGGTTTGCATCAGAGGCCAGAAGTTCGATGTCGATATCGGGATATCTTTGCCGGAACTCCGGCAGGATCGGGATCAGACACTCCTGAACAAAAGAAATGCTTGCGGTCATCCGCAGAGTTCCGCGTGGGGATACCGCTGTCGTCCGCGCTTCATCACCGGCCGCATCCAGCTCTTCCACCAGGGGTGCAATTCGGTTGAGATAAAGTTCGCCCTCGCCGGTAGGGGCCAGACTGCGGGTGCTGCGCTGGAACAGACGGAAGCCGATGTCTTGCTCCAGTTGTGCGATCACACGGGAGACACTGGACGCATCCAGATCCAAGAGCCGGGCGACAGCGGCAAAGCTTCCAAGGTCACGAACCAAGAGCGCAGTTTTGAGTGTCGAAAGTTCCATTCATGCATATTATGCACGGCTACGGTGTAATTCGATCTATTTTTCAAAATGTCGCATGAATCTAAGTCGTCTTTGTCACGCACTCAGGAGACAATTTCATGACCCAATTACTCCGCATCAATTCAAGTTCCCGTATGGAGGGCTCTCATTCGTCGGCCATTGCCGATGTGTTTGAATCCGAGTTCTGCCAGAAAAACCCGGGCTGTAACGTCATCACCCGGAATGTAGCCGATGGCTCGATCCCATTTATCGCTCAGGAAACCATTGAAGGTTTCTATGCGCCGCAGGATGACCTTTCTGGCGAACAAAAAGCCGCCACTGAGCTGTCCGATGAACTCATCAAAGAAGTGCAGGACGCCGATACCCTGCTTCTGGCCGTTCCGATCTACAATTTCACCATTCCGGCTGCACTGAAAGCCTGGGTCGATCAGATTTCAAGGATTGGCCATACGTTCTCAATGGATGAGACCGGATTTCACGGCCTCGTCAATGCCCGGCGCGCCGTGATTATCTGCACTTATGGATCTGAAGGCTATTTGGACGGTGAACCCTTTTCTCAAGCAAATTTCGTTCAGCCCTATCTGGAGTTTCTATTGGGGTTCCTCGGAATCAAGGAGATTGAGTTCATCAATATTCAGGGCACCGCAACAGCAGCGCCGGAGCAGTTTGAAGATCGGCTAAGGTCGGCAAAACAAACTGCGAGATTGGCTGCCTAACTTTGCTGTAATCTGACAGAACCAAAATTGCCCGGCAGGTCGATAAGGAATCCTTTGTTTCTGCCGGGATTCCAGTTGCTTTTGCCTAAAACCTCCCATATAAGCGCCCGGTCCAGAGTCGTCCGGCTCGTTTTGGGCTGTCTTTTTGCATCTTGATGTAAGGCCAGGTCGAAACAACCAAGGGCATGCCGTGTCGGCTCTGAATGCACCAACAATGAAGTGTCTGCTTGCAGGCACACCAAAGAAAGGATGCAAAATGCCCAAGCTGAAGACGAAGTCCGGCGCTAAAAAGCGCTTTAAAGTGACTGCAACCGGCAAGGTGAAAACCGCACAGGCCGGCAAGCGCCATGGCATGATCAAGCGCACGAACAAGTTCATCCGGAACGCCCGTGGCACCACCACGCTGAGCGATCAGGATGCAAAGATCGTGAAGCAGTTCCTGCCGTACGCATAACGCCAGCCTTTTAAGGAGATCACCTAGATGTCACGCGTCAAAAGGGGCGTTACCGCCCACGCTCGTCATAAAAAAGTTTTGAAGGCTGCCAAGGGTTACTACGGCCGCCGCAAGAACACCATCCGCGTCGCCAAGCAGGCCGTCGAGAAAGCGGGTCAATACGCTTATCGCGACCGCAAGGCCAAGAAGCGCAACTTCCGCTCTTTGTGGATCCAGCGCATCAACGCGGCAACCCGCCAGCACGGCATGACCTACGGCAGCTTCATCAACGGCCTGAACAAGGCTGGCGTTGAAGTCGACCGCAAGGTTCTGTCCGACCTCGCCATCAGCCAGCCGGAAGCCTTCAAGGCTCTGGTCGATCAGGCTCAAGGCGCTCTGGCTGCTTGAAGCTGAAGCAAAGCAACTTTTTGAAAGCGCGGTCTTCCGGGACCGCGCTTTTTTCTTTTCGAGACTACATGACTGTCATTCAATAACGGCCAACGCCGGGAACCTAGAATACTAATCCCGCTTTGATGTCTCGTACCTGGAAGACAGGTCATAATAGTCGTTGAAGCCGATGCGCTCCCGCAGCTCTGAGAAGTTCATCAGATCCGGTGTCCGATCTTCGTCTGCCTTCAGCTTGGCCAATGTTCCGGTCATCGCCTGCATGGCGCTCGCCATCAAGGTGAGGGGGTAGGCGGCAATCGAAAAACCGATGTCCCGAAGCTCCTTGTGCGAGAGTTCCGGAGTTTCCCCGCCTTCCACGATGTTGGCCATCTTCGGTCCGGGCAGTTCCCGGCAGATGGTTTGCATTTCCGCGACTGTCTTTGGCGCTTCGACAAACAGAATGTCAGCGCCGAGCTCCTTGAATTTCGCAGCCCGGTCAATTGCTTCCGGTAACCCGTGATCATGACGGGCGTCCGTGCGGGCAAGGATCAGAATGTCGGCACCGGCGTCCTTGGCATCTTGTGCTGCCCGTATCCGGTCAAAGGCTTCTTCACGAGAAACCACGGCCTTGCCCGGCGTGTGACCGCAGCGTTTTGGCGCAAGCTGGTCTTCGATCATCACAGCTGCAGCACCCGCCTTGGCAAAACCGGTCACAGTCCGGCGCACGTTCATCGCATTGCCATATCCGGTGTCGCCGTCGGCGATCAGCGGGATCTCAATTGCATCGGTGATATTACGCGCCTGGTCGAGCACTTCGGCATAGGACATGAGCCCCAGATCCGGCTGACCGATCCTTGAGGCGGATGTCGCAAAGCCGGACATGAAGGTCAGGCCAAAACCTGCCTGTTCGATCAGCTTTGCCGACAGTGCATCGAAGCAACAGGGCATCACATTGAGAATGTCTTGCGCCAGAAGAGCGCGGAGTTTGTCAGCCGGAGACGGCATGGAACATCCTTTAGAGTTTAAACGGTATGTAGAGCGCCAGATCGGTCCAGAGATAGAGCACAACAACACTCAATAACATCAGAACCAGGAAGGGCAGGACCCCTTTGGAAACATCCGACAGGCTGGAGCGCGCGACCGATTGGATGACATAAAGATTGAGCCCCACCGGCGGGGTGATCAACGCACATTCAACCATCACCACCATGTAGACGCCGAACCAGATCGGATCAAAGCCCAGCGCCATCGCGGCCGGCAGCAGGACCGGCGTCATGATCAGCACCATGGAGAGGGCTTCGAAAACGAGCCCCATGATCAAAAGCACGACCGAGACCACCAGAATGAAGGCGAGCGGGGTGTCAATGTTCTGGCCGATAAACACCGAAATCTCCTGCGGGATCCGATAAAGCGTAATCGCCTTGCCGAAGACTTTGGCACCCGCGACAATCAGAAGGATCGCAACCGTGGTCACCATGCTTTCAAAGGCGGCTTCCTTGAGGCCTTGCCAGGTGAGGGTGCGCAGGTAAAGGCCTGTGATCAACAACGCGACCGCAAAGCCGATAGCGGCTGCCTCTGTCGGGGTGGCAATGCCGGTGTAGATGACGCCGATCACGACCCCAGCCAAAACCATAGAGGGCAGGGCACGGATCGTGCTTTCCAAACGTTCCCGGCCGCTTGCCGCCGGTTCAGGCGTGTATCCGCCAAACCAGCGGGCGTAGATCATGGCAAAGGCGATGAAGAGTGCCACCAGCAACAAACCCGGGCCGATGCCCGCCAGGAACAGCGCAATCACAGACTGTTCGGTGACAAAGCCGTAGACAATCATCGGGATCGACGGCGGGATCAGAATGCCGAGCGTGCCGCCAGCCGCCAAAAGGCCATAGACGAATTTCTTCTCATAACCCCGGCTGATCATTTCCGGGATCGCAACCGTGCCGATGGTGGCCGCTGTTGCCACCGATGAGCCGGAGATCGCCGCGAAGATTGCGCAAGAGACAATGGTTGCCACCGCCAATCCACCCGGCCAATGGCCGACCCAGGCATGCACAGCGGCAAAGAGATCTTTACCGACGCCGCCTTTCAGCAAAATGTTGGACATCAAGAGGAACAGCGGCACTGCGAGCAGGATGAAACCATCGAGGGTCGACAGGATCGCCTGCGGCGCCATCAGCGGCGAGAAACCGCCGAGTAGAAGCAAGGCAAGACCGAGACCGCCAAGTGTGAAGGCGACCGGGACACGGATGAGAAGCAGCGTGAAAAGAGCTGCGAGAATAAGGATCGTGGTCAATGTCCGGCTCCACTTAGAGAAACCGGTCCTTTGACCGCTTTTGTCAGCTCAATCACAGCCTGCAGAAACAAAAGCCCAAAGCCGACGGGGATTGCGAGTTCCGACGCCCAGGTCGGTAAGTCCAGCATCGAGCCGGTGGTCCGCCCGCGCTCAAAGGAATCGTAAAATATTCCGGCGCCTTTCCAGGCAACGATTGCACTGAAACCTGCGACGAAAACCATAGCAAGGCCCTGGCAAATACGTTGTGCGCCGGGGCTAAGCTGGTTGGTTACGGCATCGACGGCAATGTGCCGCCCAGCGCCGAGTAGCCAAGGCATCGCGATCATAGACCCCCAGATCAGACTGAGCTGAGATAATTCCGCTGCCCAGATCGTCGGCGCGACAAACAGATAGCGAGCGGTGACCTCAAAAGTGAGCATGCCGCCGGCAAGGACAAACAAGAGCGCAGCAATCCAGGCGAGCGCCATCAAGAGGGTCGCAAAGGCCTTCATAAGATTTCCCAGATTCTTTGAATTCAAAGGAAAGACTGGGCGGCAAATCGACCGCCCAGATAGTTTGCCAAGTTCATTTGCTTCTCAATTGTCATCCCGGTTTGGCGCCCTGGAGCCAAGATTTGGATCCAGTACACTGTGAGAAGAATTACCGGAGAAGATAACCACTTCAAGAGGTTACTGGATCCTGACTACGCAGGGATGACAACACAGGGACCAGTTTTATTCAGCCCCATTTACCAAGAGTTTGGTCGGGACGAGCCCGACCAAACAACTAGAAGCAATCCTTAAAGTTTGCTGGCCGCATCCATGACTTGTTTGCCCAGATCTCCAGCCTTTTCGCCATAAGCGTCGTAGACCGGCTGGCTGACGGCTTTCCACGCAGAAATTTCTTCCGCGGTCGGCTTGTAGACCGTCATACCGTTTTCTTCGGCGGCCGCATAGGCACTGGCTTCGATGTCAGAGACGCGGTCTCGGACATCGTTTTCCGCTGTTACGGCGGCGGCCTGAATGACAGACTTATGGGCGTCGGACAAACCGTTCCAGAAATCGGTGTTCACGACGACGATGAACTCAATGTCTGCATGATTGGTGACGGTGATGGTGTCCATCACTTCCCAGAGCTTGCGGGATTTCACACCGGAAACGCCGGTCATGCCAATGTCGACCGTGCCGCGCTGATAGGCGAGATACTGCTCAGAACCGGAAATCAGAGTCGGCGCGCCACCAGCCGCGGTGACAAAATCGCCCAGCGTTTTGCCGAAAACCCGGACCTTTTTGCCGTTCATATCTTCAGGGGTTTTGATCGGACCGCCGTTCGACAGCATGATCGCACCGCCATAAGCCTGCCACCACAATACGGTTGATCCGGTACCCTTCATGGCTTCATCCAGCGGACCGCGCACGGAAGACCCCGGAGCAACAGCTGCGCGGACTTTCTCTTCACTGTCAAACAGGAACGGCTGATAGAAAATGTCGACGGCCGGAATATCGCCCACATACCGGGTGAGGGACGCGACGCCCATTTCGATGGCGCCGGAGCCGACCGCGGCCGGAACTTCCTTGTCCTTATAAAGCTGCGCGGAATCGTAAATTTCGACCGCAATCTCACCGTTGGAGTTTTTCTCCACCTCTTCCTTGAACAGAACCAGGTTCTGGCCGAGGTGGCTTTTCAGCGGCAGCTGCAGCGATATCCGCAAGGTGGTATCTGCGGCAAAAGATGACCCGGCAGTCAAACCAAGTGCCATCGCGGCTCCAAGAGCCCACGTAAATGCTTTCATATTTTCCTCCCATTGAAATTTCTTTTTGTTATTTGGAAGGAGTTTTGCAAACAGTTTTGTTGGGGTCAACTCACTGCAAGCCTATTCCAGTTGTACTTTTGACCCAAGTTTGTTGATTTTTTCTAATGTTTTTAGACCCTTTAGCTTTACTCTGCTTTTGAATAACTTTCGATTGTTTCTTTAAAACTATAGATCAAACTCGATTAATCGAGAACAAATACTGACGTTTAACAATATCCTTGTAGCTTTTACCGGACCTACAAGTATTTTAACTTATTTATTAAATTCGAAAAATTTAATTATTGGCCAGATATTCTTCAAGGATACTCCCCGCCTCAGTGATGTGTTTGGAAGTCAATCTCTCGGCTTCTTTCGCATCCCTCTGGTAGCAGGCCTGCAAAATTGCGTCATGTTCCTCAGCCGATTTTGGTTGATAGTCAAAATATTTCAGAGTGAAACGCAGGTAGCGTTCAGCTAGATCGTGCAGACTTTGAATATGCGCCAACAAACGCGGCCGCTGGGCTGGAGCATAAAGAGTGCAATGAAATGTCTTGTTGAGCGCCCCATAATCGGCAATTCCGGCACCTTTAATGTCCCTTTGGATCTGTGCGGCTTTATCTATCTGAACATTGGATAGATGGGGGACCGAAAGGCGGATCGCGAGAGTTTCCGCAGCCTCCCGCATTTCGAAATTTTCTCTGAGTTCCGCTGCGCTGATCGGTGCAACGACAGCTCCCTTGTTCGGCACCAGCTGCACCAGGCCTTCTACGCTCAAGGCGCGCAAAGCTTCACGGATCGGCATACGGCTTGCCTCAAATTGTTGCGCAAGTTCTTCCTGCCGCAGTGCACTTCCAGGCGCATAGGTCCCGGAAATGATGCCCTCCCGGATTTTATTTTCAATGTCCTGCGCGCGATCGCCGCGTTTCAAAAGTGCCTGGCTCATATGCCTCCTTTAGCAATCATCGGCTTGACACACAAATTCCATTCTGCCTATCAATATCATTAATTGGATCCAAATTGCTATAAAGGATACTATTATGGTTTCACGGCTGGCCAATATTCCGGGTATCGGGGTCGACAGGATGGGAAACGCGGCGGATGCGACCGCAAATCCGGAAATGCTGCGCTTAGAAAATCTGGATACGGACATCGCTCCGCCAAAAGCAGCAATCGACGCCACAATCGCCGCCATTACCCGGGACGATGCAAACAGCTATCTTCCGTTTCTCGGAATCCATCACCTGCGCCAAGCCGCAGCAGACCGGGTTTCGAAAACAACAGGCGTTGCCTATGATCCCGACAGCCAATGCATCGTGTCTGCCGGGGGCCTCTCCGGTGTTTTGAATTCTCTTCTGGCCTTGATTGAACCGGGCGATGAAGTGATTATCACTGATCCGGCCTATGCTGGTCTGTTAAACCGGATCCATTTGTCCGGCGGCATCCCGAAGCTCATTCCGCTCACTGTTACGAGTGGCCGCTGGCGGCTCGACCTCGATGCCTTGCAAGATGCCATTAATCCGAAAGTCAAGGCGATCGTCACCATGAGCCCGTCGATGCCAAGCGGGATCGTTCATACGCGGGAAGAATGGCAGGCGATCGTGTCGGCAGCAGAAATAGCCGATGCCTGGATCGTACATGATGCGGCCATGGAGCGGATCCTGTTCACCGGCGAACCGGTTCTCCATCCGGCATCTTTTGATGGTATGGCTGAGCGCGTGATCACGGTTGGGTCTGTATCAAAGGAATACCGGATGATCGGCTGGCGGGTCGGCTGGGTGGTTGGGCCGAAAGAAATCATGAATGACATCGGCCTTGTCAGTCTGACCAATGTAGTCTGCCAGGTTGGCATCGCCATGCCCGGTGCCGCCGCCGCCCTGACAACTGACGACGATGGCGTTGCGGCTGCAACCGCAGAATGGAGGACCCGCCGAAACCATATCCTTTCGGAAATGAAGGATCTTCCAGTGTTGATCCCCGATGGCGGCTGGTCGCTGCTGATCGACACGATGGCTTTGGGATTAAAGCCTGATGACGCTTCGAAAAAACTGTTCGACGACGGCGCCATTGCTGCAACGCCCATGACCGGCTGGGGTCGGGACGAACGGGCTGGGCGGTATTTGAGATTTGTTTTTGCCAATGAACCAGTAGACCGGATGACGGATCTGCGCGAACGCATCCGGAAAGCCTGGAAAGTCTAAAGATCTTCAGAACAGAACCACCGCCGGCGTGACCTTCCAGCGGTGGTCCGTGATGGGCGGGTCGACCACATTCCGCGGTCTAAGAAGGGCTACCCACCCAAACGCTTAAGGCTGAACAGCCTCAAATTCTGCTGGGTCCAGGAGATTGTCCTGATTGACGTCAGCAGTCTTGAAAACCTCTTCGGACATGTCCGGCATTACGACGGTGATTTCGTCAAAGGTTAAGAACCCATCCTGGTTGCTGTCCGCCTTTTGAAAGGAAATGCCCTCTGCAAGAGCTGCAGAAGACACAGTCAGAGTGCCGATCAGAACGGCAGCTGCAAAAGTCTTGGACATAATTTGACCTCCAGTTTTGGTCGTGCGCCCCGTCGCTTCACCAGACCCCTGCGGCCGGTGAACCGGAGCGGGAGAAACACTCGGTCCCAAACCAGACGGCGAAATGGCCGGGTAAAGGAAGTGTCAGGGCAATGTTGTGACCAACCCTTCCGTCTGGTCACTCCAAGGTCAAAATATTGTCAAAAATAGCGATATTTGCCTGGAATGCGGCGCCAACCTGATCAAGTATAATCGCGGGATCCGAATATCGCTGAACCGACGCGCACATGGGTTGCCCCAAAGCCAACGGCGGTCTGATAGTCCGAGGACATGCCCATGGAGATCTGAGACAGGCCGTTCCGCGCCGCGATTTTTTCCAAAAGCGCAAAGTGTTCACCGGGCGCCTCATCAACCGGCGGAATGCACATCAAGCCGACAATCGCCAGGCCAATGTTTTCCTTACAATCCTTTATAAAAGCGTCAACGTCTTTTGGCGCGATGCCGGCTTTTTGAGGCTCTTCGCCTGTATTGACTTGAATGAAACAGGGCAGATCGCGGCCTTGTTTGTCCATCTCTGTCTTGAGTGCCTTGGCGATTTTCGGCCGGTCTACAGTATGAATGACGTCAAAGGTCTGCACCGCTTCCTTGGCCTTGTTGGACTGAAGCGGTCCGATTAGGTGCAATTCAATACCGTCAAACTCCTCCCGCAGACCCGGCCATTTACCCATGGCCTCTTGCACACGGTTTTCGCCAAATACCCGGTGACCTGCAACAAGAGCCGGACGGATCGCCTCTGCATCGAATGTCTTCGAAACAGCGATCAATGTCACAGAGCCGGTGGGACGACTGTGTTCGGTTTCCGCTGCACGAATATCGTTCATGACATTGGCAAGGCGGTCCGTAGCAGTGTTCATAAAATACTCCCAGAAATCACGGTTGTGACAGTTTGATTTCCATATGGCGGATACGCGGCTGGCGCAACTGTTTGAAAGCAAACAAAAGACCCTCACTGTGCGTCAAGCGATCACAGAAAAAGACGCCTGGACTATGTTGCTGCATGATCGGCTTGATATCCTGATCGAGAACCCAGATACTGGCAAATTGCAGATGAAAGCTCACCTTGGCGAGAGCATTTCCGAGATATCTCGCTCCTCGCCATTTTATCAGGTTCCGCTTCATATGCTCTTTAGTAAAGCCCATTCAGATGGAAAACAGATGTTCGACATTTGGGGCTGCATTTTTAGTCCGATAAAATGCATCATTTCAGAGCATTAGACGGATTAGAAACAGGGCTGAGTATCAATAACCATAATTAAACTTCACAGTATTGATTACTCTGTTTGATCTCCAAAATTGTGGATTCACCGACTGTTCTTCAGTACCCTACATATGAAGCAAAGTTGTAGGTGCTGCCATGAAGCTCCGGTTTTGGATATTTGCGTTGATTGCCCTGGTTTTGATCCAATCGGCTAACCCGGCTCGCGCAGAAACATTCACATTTGCTATCGGTGAGTGGCCACCTTACGTCGGATCAGATGAGCCGCATTACGGGACACACGCCCGCATCATAACCAACGCCTTTGCGAGCGCTGGCCACATTGCCGAGTACAAATTCATGCCTTGGCGGCGGGCCATGAAGGTGGTTGAAGGCGGATCTGTACCGGCGACGTTTCCCTGGGTCTATACTGAGGATCGAGCGAAACGATTTTTTGTACCTGATCGACCAATAACAACGAACAAATTTGTCATGTTCTATAGGAAAGACCGGTTTCCAGACGGGTTACCTGCCTTGACTTTCGACGAGATCCGCGAACGCGGCCTGACTGTGGTTGCAGTTCAAAATTATTGGTACGAAAAACCGCTAGAAGAGGCCAAAGTATCCGTCGAAACAGTGGTCACAGAAGCGCAAGCCTGGACAATGCTCCAGTATAAGCGGGCCGATATATTCATAGATGGCGATAACGCCGGTATCAGGCAAAAGGCAGAATTTCTGGGAGACGCCGCAGAAGAAATAACGTATTCGCCGCCAATTCATACGGTCCCATTGTACATCCTGTTCAGTAAGACCCATCCACATGGCAAAAAAATGCTTGAGATATGGGATGGCCAAGTGTCTGAAGAAAATCCAGAAGACCCTGCTGTTCGTTAGATTTCTTGGTACTGAACAATAGTCAGATAACAACATACACAATTGATTTACTTTTTTATTTCAAATAATTATAAATATAAAACAATATAAGCCGAGTCGGCTCGATGAAAATAAAGAAGACACTTTTAGCTATATTGCTAGTTTTGCCTAATACAACAGCTAAGTCAGTCTTGGCTGAACAATTTAGCTTCGCTATTGGTGAGTGGCCGCCATTTGTTTCGGAAACACTGCCGGGCGGCGGACTGCACAGCAAGAAAATCGCTGACGTATTCGGCTCTCAAGGACATGAAGTATCGTTTCAGTTTTTTCCATGGCGCCGGTCGATGGAGCTGACAAAGACCGGTACATTTCCGGCAACTTTTTCTTGGTCTCATCTGCAAGAGCGAGAGGTGGACTACCAATACCCGAAACAACCCGTCGATGAACTCAATGACGTCTACTTTTATCGAAAAGACCGGTTTCCAGCCGGACTTACACCGATGTCTTTCGACGAACTCAAATCACAATCCCTCACCGTCGTCGGTGTCGGAGGCTATTGGTATGAAACGGTTTTGAAAAAGCACGGTGTGGTTTTTCAGATTGTTGCCACAGAAGAACAAGCTTGGAAGATGCTGCTACATGGCCGCGCTGATATCTATATAGAGAACGACATATCGGGCGACATTCAAAAGCGGCAGTTTTTATCCGAACGGGCGGAAGAAATCACCCGCAGCCAACCGTTTCGAACCATTCCCTTATATATTCTGTTTAGCCGGAAACACCCGGATGCGCCCCACATGATGAAGATCTGGGACGATGGCATGACCAAGCTTAGTGTTTCTGGATCAAATTCCGAAACACAATAGCTTTACGGGTCCGGCTGAGCGGATTAAACAGCTGGGTAGAAACAGTTCACTTTTGACATGTTGACCGCGGGCTTGAATTCTGGTGACTGTCCCGCAAGCACATATCTAGGATTTCCGCGATCTCCGGCGGCAAGAACAAACGGCACATTTGATGGCAACGGAACGGTACAACGCGCGCGAAGTTGAAGCGCGCTGGCAAAAAATCTGGAACGACAAGGACGTCTTTGTCACCCACAACGACGACCCCCGCGACAAATATTATGTGCTTGAAATGTTCCCGTATCCGTCTGGCCGGATTCATATGGGGCACGTCCGCAACTATGCGATGGGCGATGTCGTCGCGCGTTACAAACGGGCAAAGGGTTTCAACGTCTTGCATCCGATGGGTTGGGACGCGTTCGGCATGCCGGCGGAAAACGCAGCCATGCAGAACAAGGTCCACCCAAAAGATTGGACTTACGAAAACATCGCTGCCATGCGCGAACAGCTCAAGATCATGGGCTTGTCCTTAGATTGGAGCCGGGAATTCGCCACATGCGACGTGGCTTACTATGAACAGCAGCAGCGTCTGTTTTTGAAGTTCCTGGACGCCGATCTGGTTTACCGCAAGAACGCCAAGGTCAATTGGGACCCGGTCGACATGACTGTTTTGGCCAACGAGCAGGTGATTGACGGCCGCGGCTGGCGCTCCGGAGCTTTGGTCGAACAACGCGAGCTGACCCAGTGGTTCTTCAAGATCTCCGATTATTCGGAAGATCTGCTGGAGGCGATCGACACTCTGGACCGCTGGCCGGACAAGGTCCGTCTGATGCAGAAGAACTGGATTGGCCGCTCCGAAGGCCTGCGGGTTCGGTTTGAATTCATCGAGGCCGCACCGACTGGTGATCAGACACTGGAAATCTTCACAACACGTCCAGACACATTGTTCGGGGCATCCTTCATGGGTCTGTCACCGGATCATCCGATCTCGGTCAAACTGGCGGAAGATAATCCGGAGCTGAAAGACTTCATCGAGGAGTGCCGACGTGTCGGAACTTCTGAAGAAGCTATTGAAAAAGCAGAGAAAAAAGGTGTCGATACTGGCTTGCGGGTCAAACATCCGCTGGACGCCTCTATCGAGTTGCCTGTCTATGTGGCCAACTTCATCCTGATGGATTACGGCACCGGTGCGATCTTCGCATGTCCGGCACATGATCAGCGCGACCTGGACTTTGCCCGCAAATACAACCTGCCGGTTACACCAGTTGTTCTGCCGAAGGACGCCGATCCTGCGACCTTCGACGTTGGTGATGAGGCCTATACAGACGACGGCACCATCTTCAATTCCGATTTCATGAACGGCATGTCCATTGCTGATGCAAAGAATGCTGTCGCGGAGAAATTGGAAGCGATCAGTGTCGACGGCACTCCGCAGGCTGAACGCCAGGTGAATTACCGTCTGCGGGACTGGGGCATTTCCCGTCAGCGCTATTGGGGCTGCCCGATTCCGGTCATTCACTGTGACAGCTGTGGCGTGGTTCCGGAAAAAGATGAAAACCTGCCGGTTCAGTTGCCGGACGACATCAATTTCGACAAACCCGGTAATCCGCTCGACCGGCATCCGACCTGGCGCGACACCACTTGCCCGAACTGCGGCCAGCCGGCAAAGCGCGAAACTGACACGATGGATACGTTTGTTGACTCGTCCTGGTATTTCGCCCGCTTCACGGCTCCGGACTGCGATCAACCAACCGATCCGGATGCGGCCACTGGCTGGCTGCCGGTCGATCAATACATCGGCGGCATTGAGCACGCGATCCTGCACTTGCTGTATTCGCGTTTCTTCACTCGCGCCATGCAGAAAGTTGGTGCGCTGGATTTGAAGGAACCGTTCAAAGGTCTCTTCACGCAAGGCATGGTCACCCATGAAACCTACCGCCGCGGCGGTGATGGTTCAAACGGTGAATGGGTGTCACCGGCGGAGATCAAGATCGAAGAAATCGACGGCAAACGGACCGCCTCCATGCTGGACAGCGGTGACGCTGTTGCAATCGGCTCGATCGAGAAAATGTCGAAGTCGAAGAAGAACACCGTGGATCCGACCGACATTATCGACACCTACGGTGCAGACACCGCCCGCTGGTTCATGTTGTCCGATAGCCCGCCAGAGCGTGATGTCATCTGGACCGAAGACGGTGTTCAAGGCGCATGGCGTTTTGTTCAGCGTGTCTGGCGTTTGATAGGTGAAATCACGGAAAAGACCGAGCCGCGCAGTTCGTCCGTCCCGGCAATGTCTGCCAAATCAGAAGATCTGCGCCGCGCGACCCACAAGACGCTGGCAGCGGTTTCCAATGATCTTGAAGGCCTCGGTTTTAACCGGGCGGTGGCCCGGCTTTATGAATTGGTCAACACCTTGAGCAAAGCGTTCAATGAAGGTCTTGAAGATAAAGGTAAGGAATATGCGGTTCGCGAAACTGTTGATTACCTGGTCCAGATGATGGCACCGATGATGCCGCACCTGGCGGAAGAGTGCTGGTCTGCGCTCGGCCATGACAATCTGATTTCCGAAGCCGCTTGGCCGGAAGCAGATCCGGCGCTTCTGGCCGAAGACACAGTTACTTATCCGATTCAGGTCAATGGCAAACGACGCGGTGAGCTGACTATTTCAAAAGAGGCTTCCAAAGAGGAGGTCGAAGCAGCTACCCTGTCTCAGGATTTCGTTCAGAAACTGCTGGACGGGAAGTCGCCGAAGAAGCTGATTGTGGTGCCGCAAAGGATCGTCAATGTCGTTGTTTGACCGGTTTATCAAATCGGACAGGGGTTTTAGGACCCTGGTTCTGGCAGGCTTGCTTGCATTCGGCTTTACCGCTGGCGGATGTCAAATCCGCCCGCTCTACGGCACGGTTGGAACCGCTGGAAGCGGCTCAGCGGTCGTCTCCGATGAGATGGCGGCAATTGACATTGCCTCCATCGGCACCGATGTGCCCGCCAGAACCCTTTACAATGAATTGACGTTCAATTTCGAACGCGGAACCAGTGCTCCTTCGAAAAAATACCGGCTCGTTGTCTTAAAAGACACAAGCACGGCCTCTGTCGCCGTTGAACAGTTCTCCGACGTGCCTTCGGCCTATACGCTCACCATGAATGCGTCTTTTGTTCTGAGCGATCTGGCAACCGAGAAAACCCTGATGACTGGCCGGTCGTTCCAATCGGCTTCGTTCGACTTCTCCAACCAGCGCTTTGCCAACTTGCGGGCTTCACGGGATGCCGAAGAACGTGTCGCAAAGGCAGTCGCGGAAGACATCACGGCGCGGATTGCGGGTTATTTCGCAACCCATCAAGGCTCCTAACCTGAGAGGCAAAAGCCTGTGTCCACGCTAAAAGCCGCGGAGATTGACCGGTTTGTCGCCAATCCCCCGGACGCAGGCGGTGTTGTGCTGATTTTTGGACCAGACACAGGTCTGGTTTCTGAGCGTGCCAGCCGTCTTGTGGCAAAAGCATCTGAAGGCGACAGCGATCCGTTCAACCTGATCAAGATAGATGCCTCTGAGCTCAGTTCCGACAGCGACCGGCTGATCGACGAAGTGCTGACCGTGCCGTTGTTCGGCGGACGCCGGATTGTCTGGGTCAAGGATGCGAGCGGCAAAAACCTTGTCCCATCCGTGGATCCAGTCTTGAAGCTCGATGATTGGCAAACGCTCGTTGTGCTGGAAGCTGGCGACATTAAAAAAGGGGCCGGCCTCAGAAAACTCATTGAACCGCACAGGCGCGCGGTCGCCCTGCCATGTTATTCCGACAATGACCGGGGCATTGACCATTTGATCGATGAAGAGACCCGGGAAGCTGGCCTAACCATCTCACGGGAAGCCCGCGCTGCTTTACACAGTCTGTTAGGCGGTGACCGCATGGCCAGCCGGGGTGAGCTTAAGAAGCTCTGCCTTTATGCCATGCAAAAGGAACGCATCGACAGCGAAGATGTCGAAGCCATCATCGGCGATGCATCGGCATTTGAAACCTCCGAGTTGATCGACGCTGCCGCGGCCGGAGATCTGTCGACCCTGGATCACGGTCTCGAACGGCTGACCGATGCCGGGTCAAAAGCTTCGGTGATCGCCAATCAAGCGCTGAAACATTTTCAGAATTTGCACCGGATGCGAATCGAAATTGATGGTGGAAGAAGCGCTCAGCAAGTGGTCGACAGTCAACGCCCACCGATCTTCTTCAGCCGCAAACCGAAATTCACCCAACAGCTGCGCATCTGGACCCTAAAGGATCTGGAAAGGGCGATGGAGATCTTGAGCGAAGCAACTCGCATTTCCCGCCTGAACGACAATCTCGGTGTCCCGGTTCTCTCCGAAGCACTCCTAACTGTTGGTCGGGCCGCCCGCGTCCGCAGCCAGCGCCGATAGCCACGAACCAATGTGCAGCGGTTTGCCATAACGCGTTGCTTATCTGAGAAAAACTGTTATTCAGAGAATCCGGCTTCACAGAAGGAACCTCAGATGCCGGATCTCTCCACGCTCATTGTTTTTACCACCGCCTGCCTTGTCCTGACCGCGACCCCAGGACCGGATATGCTTCTCATCGCCTCCAGAAGCGTCACACAGGGCCGGTCATCGGGTTTCCTAACCTATGCCGGCATTGCGGCCGGAAGTTACTGTCACGCGCTTGCAGCGGGCCTCGGCCTGTCGCAGCTTTTCCTTGCTGTTCCAGTGGCTTATGAGGTGGTTCGCTGGGCAGGTGCCGGGTACTTGTTAGTTCTCGCCTGGAAAGCTTTCAGAAGCCCTGCAGCGTCCTTTACCATCGACAAATCCATCTCAAAAACCGCACACCGCCGCATATTCATTGAAGGACTTTTGACCAACATACTGAATCCGAAGATGGCGCTCTTCATGCTCGCCCTCTTCCCGCAGTTTCTCCACATGGAAGCTGGACCGGTTCTTTTACAAGTTCTTATCTTGGCAACAGTCTTGAATGTAACGGGGCTTATCGTGAATGGAACCGTGGTTCTTTTTAGCCATGGTCTGCGCCAGCATTTCGGCCGCCAGACCCGGTTCAAAAAACTCGGCCAGTATCTTCTGGCATCGGTCTTTGCCGGACTGGCCATCCGAGTGGCATTGTCGGAAAGGAATTGATCCCACCCCGGTTCATCTTTGCCAAACCGCAATGCCGATGGGACAGGAAAGTTGAGGCTCAAGAGTCCTAATTAAAACAAGCTGTAAGGCGAACAATCCGGATTGGAGGCAACCCCTCCCTTCCGGGAAAAATGCCTTCATTGACCTCGACGAAACCCCATTTTTTGTAAAACGGCACCGCATTCAAGGTCGCCTCTATTACGATGGTCTTCATGTTACCTGATAGGGCGTCTTTCAGCGCCCTTTCCATGAGGTCTGCACCTATCCCCAAACCGACGAAATCGGCGTCCACAAACAGCCGCTTAACTGCACCGGGCTCCCCTTGAGAAAACCCAACTGGCCGGTCTCCGGCCTCAGCCAGCCACACTAGGCCCTGCGCACAATCAGGCTGATAATCTTCCACCCTGCGCCCTTCCATCCAGGTATCAATAACTTCCTGCGAATAAGGAACGGGTGCCAACCGTCGTACCGAGGCCATCACGAGATTATAAACAGCCTGCGTGTCGTCAGCGTTTGACCGGCGATAGGAAATGCGTTGGGTGTTCAATTTTGCTGCCCTGCGAATAAATTTGCTGAAAAACTGCCAGCGTGATGAGCCAAATAAAAAAGCCCTGCGGCTAAGCCACAGGGCATCAACGTTTCAAATCTTAGGCAATTTACCGGACTTCAACACCGAGTTTTTTACAGATCTCATCGAGCTGTTCGAGCGAGGTGTATTTGATCTTCAAGTCGCCCGTTTCCTTGCCTGGCTTGTGACCAACGGTGACCTTCAAACCAAGTGTGTCAGTGAGCCGCTTTTCCAATGCCTTGGTGTCGGCATCCTTTGGCGGCTTTTCACTCGGCGCCTTATCCCCTTTGAGTTTGGCAAGGGCGTCCGGATCTTGCGCCAGTTTCTCTGCATCGCGAACTGTGAGGCCTTTTTCGACGATCAGTTCGGCCAAAGCTGCTGGATCCTCAACCGTAATCAGCGCCCGCGCATGACCGGCGGTCAGCAAGCCTTCAGCCAGATAATCCTTTACCGAATTTGGCAGCTTTAAAAGCCGCATGGTGTTGGCAACGTGGCTGCGGCTCTTGCCGATCACCTTGGCAAGTTCACCCTGGCTGTAGCTGAACTCGGCGGTCAGCTGTTCATAACCCATCGCTTCTTCGATCGGGTTGAGATCTGCCCGCTGGACGTTCTCAATGATCGCCAGCTCGAGAGCTTCCTGATCGGTCACATCGCGGATGATGATCGGCGCTTCATGAAGCCCTGCCCGTTGCGCCGCCCGCCAACGCCGCTCACCGGCAATAATCTCAAACCGGTTGGTTTTGCCGGCAGCCGGACGCACCAGGATCGGCTGCACAATGCCCTTGGCCTTGAGCGATTCAGCCAGATCTGCCAGATCTTTTTCAGTGAAAGTTTTGCGCGGGTTGCGCGGATTGGGTTCCAGGTGCTCGATCGGAACCTTGCGGCTGTCACGGGTAACTTTTTCCGGTGGTGCGGCCGCTTCCGGGGCCGAATCGCCAATCAGAGCCGCAAGTCCCCGGCCCAAACGTTTGTTTTTGACGTCCTTATCCGCCATACCGCACCTTTTTCTTTTTATTTCAATAAGTTAAGAAGGATCGATCCAATATTGTGGCCTGACCGGCCCTTCTTAAACGTCAATTCGGACCCGATTCGGTTCGGGTCACGCTGCGACGCTGCGCAGCTCCCGCTCACGCTGAATGATTTCAGAGGCGAGCCGCAAATACGCCTGACTGCCTGCGCATTTGAGATCATAGAGCAAGGCTGGTTTACCGTAGGATGGCGCTTCGGAGATACGAACGTTCCGTGGAATGACCGTCTCATAGACAGCGTCGCCCATGGTCTCGCGGACATCTGCAACAACCTGGCTGGAGAGATTGTTCCGGCTGTCGTACATGGTCAGAACAATGCCATGAATGCTGAGTTCGGAATTGAGCGCGGACTTAACCTGCTCCACCGTGCTGAGAAGCTGACTGAGACCTTCCAGGGCAAAGAACTCACATTGCAGCGGCACCAATATGGAGTGCGACGCGGACAGCGCATTGATGGTCAAAAGGTTCAAGGATGGCGGGCAATCGACCAGAACATAGGTGAAGCCGATTTCCTTAAACAGACGCGAATGGGTCAGATTCTCGATTGCGTTGCGCAGCCGGAACGCCCGATCACTGGTCGACGCGATTTCAAGTTCCAGGCCCAAGAGGTCCATGGTCGACGGCGCGACCCACAGCCGCTGCACGGCGGTTTCGCGGATGGCTTCATCCATCGAGCAATCACCGCTCAAAATTTCATAAGTCGACAGACCGCGATCCCGGTGCTCAATGCCGAGACCGGTTGAAGCGTTACCCTGGGGATCAAGATCGATCACCAGAACTTTTTCCCCGATCGCTGCCAAGGCAGTTCCGAGGTTGATGGCAGTGGTGGTTTTCCCAACCCCGCCCTTCTGATTTGCAAGCGCGAGAACGCGCGGCATATCGGGAAGCAAGCTCATTACCACGACACCTTCCTGGCTACTTTGGCCGGGCTGAAAGATTTGAAAAGACAAGCATCCGGCTTAAAGGATCAACAAGACTTTCCTTTTCTACCAGATCAAACTGCCAAGAGTCAGCGGCTTCATCAAGTTCGCGCTGGAAATCCTGACCTTTGTGGAAAACAGCCTTTGCCCCTTGTTTGGTGAATGGCTCGGCAAGCTCAAACAAAAGCTTTAGCGAAGCCAAGGCCCGCGCCGAAACCGCGTCGGCTGGACCATGGCGCCAATCTTTCGCAACCGATTCGATCCGGCCCGGATACACCGTACCGGTTGACCCGGTCTCGCGAAGAGCTGTTCGAAGGAACGCAGCCTTGCGCTGATTGCTCTCAATCATATGGACATGGGCATCTGGTTCATCCGCCAGTAGGATCGCCGTCACGATACCCGGAAACCCACCGCCACTACCGATATCCACCCAGGTGCGTGCCTCTGGATAACTCCATTGAGTCTGCAGGCTGTCCGCGATATGGCGGCTCCAAATATCAGGAATAGTCGAGGGCGCAATAAGGTTTTGTGCCGGTTGCCACTTCAAAACCAGATCCACATAGATCTGGAGACGCTCCAACGTTTCACGTGAAACATCCCCAAACTTATGCACAACATCTCCAGAACTATTCAACACCACCGGGCGCGCCATTAAGCGGCCCCCTTCTGGCTTTGACGCTTTAGATGCGAGAGGATCAATGTCAGGGCTGCCGGGGTCATACCGTCCATACGGGACGCCTGACCAAGGGTCGCCGGCCGAATGTCGGTGAGCTTTTGTTTGACTTCATTGGAAAGACCGATGATCGCTTCGTAATCGAAACTATCTGGGATGCACAAGGCTTCATCCCGCTTCAAGGCCTCGATGTCGGCCAGCTGCCGTTCCAGATAAACCGCATAAAGCGCATCGGTGGTCACCTGCTCAACAATCGCCGGATCGATCTCACCTAGCTCCGGCCAAACGCCGAGCAAACCGTCAAAGGTCACATTAGGATAGGATAGAAGATCAAAGGCCGACCGCCGAACCCCATCCTGATTGACCGGCAGACCTTTTTTCGTTGCCTCATTCGGTGTGACCGTCAGGCTTTTCAACAACTCCCGGGCCGCCTCTATCTGAGCCATCTTGGCACTATAAGCAGTACGACGTTCCTCGGATACACAGCCGATTTCCTGGCCAAGTGGCGTCAGACGTTGATCCGCATTGTCCGCCCTGAGTGATAGGCGATATTCGGCACGCGATGTAAACATGCGGTACGGCTCGGTGATCCCCCGTGTGATGAGATCATCGACCATCACCCCGATGTAGCCTTGAGACCGATCAATAACAAAGGGGGCCTTGCCGGCGACCATTAAGGCCGCATTGAGACCGGCGACCAGACCCTGAGCCCCTGCTTCTTCATATCCCGTGGTGCCATTGATTTGCCCAGCCAGATAAAGCCCAGGGCAACGTTTGGCTTCCAGCGTTGCCCGCAATTCACGCGGATCGACATGGTCATATTCAATGGCATAACCCGGCTGGATCACTTCCACATCTTCCAGACCTGGAATGGTGCGGAGGAAAGCGATCTGAGCGTCTTCCGGCAACGATGTAGAAATGCCGTTCGGATAGACCGTGTGGTCGTCCAGGCCTTCCGGCTCCAAGAATATCTGATGCCCATCCCGGTCGCCAAAGCGGACAATCTTATCCTCGATCGACGGGCAGTAGCGCGGACCCCGGCCTTTGATCTCGCCGGAATACATGGCTGACCGGTCAAGATTGTCCCGGATGATCTGATGAGTTTCCGGTGTGGTCCGTGTGATATGACATGGGATTTGCGGCGTGCTGATCTTGTCGGTCAACGTGGAAAACGGGATCGGATCCTCATCACCCGGCTGTTCATCCAGACGGTCCCAATGGATCGTCCGGCCATCAAGCCGTGCCGGTGTGCCTGTTTTCAAACGGCCAAGGTCAAAGCCAATCTCTTCCAAGGACTGTGATAGGCCCATTGCCGGGGCTTCGCCCGACCGACCTGCCGGGATTTTCTTGTCGCCGATATGAATAAGGCCGCGCAGAAAGGTACCGCTGGTTAGAACCACCGCACCACAGTCAATCAACTGACCTGAGCCAAGCATCACGCCGGTTACCGATTTGCCACCATCTTCCTCTGAGAACCGAAGCCGGTCCGCTTCACCCTCAACAACCGTGAGGTTTTCAATAGCTGAAATCTCGCGCTGCATGGCTTCGCGGTAGAGCTTGCGGTCCGCCTGCGCCCGCGGGCCACGAACCGCCGGCCCCTTGCGCCGATTGAGCATGCGGAACTGGATGCCGCCCTGATCAGCCACCCGGCCCATCAATCCATCAAGCGCATCGATTTCCCGGACCAGGTGGCCTTTCCCCAGTCCGCCGATAGCCGGATTGCAAGACATCACACCGATCGTCTCGAACTTGTGGGTTACCAATACCGTGCGTGCACCCATTCGTGCAGCCGCGGCCGCAGCTTCACAGCCGGCATGGCCACCACCAATCACCACCACATCAAACGATAGAACCTGATCGTTCATAGTCTCACCGCTTGTCCGGTCGCAGCCCCGCCGCGCTCACCGGCAATTAAATTGTTCAATTTCGGGATCTTATCCGGATCATTAGCCGGAGATTTCAACACAGCTTATAGCCGGTTCACTTGCGGCCTTTATACGCCGGACCGGGCCGTAAGGTCAAAAGGGTTTTCTTGCCTGGGAGCCAGCCATGCAGTCTGAAACACTCTAACGGCTTACTCATGACATCGGCAGATTCACGTGAAACATATTCCGGTTCTGAATCGATCCTCAGAATGCCTGAAATGATTCACGTGAAACAATCTATTTGCCGATGCAAAAGTCCCGGAAGATCACGTCCAAAAGATCTTCAACATCAATCCGTCCAGTGATCCGTCCAAGGCTGTCCGCGGCGCGGCGCAGATCTTCGGCTCTGAGTTCAGTCGGCAAATGGTCCGCCGTGACGGCCTGAAGCAGGCCAGACAGGCAATCATTGAGATAATGCCGATGCCGGGCCCGCGTCGCCAATGGGGCTTCCCCAAGGGAGATTGTTTCCTCTGCAAAACGGGTAAGGCCATCAAACAAGGCTTTCATCCCCTCTTCAGATTTGCTGGATGCAGGAATTTGCTGGATTGTTCCGGAAGAGTCTTGTTCCGGAAGAGTCTCAAGATCAGCCTTTGTCCGCACTGTCCAGACCGGAACCGACTCGGTTACATCAGCCGGTAGCCCGGCAACATTCGCTTCCACACCGCCCGGCTCAACTGCCCACAGAATCAAATCCGCCTGACGGCCCCGTTCTTCGGCACGGCGGATCCCTTCCCGCTCTACGATCCCATCCGTTTCGCGCAGACCTGCGGTATCAACCAGCGTGACCGGATACCCGCCGAGATCCAGATGAACCTCAATCACGTCCCGCGTGGTTCCGGCTTCTTCGGTGACAATCGCCACATCCCGTCCGGCAATGGCATTGAGCAGGCTCGACTTGCCAGCATTGGGAGCACCCATCAAAACCACTTGCAGGCCAGAGCGAAGCCGCTCACCGCTTTTGGATTTTTCCAGGTGATCTGAAATTTCTAAACGAAGCTGATCAGCTTCCTTCCAAACTTCATCGGCGACACTGCCGGGCACATCTTCTTCATCGGCAAAATCAAAGTCGGCTTCGATCATTGCCCGCATGTGAATGAGCCGCTTGCGCCAATCTTCGTAGAGTGACCCGAGCGCCCCACCCATCTGCCGGACAGCCTGTTTGCGTTGGCTCTCCGTTTCCGCTGCAATCAGATCCGCCAAGCCTTCCACTTCGGTAAGATCCATTCGGCCGCGATCAAACGCCCGTCTTGTGAACTCTCCTGGCTCCGCCGGCCGGCAGTTCTCAAATCCGCCAAGGACACGCAACAGGGCGGCCACGACAGCCCGGCCACCATGACATTGAAACTCGGCGACATCTTCTCCGGTGAAACTCGCCGGACCTTCAAAATAGAGAACCAGCGCTTCATCCAGGATATCCCCTGTCTCTGGATCTTTGAGTTTGGAAAGATAGGTCTTACGCGGCTCTGGCAGTGTCCCACACAGCGCTTCAACAACAGTTTTGACTTCAGGACCGGAGACCCGGATGACCGCCACTCCAGATGGGACGGCGCCGCTGGACAGTGCATAGATTGTCTCTGCCATTAAGTCTTTCCATGTTCAAAGCGGTTTTTGTCCCGCCTCTTTATCAAGAAGCCGAAAGGTTCGAAAGCCGGGGACAGAGAGGATGTTGTGTCTTTGCAGATAGCGAGACCTTATCCCAAACACACAAAGACCGTTACAAAGCCGAATCGAATTCAGCGTCTTCAATTTGAAGACTAGCCGTGTTTCACGTGAATCAAACATGCCGATAGTGGGACCCGTCTTTAGCAATGACATAAACATCTCAGGGCATCTGAATTCCGCAGTGTCCTATTTAGTCGATTTGATCCGTATCCGATTCAATTCAGATTCACGTGAAACACTTTTACCGCCCTACCCATATCAACTGTCGACTTGAACGAATCTCACCAGAAAAATGTTTCACGTGAATCTACGAAACTTCGATTGGTCGACCTTATCGGCTTTCAATCTTGTCCTGGCCACCCACCCAACGTTGCCGATCCAAGCGGTAGAGTACGTGGGCCGCCAAAGGGTGATCGGGCTCGAGCATTGGATGCACAAAGTCATCAGCAGGATCCCGACGCATCCCAATCCGCTCCATCACCTTCTGTGACGGCAGATTGTTATTGGAGGTGAAGGAGACGATCTCCTTAAGGCCGATGGTTTCAAAACCGAATCGAAGCCAGGCCCCGGCGGCCTCACTGGCGTAACCCTTTCCCCAGGCCGAACGTTTCAGCCGCCAGCCTATTTCGACACAAGGATCGAACGGCAAAGGCTTCTCATAGGCCGGAATGCTTAAGCCCACAAAACCGAGGAACTCACCATCGGCTTTTGTCTCGACAGGACCAAAGCAAAACCCATCCCTTTCCTGTTTCGCTTTCGCCCGACCGATTAATGCAGCAGTTGTTTCTCTTGTCATCGGCTCCGGGAAATACCGCATCACCTCCGGGTCAGCGCACATCTCGGCGAAAGGATCCAAGTCCTCGTCTTGCCAGCCCCGGCAGATCAAGCGGTCGGTTTCTAGGTGGATTTCAGGCGGCATGAATTCGGATCCGAATCAAAGTTGGATTCACGTGAAACAGGTCTTAACAAAAGGTAAAGGCGCGTCCCGATATGAGCCGCGCCTTTGCCAGTATTTTCAATCGATGACAGATGATCAGGTGTTCATGCTGTCGAAGAAATCGTCGTTCGACTTCGTCTGCTTGAGCTTGTCGAGAAGGAACTCAACTGCATCGACCGTGCCCATCGGATTGAGGATCCGACGCAAAACAAAGGTCTTCTTGAGCCGCTCTGGCGGAACCAGAAGTTCTTCTTTCCGGGTGCCGGAGCGTTGAATATCGATCGCCGGGTAAACCCGCTTGTCGGAGATCTTCCGGTCCAGGATAATTTCAGAGTTACCTGTCCCCTTGAACTCTTCAAAGATCACTTCATCCATGCGGCTTCCGGTATCGATCAGAGCCGTCGCGATGATTGTCAGCGAGCCACCCTCTTCAATGTTCCGGGCTGCACCGAAGAAGCGTTTTGGGCGTTGCAGGGCATTGGCATCAACACCACCGGTCAGAACCTTACCAGAGGATGGAACCACCGTGTTATAGGCGCGGCCAAGGCGGGTGATGGAATCCAGCAGAATAACCACATCGCGGCCGTGCTCGGTCAAACGCTTGGCTTTTTCGATCACCATCTCGGCGACTTGCACGTGCCGGGATGCCGGTTCGTCAAACGTCGAGGAGACAACCTCACCATCGACCGTCCGCTGCATGTCCGTCACTTCTTCCGGACGCTCATCGATCAGAAGCACGATCAGATAACATTCCGGATGATTGTTGGTAATCGACTTTGCAATATTCTGCAGGAAGACGGTCTTACCGGTCCGCGGCGGCGCGGTGATCAAAGCACGTTGACCTTTGCCGAGCGGGGCAACCAGATCGATCACCCGGGAAGACAAATCCTTGATGGTCGGATCTTCGATCTCCATCTTGAATTTTTCATCCGGGTAAAGCGGGGTCAGGTTGTCAAAATGTACCTTGTGCCGGGCTTTTTCCGGGTCTTCAAAATTGATTGTGTTGACCTTCAAAAGCGCAAAATACCGTTCGCCCTCTTTCGGGCTACGGATCTGGCCTTCGACGGTATCCCCTGTGCGTAAGGAAAAACGGCGGATCTGGGATGGAGAGACGTAAATGTCATCCGGTCCCGGAAGGTAGTTGGCATCTGGAGAGCGCAGGAAACCGAATCCATCCTGCAGCACTTCCACGACGCCTTCGCCGATGATCTCTACATCTTGAGCCGCGAGGTTCTTCAAGATTGCGAACATCAGCTCCTGCTTGCGCATGGTGCTGGCGTTTTCGACTTCAAGCTCTTCCGCTTTTTGCAGGAGCTCGGTCGGTGTTTTTTCTTTTAGGTCTTTAAGTTTCATTTCCCGCATCGAGTTGGGGTCTTAACGTTGATATGGATATTGGTTTGGAAGGTCGTTCCGGATCCAAGGAGATGGGATGGCCCGGAAGAATCTGAAAGACGTCTAGCTGTGTCCAGATTGTCGGTGAGCGCGGAATGATAACCTACGTTGCGTCACCAATTCGAAGTGCGCGAAAGATACGTTTTTTTTTTTGCAAGCGCAAGCCGGGATTTCTGCCAGTTCTTTAGGCACATTGTATAGATTAAAAGAAAAGGCAGCCGTTCTTTTGAACACTGCCTTTCCTTACGTAATTTTCCGGATCAGACTTACAAACCTAAACCTAGAAGGGTTTGCCGATAACCAGAATCACAATGAAGATCATAAGAACTGTCGGCACTTCATTGAGGATCCGGTAATAGCGCGCCGAACGGGTGTTTTCATCGGCCGCAAATTGCTTCACACATTTCGACAAATGACCATGAACTCCTGACATCAGAAACACCAAAGCAAATTTGGCGTGAAACCAACCGTCGGTCCAGGCTTCCAGTTCATAAGCCATCCAGAGCCCAAACACCCAGGCCGCAATCATGGACGGATTGATGATCGCCTTTAACAGCCGGCGTTCCATCACCTTGAAGGTTTCTGACTGAACCGATCCGATTTCCGCGTCGACGTGATAGACAAACAGCCGCGGCAAATAGAGCATCCCGGCCATCCACGCGATGATCGAAATGACATGAAGGGATTTGATCCAGAGAAACAGATCCATCCGGTTAGCCCTTCTTCACCATCTCAACCATACGCGCCACATTTTCCGGATCCGCATCCGGTGTCACGCCATGACCAAGATTGAAGATGAAGGGTCCCTTGTCGAAGGTGTCCAGGATATGGCGCACGCCATCTTCCAGAGCCTTGCCGCCGGCAACCAACCGCATAGGATCAAGATTGCCTTGGATTGGAACTTTCTTCTGAATTTCCAGAGCCAAGTGATCGGGGGCTGTCCAATCAAAGCCAACCGCATCGACACCAGTGCCTTCAATATAGGCCATCATTCTGGCAGATGAGGCTTTCGGGAAGCCGATGATCTTTGCCTCCGGCCGGGCAGCTTTCACGCCTTCAACAATTCTGCGTGTCGGCTCAATGCTCCAGCGCTTGAAGCCTGCGTCGTCCAAAACGCCAGCCCACGTGTCGAAGATCTGGAGCGCATCAGCACCCGCATCCAGCTGGCGGATCAAATAACGGATAGACGCCGTTACTAGTTCATCGATGAACCGCTGCATCAAATCCGGATCGCGATAAGCGCCGACGCGGGCCGCAATCTGATCTTGTGTGGTGTGACCAGCCACCGAGTAGCACGCAACTGTCCAGGGAGCGCCGCAGAAGCCGAGGAGCGTCGTTTCCTCAGGCAGATCCGCTCTGAGGCGCGATACCGTTTCTATGACCGGTTTGAGATGATCCTCAGCTTTATCCTGCTCGAGACTATCGATCAGCTTTGAAGAGAGAGGTTCCAAAACAGGACCTCGTCCTTCTTCAAACCTCACAGGATATCCGATCGCGTCCGGCACGACGAAGATGTCCGAGAACAAAATGCTTGCATCAAAGCCATACCGGCGGATCGGCTGGAGAGTGACCTCAGTTGCAAGATCTGGGGAATAGCAGAAGTCGAGGAAGTTTTTCGCCTTGGCTCGAACTTCGCGATATTCGGGAAGATAGCGGCCTGCCTGGCGCATCATCCAAATGGGTGGCGGCCAGATTTCTTCTCCGGAGAGAACCTTCATCACGGCTCTATCTTTGGACTTCATTCGGTCGCGCCTTTCCCACATTTCAAATCTAATAAGATTCTATATTTGAATCTGTTTTTTCTATTAGGGCGTGGATTACCGGGATCCTTTTTCATCCACAATGCGTTAGCTCAATTTCTAATCAGGGAAAACTCCAAGCAGAAACCGGCGTCAGATACTCCCCAGGAGTCGATAACAAAATTTACAACGCAATTACAGCTATTTAAAAGGATGTTTACCTTTCGTTAGGAATTTGGCCGTCAGTGGACAGCCTGTCGAAATGTCACAGGGCACTTGTTGATCCACACAAGCCCACAGCCTGCCGGCAAACCTTATCCGCGCGTTTAGACATTGTTAATAAATTCGGCAGAGCGGGTATAAAATCGTGCTAGGCAGGAGACAAAGACATTAACTCCCAAATCATCAACAAGCCTGGGGATGAAAGCGTGAATAAGACGAGACACTATTTTCATTTGCATCTTGTCTCAGATTCTACCGGTGAAACATTGATGACAGTGGCCCGCGCGGCAACGGTTCAATACGAAAATGTCCAGGAAATCGAACACGTTTATCCGCTAGTGCGGTCGCACAAGCAGTTGGACAGGGTGATCAGCGAAATCGAGAAAGCGCCGGGAATAGTGCTCTATACGCTGGTCGATGAAGAGATTGCACACCGCCTTGAGCAAAAATGCCGCGAATTGGGAACACCCTTCGTCAACATTCTCGATCCGGTGTTTGCGGTATTTCAGTCCTATCTGAATGTCACGCAAACACATCGGATTGGTGGCCAGCATGCGATGGATGCGGAGTATTTTAGCCGCATGGAAGCTCTCAACTACACCATGATGCATGACGATGGTCAGATTTGGGATGATTTGGAATCGGCTGACATTGTTCTGCTCGGTATTTCGCGAACCTCAAAGACACCGACCTGCATCTATCTCGCCAATCGGGGGATCAAGGCTGCAAATGTACCTCTGGTGCCCGGCATTCCCTTACCGGACAATGTCAAATCCTTGAAAAATCCGATGGTGGTCGGCCTGATCGCTTCGGCAGAACGGATCCAACAAATTCGCAGAAATAGAGTTTTGTCTTTGAATTCAGAAGGTTATAACGATCAATATGTCGATCGAAAGGAAATCTCCCAGGAGATCAATATGACCCGGCGTCTGTGTTCTGAACACCAGTGGCCGTTGATTGATGTCAGCCGGCGCTCTGTTGAAGAAACAGCCGCCGAGATCATGACCTTGTTCAAAGATTATAAAACAGCCCGCGAAAACGGGGTTGCAGAGCAACAGTAAGCCTTTCAGTTCAAGAGGAATTTATGGCACTGGTTTTGGCAAGCGGCAGCAAGATCCGCGCAGAACTTATGAAAAACGCCGGTCTCGCAATCGACGTGGACCCGGCTGATGTCGATGAACGGGCTGTTGAAGAGCCTTTGTTGCAAGCCGGATTTCCGCCGGAAGACCTGGCAAGTGTTTTGGCCGAAGCCAAAGCAAATGACGTCAGCGCCCGCCGGCCGGGAGATCTGGTTATTGGAGCGGATCAGATCCTTGCTTTTGAAGGCGAGCGCCGGACCAAACCGGACGACATGGAAGAAGCCCGCCGCCAGCTTTTGGCGTTTTCGGGCAAAACCCATGAGCTTCTGTCAGCTGTTGTGATTTCTAAGGACGGCGAAGCCATCTGGCGGCATGTGTCCACTGCGCGCCTGACCATGCGAACGCTCACCCCTCAATTTGTTGGGCACTACCTGGCCGCCGCCGGTGATGTTGTGCTGTCGAGTGTCGGTGCCTACCAACTGGAAAGCCTTGGCCTGCAACTCTTTGAAAAGATTGACGGGGACTATTTCACCATCCTCGGTTTGCCAATGCTTCCGCTCTTGGGACAGCTGCGCGAGCTCGGAGAGATCGAGGCATGAGCAGTCAAAAAAGAAAAGCAGCCATCACCGGATTTCCGGTCGATCAATCCCGCTCACCACTGGTTCATGGCTATTGGCTGAAGAAACACGGCCTTGACGGCGCGTATGGCCGGGTCGCCGTGCCGCCGGAGGAAGCGAAAACCTTTTTCAATGACTTTAAAACATCCGGCCTGGTTGGGGCCAATGTGACGGTCCCGCACAAAGAAGTGGCATTCGCGGCGTGTGATCATCTGGACGAAGCAGCAAAGGCGATGGGCGCGGCTAATACACTCTGGCTCGATGAAACCGGAGCTTTATGCGGCGCCAATACTGATGGTCTGGGGTTTTTGGGAAACCTCGATCAACTTGCCCCTGGATGGGATTCTGAAAGCAGAACGGCAGTGGTTTTGGGAGCTGGCGGTGCCGCCCGTGCGATCATCTGGGCGTTGTTATCCCGTGGAATCACAGCCGTGCATATCGTCAACCGGACCTTTGAAAAGGCCAAGGTTCTTGAAGATCAATTTGGTTCAAAAACGAAAGCACATCCTTGGGATAAACTGGGGACACTTCTGGAAGACGCGGATCTTCTTGTAAACACGACAGCTCTCGGAATGGCGGGCAAAGCGCCTTTGGAGATCAATCTCGATCCGCTGCCGAAATCAGCTCTTGTGACAGATATCGTCTATGTGCCTCTCGAAACCGATTTATTGAAACAGGCAGCCAGCCGCGGCAACCCGACAGTTGATGGCCTTGGCATGTTGCTCCATCAGGCTGTGCCTGGGTTTGAATGCTGGTTTGGCGTCCGGCCTGAAGTTGACGATGGCTTAAGGGCCTTGGTGCTGGAAGACTTGGGAGTTAAGGTGTGATCATACTTGGCCTCACCGGCTCAATCGGCATGGGCAAATCGACAACGGCCAAAATGTTCTCCGAATGCGGAGTGCCTGTCCACGATTCTGATGCCACCGTGCATGCACTTTATTCCGGCCGCGCTGCACCGCTGATTGAAGCCGCCTTCCCGGGCACGGTCGTTGATGGTGTCGTCGATCGATCTCTGCTCTCGCCGCATGTGCTGGGAAAACCGGACGCAATGAAACGGCTTGAAAAAATCGTTCACCCGCTGGTTCGCGAAGAAGAAATCAAATTCCTGGATAAGGCGCGTGCCAAAGGCCACGCTGTTGTTGTTCTAGACATTCCTTTGTTGTTCGAAACGAACGGTGACGAACGCGTAGCCAGATCTGTCGTCGTGACCGCGGATCCGGACGTTCAAAGAGAGCGGGTGCTGGCCCGGCCCGGCATGACCGAAGAACGTTTCAATGCGATCTTGGCCAAGCAAATGCCGGATGCAGAAAAACGCCGCAGGGCGGATTTTCTAATCGACACCGGATTGGGAATGGAGTCCGCCCGCCGGTCCGTCGAAACCATTTTGAAAGCTGTCACTGACATCGGCTGATAAGTTGGTGTTTTGACCGGAAATCGCTGAAGACCGGGGAAAACCCTTAGCTGATCTTGCGGAACTGCCATGGGCTTGCGCAGATGGGATGAGAGGCACATAGGCGGCAAAATGCGTGAAATATCTTTCGATACGGAAACCACGGGTCTGAATCCGCGGACCGGTGACCGGCTGGTTGAGATCGGCGGTGTGGAACTGATCAATCACGTTCCGACCGGAAACGTCTATCATGTCTATATTAACCCCCAGCGGGATATGCCGGAAGAAGCCTTCCGGGTCCACGGTCTTTCAGCAGAGTTCTTGTCCGACAAACCGCTGTTTGAGCAAGTTGCCGATGAATTTCTGGAATTCGTCGGCGATGGGACGCTGGTGATCCACAATGCAGCCTTCGATATGGGCTTCATAAACTTTGAGCTGGAACGCTGCGGCCGGCGGAGTATTCCAAATACCCAGGTGATCGACACTCTGGAAATAGCCCGCCGCAAACACCCCACTGGCCCTAACTCCCTTGACGCGCTCTGCTCGCGGTATGGAATCGACAACTCCAAGCGCGTCAAACACGGCGCATTGCTCGACGCGGAAATTCTCGCCGAAGTCTATTTGGAGATGATCGGCGGCAAACAGCGGGCCTTGATCCTCGATCCGGATGAAGAAGACGTCTTGTCAGCAAGTGCTGAAGGCGCCAGTGAACCCGGAGAACTCGGGTCCTTCAACGCCCGGCCACGTCCGGCGCCGTTGGCAGCTCTTTTGAAGGGTGATGAATTTGCTGCCCATCAAGCCTTCATCGAAGGCATGGGCGACAGCGCGCTTTGGAAGAAATACGGCGGTTGAGTATTGCTGCCTTGTTGTCGTCCTGGCCGACCAAAGGGAGATCCAAGATCTACTCCCATACCCGTTTGCATAAAGAATTTGTAATACCTTTCAAAGCTCTGCAAACGAGTGGGTACCGGTTCGCGCTTCGCTTGACCGGCATAATTTCAGAGTAAATGACGCAAGTCTCAAACAAAAAACCCCGGCGCTGGGCCGGGGTCGGAACTTGCAGTCACTGAATTGCCGGAGCCTCACAGCATCGACGGCAAGACGCGGTCCGGCGGGCGGTGGCCGTCCATGAAGGTCTTGATGTTGATGATGACTTTTTCGCCCATCTCGATCCGGCCTTCAATTGTGGCTGAACCCATGTGCGGCAGCAGGACAACATTATCGAGTTTCACGA
Organism: Labrenzia sp. PHM005; assembly: GCF_006517275.1. Classification (NCBI taxonomy): domain Bacteria; kingdom Pseudomonadati; phylum Pseudomonadota; class Alphaproteobacteria; order Hyphomicrobiales; family Stappiaceae; genus Labrenzia; species Labrenzia sp. PHM005. Next base: position 949,226 of record NZ_CP041191.1, on the reverse strand, counting down.
GCTTTGGATTGACCGCCGGCTCGTGCTCGAACACGTCAAGACCTGCACCTGCCAGCTCACCGGCTTCCAGCATACGGATCAAGGCGTTTTCATCGATGACTTCGCCGCGGGCAGTGTTGACCACATAGGCGTCCTGCTTGAGCAGCTTTAGGCGCCGTGCGGACAAAAGATGGAACGTGCCTGGCGTGTGCGGGCAGTGCACAGACACCACATCCATGCGGGCCAGCATCTGATCGAGACTTTCCCAATAAGTAGCTTCGAGTTCTTCTTCGATCTCTGCAGGAACACGGCGGCGGTTGTGATAGTGGATCGACATGCCGAAGGCTTTGGCGCGCCGGGCGACCGCCTGACCGATCCGTCCCATGCCGATGATGCCAAGGCGTTTGCCCCAGATCCGGTGACCCAGCATCCATGTTGGGGACCAGCCAGCCCAGTCGCCGCTTTCCAGCGCGTGGATCCCAGCAGACAGGCGCCGCGGCACGGCCAGCATCAGCGCCATGGTCATGTCGGCGGTGTCTTCGGTCAAAACACCTGGGGTGTTGGTGACATTGATGCCCCGGTTGTTGGCCGTCACCACATCGATGTTGTCGACACCATTACCGAAGTTGGCGATCAGCTTGAGATTTTCACCAGCCTGCGACAGGACCGAGGAATCGATCCGGTCTGTCACCGTCGGGACCAGCACATCCGCTGTTCTGACGGCTTCGACCAGCTCGGCCTGACTAAAGGGCCTGTCATTTTCATTGAGGCGCGTTTCAAAAAGTTCGCGCATCCGGGTTTCGACCACATCCGGAAGTTTCCGGGTCACAACGACGACAGGCTTCTTTTTCGCCATACTTAACTGCCTTTCGGGCTACGTTGAGGAATCCTTAACCCCAACGGATTCACCTTGACGCTGCGCGAGGCGCAAGCGGATGACACCACTCCCTTTTCCATAACAGATGATCCGTCAGAAACAAGGGAGATGGCGTAATCCTCAGCCAAACAGATGAGCTGAATTCGCCGAGCTGGTTTTCGCGTTCACTTTTCTGTAGAGGTGTGCCTTAAACAGATGCCCGATAACAATTGGACTTACCGATAATATGGCCCGTTCAATCCCGACCGCGTACTCATTGCTTTTCCTGGGGCTGGTAGTTTTTGGTGCGACAATTTTTCAGTCGCAAGCCTTCGCGCAGGGCACGACGACAGGTGCCTCCGGGCTTCCGGTTCCCCGGTTCGTCAGTCTGAAATCGGATCGGGTCAATGTCCGGCTCGGCCCATCGCGCGAACATGACATTGCCTGGACGTTCGTTCAGTCGGGCCTTCCGGTGGAAATCATCCAGGAATTTGAAAACTGGCGCCGGATCCGCGATTGGGAAGGCAAACAAGGCTGGGTGTTCCACTCACTCCTGTCCGGCCGGCGGACCGCTTTGGTCACCCCTTGGGAAAAGGACAACCGGACGCCGCTTCGGGTTCGGTCCAAATCCGATGCGGACATTGTAGCGGAATTGGAGCCGTTTGTTCTGGCAACCGTCGGCGAATGCGCTGGCGGCTGGTGCCGGGTCAGCGGTGAAGAGTTCAACGGTTGGCTCGATCAGACGAGGTTGTTCGGTGTCTATCCAGACGAACTGATCGAGGATTGATCACAATCGAGCAATAAAAAAGGCGGCCAATCGGCCGCCTTTGTTGTTTCTAGGCAAGTTCCAAATCAATCCGCGCTGGTTTCTTGCGCTTTCAGCTCTTCAAGCTGTGGCATGGACATGATGTTGTAGCCGCTGTCGACGAAATGCACTTCGCCGGTCACACCGCCGGAAAGCTCCGACAGAAGGTAAAGCCCTGTGCCACCGATTTCTTCGAGCGAAACAGTCCGGTGGAGCGGAGAATTGCGCTTCTGGAAGTTGAACATCAACCGCGCATCGGACACACCTGAACCGGCCAGCGTGCGGACCGGTCCTGCGGAGATCGCATTGACACGGATGTTTTGAGAACCATAGTCGGCGGCCAAGTAGCGGACCGATGATTCCAGAGCCGCTTTTGCGACACCCATGACATTGTAGTTCGGCATCACTTTGGTCGATCCGCCATACGTCAAGGTGATGATTGATCCGCCATTGGGCATCAGTTCAGCTGCGCGTTTGGTGATTTCGGTAAAGGAGAAACAGGAAATCACCATGGTGCGGGAGAAGTTCTCCCGGGAGGTGTCAGCGTATTTGCCGGCAAGTTCGTTCTTGTCGGAAAAGCCGATAGCGTGCACCAGGAAATCGATGGTGCCCCACTTTTCCTTCAAGGTGTTGAAGACCGCATCGACCGAGTCAATGTCCTCAACATCACATGGCAGCAGAATGTCCGAGCCGACGGAGTCGGCCAATGGTTTGGCGCGTTTGCCAAAGGCATCACCCTGGTAGGTGAAGGCAAGTTCGGCGCCGTGTTCGGACAGGGTTTTGGCAATGCCCCAGGCAATCGAGTGATTGTTGGCAACGCCCATGATTAGGCCGCGTTTGCCCTTCATCAAATTAGACATCAGGTGCTCCTCAGCCGTGGTAGCGCGACATCGCAAGCGATGCGTTGGTGCCGCCAAAACCGAAGCTGTTGGACAGAACCGTGTCGAGACCGGCGTTGTCGACTCGGGTTGTTACGATCTCTTCCGGTTTCAGGGCCGGGTCGAGCTCGTTGACATTGGCGGACGCGGTGATGAAGTCATTCTGCAGCATCAGCAAGCAGTAAATCGCTTCTTGAACACCGGTTGCGCCGAGGCTGTGGCCGGTCAGTGATTTTGTGGAGGACGCTGGCGGCTGGTTTTCACCGAACACACGACGGATCGCTTCGATTTCGCCAACATCGCCAACCGGCGTGGAGGTGCCGTGGGTGTTGATGTAGCTGACTTTGCGGTCGCCCAAAGTGGAGGTCGCAAGGCGCATGCAACGCTCACCGCCCTCACCGGACGGCGCCACCATGTCGTAGCCGTCGGAGTTGGCCGCATAACCGGTGACTTCGGCGTAGATCTTTGCACCGCGCGCCTTAGCGTGTTCGAGTTCTTCCAGAACAACAAGACCACCGCCGCCTGCAATGACAAACCCGTCGCGGGTTGCGTCATACGCGCGGGACGCGGTTTCCGGTGTGTCGTTGTATTTGGAGGACATGGCGCCCATGGCGTCGAACAGGCAGGACAGGGTCCAGTCGAGTTCTTCACCACCGCCAGCAAACATCACGTCCTGCTTGCCGAACTGGATCTGTTCGGTCGCAGCACCAATGCAGTGCGCGGATGTCGAGCAGGCTGACGTGATGGAGTAGTTGATGCCCTTGATCTTGAATGGTGTCGCCAGGCAGGCAGAGTTTGTCGAGCTCATGCCGCGGGTCACCATGAACGGGCCCATGCGCTTCGGTGAGCCTTTTTCTATGACGATCTTATGTGCTTGAAAGAGGTTCTTCGTGGACGGACCGCCCGATCCGGTGATCAAGCCGGTGCGCTCATTGGAAATGTCTTTTTCTTCCAAACCGCTGTCGGCAATCGCCTGTTGCATGGCGATGTAGTTGTAAGCCGCGCCATCGCCCATGAAGCGGAGCTGACGTTTGTCGATCAGCGACGGAATATCCACGTCCGGCATGCCGTGCACCTGACTGCGGAAGCCGTGCTCGGCGTAATCTGGCGCAAAGCTGATCCCGGATTTGCCTTCGCGCAGGCTTGTCAGAACTTCTTGTGCATTGGAACCGATGGATGACACGATTCCGATCCCGGTGACGACAACGCGTCTCATTGCGGTCTCCTAACATTTCGATGGGCTTTAGATATCTGGCCAAATGGCCCGGCCCTTAGAATGGATGAACCGGCGCCTCCCAATTCAGGAGCGCCGGCTGGAACTTTTTGATGCCCTGTTGGGCACATTTATGCGGTGGACAGGCCCACACGCAGATCTTTTGCCTTGTAGATTTGCTCGCCGTCAGCTTTCAGCCAGCCGTCTGCAATGCCCAGAACCAAGCGGCCTTTCATGACGCGTTTGAAATCAACGCCATATTCCACGAGCTTTGTTTCCGGCGTGACCATGCCTTTAAACTTGATTTCACCGGTGGAGAGCGCCATGCCTTTGCCTTCAAGCCCCTGCCAGCCCAGATGAAAACCAGTCAGCTGCCACAGGGCGTCCAAACCCAGACAGCCTGGCATGATCGGATTGCCCTGAAAGTGGCACGGAAAGAACCACAGGTCCGGCTTGATATCGAATTCTGCCCGGACATAACCCTTGTCATATTCGCCGCCGGTTTCGGAAATCTCCGTAATCCGGTCGAACATCAACATCGGCGGGAGAGGCAATTGCGCATTGCCCGGGCCAAACAGCTCGCCGCGGCCGCAGGCGAGAAGAGCTTCGTAGTCGTAGCTGGAGCGGCGATCGGTCATTCAATTTCCGTCTTTTTTCCGCAAGTCTCTTTGAACAGAGCTTGTTATGGGTTTGTTTTCGTTTCGATTGTGGCGCCTTCCTAACACAGGGGAACCATGACCGAAAGATGTCGTTTGCGTGAAGTTTGCCCCTTTTTCTGCGGTTTTTCGAACTTATTAATTGCTGCGCTGCATGATTTGTGACGACAAGGCCAAAAGTGGCTTTGTCATTAAAACTTGCATGTTAGGTGCAAGAAATGGCAGATATAGGCCAGTACCGGGGTTTTTACCTTGAGCGAAACCGCGCTCTAGCGGGCTGGGATGCGCTGAAAGCTGGCAAACGAGACTTGGACCGGATCTGAATGACGATCGAGATGATGACCGAAACGGCCGGGAAAGATGTAACCAACATGTTGCGTGACGCTGGTTTGCGGCCAACGCGGCAACGGGTCTCGCTGGCTGAGTTGCTCTATTCAAAGGGCGACCGGCACCTGTCTGCCGAACTTCTGCATGAAGAAGCCGTTGCGGCCGATGTTCCGGTGTCTTTGGCAACGGTCTACAACACGCTGCACCAGTTCACGGAAGCTGGCCTTTTGCGCGAAGTCGCCATTGAAGGCACCAAGACCTATTTCGACACCAAAGTGTCCGATCACCACCACTTCTTCATCGAAGGTGAAAATGAGGTGATCGATATTCCAAGCGACGAAGTGAGCATTGGCCAGCTGCCGGAAATCCCGGAAGGCATGGAAGTTGTTCACGTTGACGTCGTCGTCCGGCTGCGCAAGAAGCGGTAAGGCGCAAATTGCGCGCTGCTAGCGTGCATTCCAGAGATATACATCAATGGGTTCGCCGGTTGGCGGATAACTGTTTTGTTTGCTGAAGGTAAATCCAACCATCTTCAGCAGATGACTTGATCGGGTGTTATCTGGAGACACAATCGCGCACAGAGCACTCAATTTCAGAGTATTTTCAGCAAATTCCAGCACACTCAAAGCGGCTTCGCGCGCATACCCCTTAGCTGTATGAGCGTCCAGGAATCCATAGCCAAGATCGGGAATGTCAAAGCCCTCACGATCAACGAGCCCTGAGATGCCAATGGGTGTTCTACAGCCGGTTTTTTCTACAAGCCAAAGGCCAAAGCCGTTTCTTTCATAACTTGCAGTGTGTTTTTCACGAATATGCTCCGCAGCTTTTTCCTGCGAAGTAATGCCGCGATCAGCGATCCCGCGAATATAGCTTTCCTGATTCATCAATTCGAAAAAGAACGCAGCGTCTGCTTCTCTAGCCTCACGAAACTGCAGCCGTTCTGTTGGCGCGGGAACCTTCATCAAGCTGTCAGCCTCGTCTTTCCATGAGCGACCATCACCGCAGTGCGTTCTGCAATATCCGGCACGGCATCGAACTTTTCTTTCTCCGGGCTGCGGCACAGGTCATAGATCACACAGCGTTTGCATTCCGGTTTGCGAGCTTTGCAGATGTAGCGTCCATGCAGGATCAGCCAGTGGTGGGCGTGTAGGGAAAACTCTTTCGGCACGGCTTTTTCCATCGACTTTTCGACGTCCAGCGGCGTTTTGCCAGGCGCAATGCCGATCCGGTTGCCGAGCCGGAAAAGGTGGGTGTCGACCGCAATCGTCGGATGGCCGAAGAAGATGTTCAAAACCACGTTGGCTGTTTTGCGGCCAACGCCAGGCAAGGCTTCCAGCGCTTCGCGGTCCTCCGGCACCTTTCCGCCATGGTCGCGGATCAGCTGCTGCGACATCAAAATGACGTTCTTGGCTTTGGTCTTGAACAGCCCAATGGTGCGGACTTCCTCGCGCACCTTGTCTTCGCCAAGCGCGACCATTTTTTCTGGCGTATCGGCAATCTGGAAAAGATGTTTGGTCGCCCGGTTCACACCGACATCGGTTGCCTGCGCCGACAAGAGAACTGCCACCAGCAGCGTGTAGGCGTTGGTGTAATCCAGTTCCCCTTCCGGTTCAGGATTGTCCGCATGAAACCTTTGGAAGATTTCGTAGGTCTCCGCCTTGGAATAGCGGGAGCGTTTTAAAACCTTGCCGGGGTTGTCGACGGATGGCGCTTTTTTGCGGGGTTTTGCGGTTTGGCTGGAACGTTTGCCTGTTTTGCCGGAAATCGGGCTCTTTGCTTGCGTCATCTTCTCTCTATAATTCCTCTCCATGACCCCGAACAATCCAGATCAGAGCAGTTTTGACAATACAGAAAGCGACGACCGGCCGTTTTTTACCGCTGTCTTGACGCCATACCGTTCGCTTGGGCCAAACGGGTTTTTGATCCTCATGCTGTGTCTGGGGCTGGTCAGCTTTGTTGCTGGCATCTTGTTCTGGAGCATTGGCGCCTGGCCGGTCTTTGGTTTTTTCGGTCTCGATATGGCACTGATTTGGCTGGCGTTCCGCCTAAACTATGCGGCCGCCCGTCAGTTTGAAGAAATCCGCCTCTCGCGGCATGAAATTCTCATCCGCAAAGTTGGTCCTGGCAAACGGCAGCTGGAATACCGGTTCAATCCTTTGTGGGTGCGCATGTCTGTCGACAAGATCGAAGACGAAGGCGTAACGAAGATTTCCCTCACCAGCCGCGGTGAAACAGTGGATTTGGGCAACTTCCTCAATCCGGAAGACCGCACTAGCTTTGCTGGCGCGATGGCGAATGCATTGGCGACGGCGAAGTCCGGCGGTGTCTGAGTACCCGGCACCTGTTTGACTATGAGCCGAGCTATCCTGTGTTGTGCACAGAACACACATTGTGAGATTTCTGGTATTTGCCATCTCAAGCCATTGTTTTTCCGGGCATGGATGCCCTAGAGCTCGGCAGTCTTGAAAAACTGTTTTTTAGGGTTCTTCCTGGAATTGGCTCATGAAAAAATGCTTCTGGATACTTGGCGCTCTCGGCGCATTGTTGCTGCTGGCCGGATGTGAAACCGTTTCTCAAGAACAGTGTGTGGCTGGAGACTGGGAAGCCCTTGGACAAGCTGATGCTGCCAACGGTCATGATTTGTCGCGGTTTGAAAAAATCGTCAAGGATTGCGGCCGCCACGGAGTAACGCCGGATGCAGCTTTGTATCGAAACGGGTGGAACCAGGGCGTCCTCATTTATTGCACGCCGCAAAATGGATTTTCGCTTGGCCGCCAAGGCAAGCGATTGAACAATATTTGTCCTGTACAGCTGGCAGCCGCCTTTGAAAGCAGTCACGCACTCGGTCGCCGGATCTGGACCGCAGAAGACAGGGTGCGCGATCTTGAAACACTGTTGTCCTCCAAAGAACGGCAAATCACGCGCCTGAGGTCTGAACTGGATGATTTCAGTTGCGGCGGCAAATCCGGCGAGGATTTGCAGAACTGCCGCAATGACCGGAACGACAAACGCCAAGATCTCCAGAACGCCCGTTTCGAGGAGCAGGATCTAAAATGGCGGTTGCGGGACCGGCAACGCGAATATGAAGAGACGCTCGAAGCAGTAAACGCGCAAGCCGCAGCGGTCATACCGGGTTACGGCGGATAGTTTTTAACAGCACTCCGCTCGCCTCAGGCCCGCTCTTCGATAGTTTTCGGCTGGACCCGCGCTGTTGCCAGAAGAACGATCATGGAAACAAGCGATGCGGCAGCGGCAACATATAAGACCACTTTGAAATTGGTGGCGCTTGCGATGAAACCCATCGAAACGCTGCCGATAAACCCGCCAAAAAACAAGCTGTTCATGTAGACGGCTGTTGCCCGGCCCGGCCGGTCCGGCGCAAAGCTCTGCACAAAGGTGATCGAAAGTCCCGCGAACAGGCCATAATAGGTTCCTTCCAAAACGGCGATTGAGAGCACCTGCCACAAGGTGGTGGCGTGGGAGAACAAGACCATGCTGATGACGGCCAGAACTGCGGCGAGAAACAGCACCGGACGAACCCCCACCCGTTCTGCCAATCGGACGGAGCCGAAAATTACGAACACTTCGACAAGGCACTTGACCGACAAGGCGAAACCCGGTGTTGAACCCGGCAGTCCGGTTTCCTGAACAAAATACAGCGGCATCGCCGATAGAAACAGGGAATTGGTGATCACAAAACCAAGGCAGATGGTGGCGGCGATCAACAGACCCCAATTCATCGGGTCAGTCTGGGCGTCTTTTTTCGGCCGCGGTGGCGCCCGGAATTCTTTGGGAACAACAACGTGCCAGAGAATGAGATAACAGACACCAAGAACAAATGAGATCGCGAAAGCGGTAGTAAATCCGAAAGTGGCAGACAGGCTGAAGGCGGCGGCTGGGCCGATCATCCAAGCGAGCGAAACCGCCATACGCAGCCACGAATTGAGTTTGCCAATATCCAGACCGTGCTTTTCAGCATAAAGTCGGCCGAATGTGAAAATGGTTCCAGAGCCCATGTTGGCAAGGCTCATCAAAGGGGCGATGGCGAGTAGAACGTAAAAGCTAGCCGTCTGTATCAGGACCGCAGTCAGGGCCAAAAAAGAGCAAACAGAGATCAAAAGCAGTTTTCTGATCGCAACGCCGTGATCCAACCTCTCGCCGCACCAGCGATTGGCAACAAGCGTCAAAGGCAACACCAATCCGGAATAAAGCCCGATCTGCCACGGTGCCTGCCCAAGTCCTTCAACGATGAAAAAGCCCATCATTGGAACAAGTGCGGAAATACAAATGCTGTTTGTCAGAAGCAGCGCAAAGATCAGCGCGGCCTGACGCGGCAAAGGTTTGAATTTGAACACGAAAACGCCTTCTGAAATTAGTCAGGCAATCCAAGAAGAGATCCGAATTCTAGCGCACTCCAAGAGGCCTGTCATCACTGGGAGTAGCATTTCGCCCTGAAGCAACCTTCTCATATGGTTGAACTCGGCAAAATTTGCCGACCGCAGGGGTGCCTTGTGCATATCGGGAAACGAATCCGTCCGCAGCGTTGCCGTAGGGGCTCTGCTTGATCAGGGTTTACCTGATCGAATAAGCGCTGAAGAGAGCGACATGGCATTAAAGGAGAGCTTGGCGGATCAGCAGCAGCTTGCGCTGGATGAAAAACCGGAACGGGCGTTGCCGCCGACCTATGCAAGTTATGACTGGACCAACGAAGGCCTGGCCGAGCGGTCGGGCGAGAATGCGGTCGTCTATTGCTATTGGGATCAGCCATTTGGCTGCAAGATCCAGCGCCAGCATCGGGACCCGGAGGATTTCCTGCCGGATTGGCCGGTTTTTGAGGCGCCAGATTATGGCCGCACGACCGGGCTGAGAAGTGTTCTTGCCCATCACCCAAAAACACTGGGCACCGGTATAGCCGCAGGACCGGGCGCAGATACGGCGCTTCAAGAATTCATCGCGACCTTGCCTCGGATCCTGGTCCGGCTGGCGGCCCCATTTGGCAACCAGCAATGGCTGCTGATGGATCTTTTCCGCCGCGCGCCTGGACTGTGGCGCAAGGTGCATCAGCAAACGGCACTTGGCCGCCTCGGCACACTTTCTTTGATGCTGGAATTGTTTTGTGCTGCTGGCCGGATCCGCCCTCAACAGCGTCAGCAATTTGCGAATTTTCTGGATGAGACAACCCGGGAAACCGTTCTGCGCCGGTATCTCGGCCGGTGTCCCGAAGCACCCATACTGGCACTCCTGGAGCAGATACCGCCGGGATCCGGTATTTTGGAGCGGCGGGCCATCAAATCCGCGCTCAACAGCAAAAACGGATCTTTGGACCTCAAAGACCTTGTCCGATTAAAGGACGAGGTCACCGAGGCGATACTTAGTGAGACAGGTTGGCCGGAAAAGGCCGATATACGCGCGCTTTTGGGCAAGGGTCTTTCCTTCGCCCGCATCCTGCACACGGTACACTTTGGCCTCAGAAACCTGACCTTATCGGAGCGCCCGGCGGCTTTGAAAGCACTAAGGGACGCCAAAGCTCCGCAAAGCCTGAATTGGTGGTCGACACATTGGACGACCATCGCGACACGCAGCCGGGAGTTTCCACCACCGCCTATTCCGGCAGCCTCTCAGCTATCCCCGCTTCAGACCGGTGCTGCGCTGGAAGAAGAAAACCGGCGGATGCGCAACAACATTGCCCGCTTTCTGCCGGATATTCTGGCCGGGGATCTTTATTTTTATCATTGGGACGGACATCCGGCGGCGACCCTGTGCCTGGCAGTTTCCGGCAACGGCGACTGGACCCTGCTCGACGCGCTGGGCGAAGACGGCACCCCGATCCACGACGAAGCTTTGGCGGAGATTATTCAAGCGGTTCAGGCGGGATAGGTGGCACATCTGGACATAGCCATTTCGCAGCCAATAAGTTGACCGAGGGGCACCGACATTCGTCTGTGTGTCATCCCCGCCCCCGTGCGGGGATCTACTCGCTTTTCCACCTGCTGCAGATTTTGAGTTCAATTCAAGGGCGCTCTGCAAACGAGTGGGTCCTCGGTCTTAGCTGCGCTGCGCCAGGGATGACGGCGTGAATAAAGAGGATGCGCTCCGCCCTTTCCCCCGTCATGCCGGATCAAGTAGGTAATGATGAAAGACGACCTTTTGGCTTTTGCAGCCCGGCAAGAGCCGATCAATGGCTTAGTCCGTTTGTTCCTGGCAGCGTTGATTGGTTACGGCCCTACCCCTCGCTGACCTGCAATCCCTTCAGCTTATAAAGGGCTTCCAGAGCTTCGCGCGGGGTCATGTCGTCGGGGTCGAAGCCGCCGAGGGCTTCGTGGATCGGGTCTGCCTCTTGGCTGGCTGCTGCCGCGCTGGGCGGCGGGGCGAGCGTTGCAAAGAGCGGCAGTTCGTCGATCAGGTTTTGTGACGGCGCGTTGCGGTCCTGTTCTTCCAATTGGGAAAGCACCTGTTTGGAGCGTTCGACGACCGTTGCCGGAAGGCCGGCCAGCTTGGCGACCTGAATGCCGTAGGACCGGTCGGCGGCACCCGGCACGATCTCGTGCAGGAAGATCACTTCACCGTTCCACTCTTTCACAGACACCGTGGCATTCGACAGCCGTTCCAGCTTGCCGGAAAGCGCGGTCAATTCGTGATAGTGCGTGGCAAAGAGGGCGCGGGACTTGTTGACCTCATGCAGGTGCTCGATGGTCGCCCAGGCAATGGAGAGCCCGTCGAAGGTCGCCGTGCCCCGGCCGATCTCGTCCAAAATCACCAGCGAGCGGTCACCGGCCTGATTGAGGATCGCGGCGGTTTCGACCATCTCCACCATGAAGGTCGAGCGCCCACGCGCCAGATCGTCGGCCGCACCAACACGGGAGAAGAGCCGGTCAACAACACCAATCTGTGCGGAAATCGCCGGAACAAACGACCCCATCTGAGCGAGAACAGCAATCAGTGCGTTCTGGCGCAGAAAAGTCGATTTACCGGCCATGTTCGGACCCGTAATCAACCAGATATGGCCGATATCTTCGTCGGCCTCAGGCCCGAGATTGGCGTCATTGGCGACAAAACTCTCCCCGCCCGCTTTTTTGAGCGCGAGTTCAACGACAGGATGCCGGGCTCCCTTGATGTCAAAAGCGCGGCTGTCATCGACCTGTGGCCGGGAATAGTTTTCGTCCTGGGCGAGTTTGGCCAAGGCGCCAGAAACATCCAGGATGCTCAGGCCCTGAGCCGCGGACTTGATGGCATCGCCGGCATCGATGATCGCCTGTGACAGGCGGTCGAAGATCTCCAGTTCGATGGCAAGCGACCGTTCGCCGGCGCTGGCGATCTTCGATTCCAGATCCGCCAATTCCGTCGTGGTGAAGCGCATGGCGCCTGCCATGGTCTGCCGGTGAATGAAGCGGGAGGGATCTGCCGTCAGCTTTTCGGTTTGTGCGGTCGGGGCTTCGATGAACCAGCCGAGCACATTGTTGTGCTTGATCTTTAGCGACCGGAGACCGAGTTCTTCGGAGTAATCAGCCTGCAGTTTAGCAATGACCTTGCGGCTTTCATCGCGCAGCGCGCGTAATTCATCGAGATCCGCGTTGTAGCCGGTGGCGATAAAATTGCCGTCACGTTTTAAAAGCGGTGGTTCTTCCTTGATCGCAGCCACAAGTTCAGCGCCGAGATCGTGCGGGGCCTGATCCAGGCTCGCCCGGGCAGCAGCTATTTCCGCAGGGATTTCGGAGGGCGTTGCGCCGGTTTGGTCGAGAACCGCCCGCGCGGCCGCCAATCCTTGTGCAATCGACAGAATGTCACGCGGCCCACCCCGGTTCAAAGCAATACGGGACAGCGCGCGGGCCATATCCGGCGCGCCTTTTAGGGTCTGGCGCAGGCCCTCGCGCATGATTTCGTTTTCAAGGAAAAACGCAACTGCATCGTGTCGTCGCTGGATGGCGTCGACATTGACGAGCGGCCCGGCGAGCCGGCTGGCAAGCAGCCGCGAGCCGCCGCCGGTCACAGTCCGGTCGATGGTCGAAAGCAGCGAGCCTTGTTTTTCGCCGGACAGCGTGCGCGCAAGTTCCAGATTGGCGCGGGTGGCCGGATCGATGAGCATGCGGCCGGCACCCGCCTCTCGCACTGGCGGGTCGAGCGGCGGGCGTTCGCCGAGCTGAGTTTTTTCGATGTAGGACAAGATTCCGGCCGCGGCAGAAAGTTCCGCGCGGCTAAAGGTTCCGAACCCGTCGAGGGTTTTGACGCCGAAATAATGGGCCAGTCGGTCTGCCGCCGTCGAACTGTCAAAAAAAGCGCGCGGTACCGGTGAGAGTGCTCCGCCGGAAAGTTCGGCTTGCTGGCGCAGCTCTTGTTCCTGCAAGAGATTGTCGGCCAGGATCAGTTCTTTGGGGCTGACCTGGGCGAGATCGGCTGCAAGACGCTGGTGGTCTGTCTCAGACACTTGAAACGAGCCAGTCGACATGTCGATCCAAGCCAATCCATAGACCGCATCGCCCGCCAGAGATCCGCCTTTCAGCCGGGTGAGCGCCATCAGATAGTTGTTGGTGCCCGCATCCAAAAGCCGCTCTTCGGTGAGCGTACCGGGTGTGACGAGGCGCACCACATCGCGCCGGACAACGGATTTTGAGCCGCGCTTTTTTGCTTCCGCCGGATCTTCGGTCTGTTCGCAAACGGAGACACGGTGGCCCAGCGCGATCAGCTTTTGCAAGTAGTCATCAGCAGCGTGGACGGGAACGCCGCACATTGGGATGTCTTCGCCCTTGTGTTTGCCGCGTTTGGTCAGTGTGATGCCCAATGCCCGGCTTGCGACTTCAGCATCTTCAAAAAAAAGCTCATAAAAATCGCCCATCCGATAGAATAAAAGACTATCCGGGTTGGCGGTTTTGATCTCGATGAATTGAGCCATCATCGGCGTGACTTTGGTGTCTGCCGGAGCCGGTTTTTGCGCATTCGTCTGGGTCATTCCCGATACCTAGAACAAGCCGCACCCAAGTGAAAGCGCCAGATCGGTCTAACTGGCTCAATGCCGTGCCGGAGAAAGAGTTTGTTGTGAATAGAGACCGACGGGTTCCGGTTACCCGTCTGCCAGCCTTGATCCGCATAAGGGATTAGATCCCCTGGGTTGAGGCTTCAATTTTCCGGAGATAAGGTCATACCCCGCCGTCAGACGCGCCAAAAAATAAGGAAACGCCCGCAACATGTCCGCCGATAAACCGTCATCAAAGACAAACGTCAGTTTTACCGATCAGGAAGCCTTGCAATTTCACCAGCAAGGACGGCCCGGAAAGCTGGAAATCACTCCGACCAAACCAATGGCGACCCAGCGCGATTTGTCGCTGGCCTATTCACCTGGCGTGGCGGTGCCGGTGCTGGCGATCGCGGACGACCCAAGCCGTGCCTACGACTACACCACCAAGGGCAACCTGGTCGCGGTGATTTCCAACGGGTCAGCCATTCTGGGCCTCGGAAACCTTGGTGCGCTTGCCTCCAAACCCGTGATGGAAGGCAAGTCAGTTCTGTTCAAGCGGTTCGCAGACGTGGATTCCATCGACCTGGAACTGGATACCCAAGACGTCGATGAATTCATCAATTCGGTGCGTTACATGGGCCCGTCTTTCGGCGGCATCAATCTGGAAGATATTAAGGCACCGGATTGTTTCATCATCGAGCAGCGTTTGCGCGAGTTGATGGACATCCCAGTGTTCCATGACGATCAGCATGGCACGGCAATCATCGCGGCGGCAGGCCTCATCAATGCCCTGCATCTGACCGGTCGGGACATGAAGGATGCCAAGGTTGTTTGTAACGGCGCTGGCGCGGCCGGGATTGCCTGTATCGAACTTATCAAGGCAATGGGCGTCCCGAATGAGAATGTCACGCTGTGCGACACCAAAGGCGTGATCTACAAAGGCCGTGAAGAGGGCATGAACCAATGGAAGTCGGCGCATGCCGTCGAAACCAAGGCCCGCTCGCTTTATGACGCCATGAAGGGTGCAGATGTCTTCTTCGGCGTTTCGGTCAAAGGAGCGCTGACCCCGGATATGCTGCGCGTGATGGCACCGAACCCCATCATCTTTGCCATGGCCAATCCGGATCCGGAAATCACTCCGGAAGAAGCTGCGGAAGTTCGGGACGATGCCATTGTTGCCACTGGACGATCGGACTATCCGAACCAGGTCAACAACGTCCTTGGTTTTCCTTACATTTTCCGCGGTGCGCTGGATGTTCAGGCAACAACCATCAACGACGATATGAAAGTTGCCTGTGCCACTGCTTTGGCGGAACTTGCCCGCGAAGAAGTGCCCGATGAAGTGGCGGCGGCTTACCGCGGCAACCGGCCGAAATTCGGCCCGCAATACATTATCCCGGTCCCGTTCGATCCGCGCCTCATTCACGCGATCCCACCTGCGGTTGCTCAGGCAGCAATGGATTCTGGTGTTGCCCAGCGTCCAATCGTCGACATGGAAGCTTACAAACACCAGCTCTCGGCCCGCCGAGATCCGGTTGCTGGCACTTTGCAGCGGATCTTTACCAAGGTCCGCCAACAGCCGAAGCGCGTTGTGTTTGCAGAAGGTGAGGAAGAGCCGACCATCCGGGCTGCAGCAAGTTTCGTCAGTCAGGGGTTGGGCGAAGCTATTCTCATTGGCCGCGAAGACGAAATCCAATCGATGGCCGATCAGGCAGGTGTTGATATCAACCGGCCGGGTATTACTATCCAGAATGCCCGGATATCGGACCGAAATTCCGATTATGCCCAGTATCTCTATGGTCGTCTGCAGCGGCGCGGTTACTTGCTGCGGGACTGTCAGCGCATGGTAAACAACGACCGGAATTTCTGGGGTGCGATCATGGTGGCGCGTGGCGATGCCGACGCCATGGTGACTGGTCTCACCCGGAATTATTCGGTGGCGCTAGATACGGTTCGGGCGACCATTGATCCGAAACCGGGTCACCGCGTGATTGGCGTCTCTCTGGCGTTGGCTCGTGGGCGCACCGTTCTGGTTGCCGATACGGCGGTAATCGATATGCCGAATTCGGAAGAGCTGGCGGATATCGCTGAAGAAGCAGCCCATGTTGCCCGCAAGCTCGGTTATGAGCCGCGCGTCGCCATGCTCGCTTATTCCACCTTTGGCCACCCGCGGGGCGAGCGCTCGGAAAAGGTTATTGAGGCAGTGAAGATCCTCGACCGGCGCCGGGTTGATTTCGAATATGACGGTGAAATGGCTGCCGATGTGGCCCTCGACACAGACCGTATGGCGGCTTACCCATTCTGCCGGCTGACCGGACCGGCCAATGTCCTGGTGATGCCGGCGTTCCACTCTGCGTCGATTTCAACGAAGATGTTGCAGGAGTTGGGCGGTGCCACGGTCATTGGGCCACTTCTGGTCGGCTTCGACAAATCGATTCAGATCGTGCCGCTTGGCGCCAAGGATAGCGACATCGTCAACATGGCCGCAATTGCCGCGTTCAATGTGACGTAAAGAAATAGCCGCCGAAATTTCTCTGCTTTCCCGGCCTCGAGCCGGGATCTGCGGGCGTTGCTTTTTAATCCCCGATCAGGTTCGGGACTGCGCCAGCCAAATGAACATAAAAAACCCGCACTGGCTAAGCCGGTGCGGGTTCTTTGTTTTTGCTATCGCAAAAAATTTAGTTCGGCTTCTGCTCGCCAGCGCCTTGCGCCGCTGCTTGCTGTTCCATGTTCTGGCGGTACAGCTGGGCGAAGTCGATTGGGTCGAGCATCAGCGGCGGGAAACCACCGTTGCGCGTTGCTTCCGACATGATGTTGCGTGCGAATGGGAAGATCATGCGTGGGCATTCGATCATAACGAACGGATGCATATGGTCTTCCGGCACACCAGTGATCTTGAAGAGACCTGCATAGACCAGTTCGACGTTGAACAATACCATATCCGGACGTTCAGCTTTGGCTGACAATGTCAGCGAAACTTCGAATTGATCATCGCCGACCTGTTGAGCGCCGACATTCACGTTAATGTCGAGTTTCGGCTGGTCGCCCTGGATCAGGGAGCGCGGTGCATTCGGGTTTTCAAACGAAAGATCCTTGATGTACTGGCCAAGGATGTTCATGCCCGGTGCAGCATCGGCGCCTTCCGCCTGCGGGGCTGCGCCGCCGTCATTGGTGTCGGTCATCGTGTCTTAATTCCGTTGCGCGGTGCTGTTCATAGGTGAGGGCCTTGAGGCCCGCTAGGCTGCAGGTCCGCGTCTGCCCACAACCGCTGTTGACGGCTGGCTACCATTTCGCTGGGCCGGATACAAGGGCTGCTCGGTTTCCTGCGGCTTGCAAGCCCTGAAAAACCGTATCAAAAGGGACATATGGCTGACGATCCCGCTTCTACTATCATTTTGCCGCACCGGCGCTTGAAACTCGATACCCTGGTCCGTCTTCGCTGGCTTGCCATCGGCGGACAGAGCATCGCCTTGCTGGTGGTGCACGTTGGGCTCGGTTATCCGTTGCCTGCAGGTCCTGCGTTTGCACTGGTAGCATTGTCTGCCTGGCTCAACATTTTCTTGAAGATCCGGGCTCCGGCGGTCACCAGACTATCGGAACGGGGGGCGCTTTTTCAGCTGGGTTACGACATTCTGCAAATGAGTGGCCTCTTGTATCTGACCGGCGGCCTGGGCAATCCGTTTGCGTTTTTGTTGATGGCCCCGGTGATGGTATCTGCCGCCGGCCTTTCGGCCCGCCACACAATGTTGCTTGGCGCGCTGGCGACAATTTGCGCAAGCATTTTGGCGGTCTATCATTTACCCCTTCCCTGGCTTGTTGGTGAAGACTTCCGATTGCCGGTGGTCTACTCGGTTGGCATCTGGGTGGCCTTGGTTCTGACCCTTGGTTTTATGGCGATTTATGCCTTCCGAGTTGCAAATGAAGCCCGGCAGATGGCCGATGCGCTGGCCGCAACGGAGTTGGTTCTGGCACGCGAACAGCATCTCAATGCGCTGGATGGATTGGCGACAGCCGCAGCTCATGAACTTGGAACACCGCTTGCGACGATCTATTTGGTCGCCAAGGAACTCTCCGATGAATTTGAGGAGAAGGATCCGCGCGGCGAGGACGTTGAATTGATCCGCTCGCAGGCTGAACGGTGCCGCACAATCCTGAAAAGGCTCACCAGTCTGTCGAGTGATGAGGATAAAACCTATCAAAGTATGCCGGTGTCTCAGCTTCTGGAAGAAGTGATCGATCCTCACCGCGGAACAGGCTTGCTTATTCATACGGTTCTGGACGGCAGGGGCCAAGAGCCGATCGGAACCCGGAATGCCGCCATTCGCTATGGTCTTGGCAACTTGCTTGAAAATGCCATCGATTTCGCTAAATCCAGTGTTACGGTATCGGCTGATTGGGATGATAAGATGCTCAACATCACGATCGAGGATGATGGTCCCGGATTCGCTCAGGAAGTTCTGGGAAAAATCGGCGACCCTTATGTCTCAGTCCGGAGCGGAAAATCGGGCAGTGGCAGTACGGGTGGAGGCCTTGGGCTCGGCATATTCATTGCCAAAACATTGCTGGAACGAACCGGCGCACGGGTGCAGTTGGAAAACCGCACTCCGGCCCACAGCGGCGCTCATATCCGCATCAGTTGGCCGCGCGAGACCTATGAAAATCATCCGGCAGTAGACGAAATGGCGATTTCGGACCATAACCACACGAAATAGAGTTCAGCTGTACGTGTTAGGGCATGGAGTCATCCGACCCGGTACAAACTAGCGTAAAAGAAAAAACGGTTGCGCAATATGACAGATCCGACTGCTTCGCTTGATACTATAGAGGACAAGAGCCTCCTTATTGTCGACGATGACAAGCCTTTTCAGCAACGCCTGGCACGGGCTATGGAAAAACGCGGATTTATTACTGAAACGGCCGACGGCTTGCAGGACGCAGTGGTCAAGATCAGCCAGAAAGTACCGGCGTTTGCAATCGTCGATATGCGGCTGGAAGATGGCAATGGCCTGGATGTAATTCAGCAAATCCGGGCCCGCAGACCGGACTCGCGGGCAATAATCTTGACTGGTTATGGCAACATCGCAACTGCGGTCACAGCGGTTAAAATGGGCGCTATCGATTATTTGGCAAAGCCCGCCGATCCTGATGATATTGTTGCCGCACTCGCCCGCAAGCCGGAGGAAAAAGCCGAGCCGCCGGAAAATCCCATGTCGGCCGACCGGGTGCGCTGGGAACATATTCAGCGGGTGTATGAGCTGTGTGACCGCAATGTTTCCGAAACGGCACGCCGTCTAAACATGCATCGGCGGACCTTGCAGCGTATTCTGGCAAAACGTGCGCCCCGCTAAGCAAGACTTCGATCCAAGTTGCCTTGGCAGAAGAACGCAGGCTTGCCCTTTCGGCGCCACTTTGACTAAGTAACGGCACTTGATCATCCATCGCGCTCCAACGGAGATCGCTCATGCGGCGTTTGGCTGTCCGTTCTGATATGTCCTTGTACTTCCGGTCCAGTGTTCTTGCTCTCACCGGGTTAGCGGCAATTGGTGCTGCGACCGCGGCGTTGGCGCAATCGGCGCCTGAAACACTTCGGATCAATGTTGAACCGGCCGAGCCCGGAATCCGGTCCGTGACGCTCAACAAAAAGTACCGGCCGATTATCAATCGGGACGACAAAGGTGTTGTCATCGACACCATGGGAAGCAGCAATTCGCTGCCGCCCTGTGAAATCAAGCTTGAAATCACGCTGGAAAACAGCCGTGTCTTGCACCGCGATGCAGATATTTGCAGTGGCAGCACTCTTCTCGTTGATGTGACGAGCAATGAAAAGCCCGGCGCTGTTGCGCGGGTGGTGGGCACAGGGTCTGGTGTTGCTGCTGGGCCGTCGACGAGTGCGCCGGATCAACCGGTCACGTCGACGCCAGCCGTCACTGCGGTTCCGTCTGGACAGTCTGATAGCCAAGATCAGGGTACCGTCTCTTCTGGTCTCGACCCGGTTGACGCGCAACCTGGCGGATTGGAACCATTAGAACAAGTTGACACACCAATTTCCGTTCCAAGCGGCCAAACCGATACGGCGGCTTTGCCAGGCAGTCTGGAAACGGCTGTCCAGAACCGGCTTGATCAGACTGGATCTCCTGGGCAGGCCAATTCTCAGCCGGTGTTGATTCCGGCATCCGATGCCCGCACTTGGATTGCCGAGCCCGGCAGTCAGCCTGGCGCTCTTTCTTTGTTACAGCACACGGTGCCACAGACGGATGACCGGGACTTCCGGGCGCAATGTGGCACGCAGTCGGGCTATGCGGCGGTAACTTTCCAGCAGGCCCCGGCTGGTCTGACAGAAGGCATGCCACAGACTGTGTTCATCACAGCAGGTGATTTTTCGGCCACCTACAATGCATTCGGGTCCTCGAGTAATAACGAGGCGGGTGTTTCCTTACCGGAAATCACATTGGAGATGACCGACCCGCTTTGGCAGGCATTGATCCAGCAATCGGAATTGTCGATCACTGTCGAGAGTATGCCTGCGTACACAGTTTCTCTGAAAGGCAGTGCAACGCCAGTGCGCCTGTTTGTGGCGACCTGTGCGCTTGCCCAACAGATTGTTTCCGACAATGGTTTGCCGCCAGGCCAGGATCCGGGATCGGATCTTGCATGCACAGAGCTTGGCCGGATCCGCTCAGTCGAGGCAGAACGACCGGGTGAAATCGTCTTCAGGAATGCAAGTCAGGAAGCAGTCGATATCAATTGGGTGGACTATCGCGGCGGCGAACGGCGTTATGCCCGCCTTGAGCCCGGCCAGATCCTGGAACAGCAAACCTACATGTCCCACGCTTGGACAGTCCGGGGCGCCTCGGGTCAATGCCGCGGGATCTATGTCAGCCAGACACCCTACCGGGAAGTTGTTCTGAAAGGTGCTCCACGCGGGTTCGCCAATCCCAATGGTCTTTCAGGGCCGGCGGGTGGGCAATTTCCTTCAGGCCCTGTTCCCCCAGGAAGTGTTGGCGGGGCAAACCAGCAAATCTATCCGCAGCAGGCCGGCCGGGCCAATGTTGCCGATTATCTATGTACCGCCGGTATCGATCTGAATGTCGTGTTTTCACCCGATGGCCGGACGGCCACAGTTGCCGAGATGGGGTATGGCGCCGTTACCCTGCAGCGCCAGGGAAGTGCAAATACATTTTACTTCGAATCACAAGGACACGTGCTCAAAGGTCAAATCCAAAATGCGACTTGGTCCCGGCCTGGTTTGCGGGATGTGTTCTGTGCACGCCGGTAATATCCAAAACTGACGTGTAGGAAACTTCCCTTCAAGCAAAACATCGGTGCAAATTTTTGATTATATTGGTATTTTTACCATTATCCGGCTAAAAAATTTAAGGTTTTGGTCAGTTGTTCTGAATTAGTGAATATTCAGTTCAACTTAGGGAATCACTCGCCATGTCCTTTGCTCGCTGGCCCATCACATGGAAGATCAGTCTTCCGATTGCCACTATTTTGCTGTTCACGATTGCGATTTGTGCGGTTAGCCTCAACAGCCTTTACTCGGCCATGTTTGAAGAGCGCATCAGCAAGATTGAAAACATTTCAAACAGTGCTGTTGCCATCGCAAAGCACTATCATGGCCAGGAAAAAGCCGGGAAGATGAGCCGAGAAGAAGCCCAAGCTGCAGCCAAAGCAGCGATTGGTGCAATCCGGTTCGAAGGCAACAACTATGTTTTTGTCTATGATTACAACGGTATCAATTTGGTTCATCCAAAAACCGCGCTTATCGGTACGGACATGTCGAACTTCACCGATAAAAGCGGATTGAAAATCACTCAGGAGCTGGCGAAACAAGCAAAGTCTGGCGGCGGTTCCGTTCTGTATCACTGGCCACGGGCAAACAGCGAAGTTGCTATCGCAAAATACGGCTGGGGCGCTGATTTTTCTGCCTGGAACTGGTGGATGGGAACCGGCGTTTATATGGATGATCTCGATGCGGCGTACTGGAACTCTGCAACCGTTATCATTGCGCTTGCTGTTTTTGGCGCCTTGATTGCGATT
Organism: Labrenzia sp. PHM005; assembly: GCF_006517275.1. Classification (NCBI taxonomy): domain Bacteria; kingdom Pseudomonadati; phylum Pseudomonadota; class Alphaproteobacteria; order Hyphomicrobiales; family Stappiaceae; genus Labrenzia; species Labrenzia sp. PHM005. The sequence continues at coordinate 927,519 of NZ_CP041191.1, read as the reverse complement.
TCAATCGCAGTGTTTGCGGTGCGTGCAACGGTTCGTCCGCTCACACAGCTGACAGTTAACATGAACCGCCTGGCGGACGGTGAAACTGGTATCCAGGTTGAAGGCGCTGGCCGGGGCGACGAGATTGGCCAGATGGCGTCCGCAATGGAGATTTTCGTTCGGAACGAAGCCGAACGCCGGGACCTGGAAGTTCAGCAGAACGCCAGCCAGGAAGACGCAGCCCGCAAAGGCGCGGAAATCCAGAGCCTGAGTGGCGAGTTTGATCAGCAGATCATGGAGATGATGGGCATCATCGACAGTTCCGTTCAGAACCTGCAGTCAGCCTCAGCCGACATGACCGGTGTTGCAGCTCAAACAACCGAGCAAAGCGGATTTGTTTCCAACGCCTCTTCCCAGGCGGCTCATAACGTGGAAACGGTGGCGGCTGCGGCAGAAGAACTGTCGGCGTCTGTCAATGAAATCCGCCGCCAGGTGCAGGCCTCCAGTGAGATCGCAGCGAAAGCTGCCAATGAGGCCCAGGCGACCAACCAGCGCATGAATGGCCTGTCGGAAGCTGCGGGCCGGATCGGCGAGGTTGTCACGCTCATTCAAGCCATTGCCGAGCAGACCAACTTGTTGGCACTGAATGCAACCATTGAGGCCGCCCGTGCCGGCGAAGCGGGCAAAGGTTTCGCAGTTGTTGCATCGGAAGTGAAGGAACTGGCGACTCAGACCTCCAAGGCAACGGAAGAGATTTCTAGCCAGATCACGGCGATCCAGGACGAGACCGGCCATGCGGCGAGCGCGATTTCCTCGGTGACCGAGATCATCAACAACATGAACGAGATTGCGTCCTCCATTGCCTCATCGGTCGAAGAGCAAGGTGTCGCGACTCAGGAAATCGCGACCAACGCGACAGAAGCCTCGCGCAGCACGGTTGAAGTGACAACCAGCATTGAATCAGTGGCGTCTGCGGCGGAAAATACTCGCGATACGGCTGGCAACGTTGAAGCGTCGGCCCAGCAGCTGGAGCAGAACGCTGGTATGCTGCGTGATCAGGTTGCGACGTTCTTGAACGAAGTGCGCAAGCGTTCGGCTGCTTAACGTACCTCAGCTTTCAACAAAATCGGCACAGTCAAAACCCGCGAAGCCAAGCTTTGCGGGTTTTTCCGATTTAAAGGCAGACGATACGCATTAATTCTATAAGATTGATGTCATAGTCGCTTAAACATTAGCAACCATAGATAATAACAAAACATCCTATGATTGGTTTTACCTATAGATCAGAGATAAATGTCAAAACTACATAGGTAATATTACGCAAGCTAAAGATAATATTGATAAATTGGCGGGCGAATTAATCATTTAGTCAACGATAACGAGTTTCCTTAAGGGAAGATATGATAAATAGGAAACGCTCGTTATGTCCTTTGCGCGCTGGCCCATCACCTGGAAGATAAGTCTCCCAATTGCTACGATTTTGCTCTTCACGTTTGCGATTTGTGTGATCAGTCTCAACAGCCTTTATTCGGCAATGTTTGAAGAACGTATCGCCAAAATCGAGGATATCTCGAACAGCGCCGTATCGATCGCTGCATATTATCACGGGCAAGAAACGACCGGCGCGATGAGCCGCGAAGATGCTCAAGCGGCTGCAAAGGCGGCGATTGGCGCCATCCGCTTCGAAGGCAACAATTACGTTTTTGCTTACAACTACAACGGCATCAACCTGGTGCACCCTAAGGCTTCCCTTGTGGGCACCAACATGATGGATTTCAAAGATAAAACTGGCGTGCGGATCATCGCGGAATTGACCAGCAAGGCGAAGGCCGGCGGAGGTTCTGTTTTGTATTATTGGCCGCGCGCCAACAGCGAAGTACCTGTCGCCAAATATGGCTGGGGCGCCGATTTCTCCCCGTGGAACTGGTGGGTTGGAACAGGCGTCTATATGGACGATCTGGACGCGGCCTACTGGAATGCAGCCATGGTCATCATCGCGCTTGGGCTTGTTGGGGCAGCGATTGCCATTTCGATAGCGGTCATTGCGGTGCGTGCAACGGTTCGTCCGCTCAAGCAATTGACAAACAGCATGAATCGCCTGGCAGAGGGTGAAATTGGTATAGACATTGAAGGCGCCGGCCGGGGCGATGAGATTGGTCAGATGGCGTCTGCGATGGAAATCTTCGTCCAGAACGAGACTGAGCGCCGTAACCTTGAACAACAACAAAATGCCAGCCAGGAAGATGCGGCGCGCAAAGGTGCGGAAATCCAGCAACTCAGCGGTGAGTTTGATCAGCAAATCATGGAAATGATGAGCACGATCGACAGCTCAGTCCAGAACCTCCAGTCGGCGTCAGCGGACATGACCGGTGTTGCAGCTCAGACGACCGAACAAAGCGGATTTGTTTCCAATGCTTCTTCTCAGGCTTCCCATAATGTTGAGACGGTGGCAGCAGCAGCGGAAGAATTATCGGCGTCGGTCAGCGAAATCAGCCGCCAGGTACAATCTTCCAGCCAGATTGCTGCCAAAGCAGCCAGCGAAGCGGAAGCAACCAACCAGCGGATGGATGGTCTGTCTGAATCGGCCGGCCGAATTGGCGAGGTTGTCACGCTCATTCAAGCCATTGCCGAGCAGACCAACTTGCTGGCACTGAATGCGACCATTGAGGCCGCCCGTGCCGGTGAAGCGGGCAAAGGTTTCGCAGTTGTTGCATCGGAAGTGAAGGAACTGGCGACCCAGACCTCCAAGGCAACGGAAGAGATCTCCAGCCAGATCACGGCGATCCAGGACGAGACCGGCCATGCGGCGAGCGCGATTTCCTCGGTGACCGAGATCATCAACAACATGAACGAGATTGCGTCCTCCATTGCCTCATCGGTCGAAGAGCAAGGTGTCGCGACTCAGGAAATCGCGACCAACGCGACGGAAGCCTCGCGCAGCACGGTTGAAGTGACGACCAGCATTGAATCGGTGGCCTCAGCTGCGGAAAACACCAAAGACACGGCCGGCAACGTTGAAGCATCAGCCCAGCAACTAGAGCAGAACGCCGGCATGCTGCGTGATCAAGTGGCGACGTTCTTAAGCGAAGTGCGCAAGCGTTCAGCGGCATAGAGCGCCTCAGCTCTCAAAACAGACAAAACCCGCGTGGCATGGCTTCGCGGGTTTTTTGTAAGCTGTCGATGTATTCAGACCTTGCGCAGCGCCACCTTGGAAATGCGGTGACTCGCATTTTTTGTCAGGATCAGGTCCGCTCTCGGGCGGGTCGGCAGAATGTTTTCCCGAAGATTCAACAAGTTGATCTCAGCCCAGATTTTATTGGCAGTTTCGACCGCTTCTTCGTCCGTGATGCGGGAATACTTATGGAAGTAAGAGCCGGGATCGCGGAAGGCGGTTTCTCTGAGGCGCATAAAGCGGTCGACATACCATTGCCGCAGCAGTTCCTCATCGGCGTCCATGTAGACAGAAAAGTCGAAGAAGTCGGACACAAACGGAACCGCCCGGCCATCCCTCGGCAATTCGCGCGTTTGCAATACGTTCAAACCCTCAACAATCAAAATGTCCGGCTTGTCGACGGTGACCGTGTGGCCTGGCATGACATCATAATAGAAGTGCGAATAGACGGGTGCGCGGACATTGCGTTTGCCGGCTTTGATATCGGAGAGGAATTTCAGCAGACGCGGCCGGTCGAAGCTTTCCGGAAAACCCTTTTTGGACATTAGGCCTTCGGATTCCAGAATGGCATTGGGAAACAGAAATCCGTCCGTTGTAATCAAATCGACTTTCGGGCTGGCCGGCCAGCGGGCCAGAAGTTCGCGCAAAACGCGGCTGGTGGTCGATTTTCCAACGGAAACAGATCCAGCAACACCAATGATAAATGGCGTCTTGCCGTCCCGTGTTCCAAGAAAGTCCTGGGTCGCCTGGTGAAGGCCAACGGTGGCTTCTGCATAAAAAGCCAGAAGGCGGGACAGTGGCAGATAGATCGCTTCCACTTGTTCCATGGAAACCGGGGCGTTGAGGCCTTGAAGCTGGGCAACTTCCTGTTCGGTCAAGGTCATGGGCGTGTCCGCCCGCAAGCGTGACCACTGGCGTTCTGTGAACACCCGGTAGGGGGATAAATCCATGTCCAGCGCAGTGGCGACTTTTTGATCCATGGTGACTTTGTCCCTGCTGCAGCGGCCGGTTGGCAATAGCCTATCAGGAATCACTCCTGTTGGCGGGATGCCTTTTCCTCAAGACCGGTTTGTCCCGTGCGCCCTGCAAGCTCTGCCATGACATCATCGAGCGGAACATTTAAGACATTCAGAACCACCAGCAAATGGTAAAGCAGATCTGCGGCTTCTGAGGTCAGTTCCTTCCGGTCTTCTTTGACGGCGGCAATCGCCGCCTCCACTGCTTCTTCTCCCAGTTTCTGAGCGCATTTGGCAACGCCCTTGCCGACGAGCTTGCGCGTATAGGACATCTCGTCCGCGCTCTTCGCACGTGCAGCAATAATGACGTCGAGGTCTTCCAGTGTGAACTTCGTCATTGGTCTATGTCCTTGCGGAAACTTTTATGCGGCATTCAGCCGTCCATCCGCATGGCAATGCCTGCGTCCGTCATATGCTGTTTGGTTTCGTGAATGGTGTATTCGCCGAAGTGGAAGATCGACGCGGCCAGAACAGCTGTTGCATGGCCATCCCGGATCCCTTCCACCATATGCTCCAAGTTGCCAACACCTCCAGAGGCAATGACCGGAACGGGCACAGCATCGGCGATCGCCCGCGTCAGCGCCAGATTATAGCCAGACTTTGTGCCGTCGCGGTCCATGGACGTCACAAGAAGTTCGCCTGCTCCCAGCGCGACCACCTTCTTGGCAAATTCAATGGCGTCAATTCCGGTTTGATTGCGCCCGCCGTGGGTAAAGATCTCGAATTTCTCCGGTTCGCCGGGCTCATTGACCTGCTTGGCATCAATGGAAACGACGATGCATTGCGCGCCGAATTTTTCTGCCGCTTCCTTGACGAATTCCGGATTATTGACCGCGGCCGTGTTGATCGACACCTTGTCTGCCCCGGCAATCAGGAGTTTGCGGATATCCTCCACGGTGCGCACGCCGCCGCCGACAGTCACCGGCATGAAACACGCCTCAGCGGTCCGCCGCACAACGTCATAGATCGTGTCCCGGCCCTCATGGCTGGCGGTAATGTCCAAAAAGCAGAGCTCGTCAGCCCCGGCTGCATCATAGGCCTTGGCCGCTTCCACCGGATCTCCGGCATCCACGAGGTCCACGAAATTGACGCCCTTGACGACACGGCCGTCTTTGACATCGAGGCAGGGTATGACACGGGCTTTGAGGGTCATGAGGCTTTGCTCCGGCTGGTGCGGATCAGGTCCATCGCTTCTGTTGGGTCGAGGCGGCCATCATAGAGCGCGCGGCCGGAAATTGCGCCTTCCAGGATGGCGCACTCGGGTTCCAACAGCTGATGGATATCGTCGATGGAAGCCAGACCGCCGGAAGCGATCACAGGAATGGAGACGGCTTGGGCAAGTTCTAAGGTCGACGGGATGTTGAGGCCTTTCAAGATGCCGTCCCGGTCGATGTCCGTATAGATGATCGCCGAAACGCCTGCATCCTCGAACTGCTTCGCCAAGCTGACAGCCGTTAGCTCAGACGTTTCCGCCCAGCCTTCAACGGCGACATAGCCACCCTTGGCATCGATCCCGACGGCAACATTGCCCGGGAATTTTTTGCAGGCTTGTTTGACCAGGTCTGGATCCCGGACCGCAACGGTGCCGAGGATTACTCGGCTGATGCCCTTGTCCAGCCATGCTTCGATATGGTCCAGCGTCCGAATCCCGCCGCCGAGTTGAACCGGGTTTTTCGTCGACTTCAAAATGGCATCGACCGCAGCGCCATTGACGCTTTCTCCGGCGAAGGCGCCATTGAGGTCAACCACATGCAGCCACTCGAAGCCTTGATCTTCAAAAACTTTGGCCTGAGCGCCCGGATCGTCGTTGAACACAGTTGCCTGGTCCATGTCGCCGAGTTTCAAGCGCACGCATTGGCCGTCTTTCAAATCGATGGCGGGAAACAGGATCATTTTATCTCAAATTCCTTCCACGATGACGATCTCGCCATCGGCACATGACTGGCGGATTTTGACCGCCTCTTGATATTCCGGCGAGTTATAACAATCGACGGCATCTTGGAAGCTTGGAAATTCGATTATAACGTTCCGCGCCCGTCCAGGCCCCTCGATCGTGTTGGCGTTTCCGCCCCGGGCGAGGAAATTGGCCCCAAAGCGCTCAAAGGCCGGTTTTGCAGTTGCCACATAATCCGGATAACGATCTGCGTCGCGAACGTCGACCCGTGCGACCCAATACCCCTTTGCCATAGTTTTCTCCCCTCTTGTTATGGCGTCCAGTCCAGAAAATTGCCGATCAGCTCAAGGCCGAGCCGCTGGCTTTTTTCCGGGTGGAACTGTGTTCCGATCATATTGTCCTTGGCCACCATCGCGGTGAACGTCCCGGCGTAGTCGAAGGTCGCCAGCCGGTCCGCGTCATTGGCGCAGGAAAAGTGGTAAGAGTGCACAAAATAGGCGTGCAAACCGTTCGGCCCTGTTTCAATTCCCTTGAACACAGCATGGCTTTCCGGGCGCACGTCAATGGTGTTCCAGCCCATGTGCGGGATTTTTAAGGTTGGATCGGTCGGCTTCATTTCGGTGACATCACCGCTGACCCAATCGAAACCGTCGATGGTTTCAAATTCCAGGCCGCGGCTGGCCATCAGCTGCATGCCGACACAGATGCCAAAAAACGGTTTGCCCTGTTTGTGAACCACCTCTTCCAGGGCTTCGGGCATGCCGTCAACGGCCCAAAGGCCGCGCTTGCAGTCGGCAAAGGCGCCGACGCCGGGCAGGACAATCCGGTCGGCTTTCAAAACGCGCTCGGGATCTGCGGTGACGATCACATCAGGAACATGGGCATGAGCGCGGGCCGCGCGCTCGAATGCCTTTTCGGCCGAGCGCAGATTGCCCGAGCCGTAATCGATGATCGCAATTGTCATTGACGGGTCTCCGGACCAAGGGTCAGGCCGACGACCTGCTCGCTGCCGATCCTTGGGACAATCGGTTCAGCGGCGGGCCGGGAGCTCTGCCGGTCACTCTTGATGGGATTTTGTTCAAAGTCCGCACGATTGCGGAAAAAGCGGAGTTCGGCCTCTTCTTTGGCCACACCTTCTGCAACGCCCAGCATGTGCCAGCCCTTGCGCTGCAAAGACCAGCAGCGCAGCGTCTGGGCTTCAAAGCCAAATAGAAAAGCAATAGCAAGGGCTGCTATGCCGGCAGCTGGTCCGCCCAGCGACAGGGCCGTGGCTTCAATAACCAGTGTGATGGTAAGATAACCAAGCAACACCAGCCACATACGATGGACCAGCATCCAGGGAATTGAGAACAGGAAGGCAAGCGCCGAAAACCTGTCCGGCACGAATTGCAGGTCACCGGTGATTTCCGGATCGCCGCCCAGGGTTTCAAATTCGGGCGGAGCCATCACAACATAGCTGGTCATGGGCCGGTCCGTTCCTTGGAATACGGGCGTTAGCCGCCCAGTTGGCCTTTGGTCGTCGGCACGCGGTCAGCCTGACGCGGGTCGATCTCGACCGCTTTGCGCAGGGACCGGGCAACGGCCTTGAAGCAGGTTTCGGCAATATGGTGGCAATTGGACCCATAAAGATTGGCGATATGAAGGGTAATCCCGGCATTCATGGCGAACGCCTGGAAAAACTCCTGAAACAGCTCGGTATCGAAGTCGCCGACCTTGTCCCGGTCAAAGGTCACGTCCCAGACCAGAAACGCCCGTCCAGACACATCGAGAGCGCAGCGGGTCAGAGCTTCGTCCATGGCAAGGTGCGTGTCGGCATAACGGGTAATTCCGGCCATGTCTCCCAGCGCCTGAGACAAGGCCTGGCCAAGAGCAATACCGGTATCTTCCACCGTATGGTGGAAATCGATATGCGTGTCCCCATCTGCGCGCACTTTGATATCAATCAGCGAATGTCGCGCAAGTTGCTCCAGCATATGATCGAAAAATCCGACACCGGTTTGAACGTCATAAGCGCCCGTTCCGTCCAGATTGATATCGACCGAAATTTTGGTTTCCTTGGTATCGCGCGATACGCTCGCTGTGCGCATGAAAGGCAGTCTCCTCTTGAGCCGTCAAAGCTGTCCGGCGGCGCTGTTGTAGCAGGCTGAACCTTTTAAGAAAATAGCCAAGCTTCGACGCCGCGATATTCCTTTGACTGACCAGCTTTTGATCGGATATCGAGCAGCCTATCCGTGAAGACAGCTCACGGGGGCGTTCCGTTTATTCGGTAGTTCCGCCTGGGACTTGGTGATAGGAACGGGCAATTCCGTAGCCAGGAGATAGACATGCCGACCAGCCGCTTTGCCCCGAAATCTGCCCTCGACCGTCTGATGTTGCCGGTGGATGTTCCAACCGTCTGCGAAGCGGAAGATTTGGTCAAGAAAACCGAAGGCACAGTCGGTGTTTACAAGATCGGTATGGAGCTTCAATTTGCAGGCGGGCTGGAGTTCGCACGCGAGCTTGCCGAAAGCGGCCATAAAATTTTTCTGGACGTCAAACTACACGACATCGACAACACCATTACCAAAGCGGTGCGCAACGTAGCCAAGATGGGCATGACCTTCATGACGGTCCACGCCTATCCAAAAACCATGCGTGCAGCTTTGAAGGGCTTGGCGGAAGAAGGCAATCCGGATCTCTGCATCCTCGGAGTGACCGTCCTGACCTCCATGGATGAGGCCGATCTGGTTGCCGCGGGCTACAAAGGTCCGATTGCAAGTGTCGTCGAAGACAGAGCAAAGGATGCCAAGCTTGCGGGCATGGGCGGCATTGTCTGCGCACCAACGGAATCGAAAAACATGCGCAAGATCCTTGGTGATGAATTGGTTATCGTCACACCGGGAATCCGTCCGGCCGGCAGCGCCGCCGGTGATCAGCGCAGGGTGATGACGCCTGCTGATGCGATCAAGGCCGGCAGTGATTATCTGGTCATTGGCCGTCCAATTACGCAGGCCGATGACCCGAAAGCAGCTGCGGAAGCCGTAGTTCAGGAAATCGAAAATTCGATTTAGTGCCTCTGAGTCTACGATTGGTTTAACGTATTTTACATATCCCTGTAGATAATGATTACGTAGCGTCACGTAGGGCTGAATCTTCAGCTTCATGGCGTAACCATTTGTTTCCAAGAATTTATCCTTTCCGCAAGCATCAGCCCGCCGGACACCCTTCCGGCTGGCATGGCCAAATAGTGCCTGTGCGGGACGCGGTTACAAATTCAAGGAAAGCAGGGAGAAGTAATAATGAACTATGTCAAAACGGCTCCGCAACGCACGTTGATCAAAACCATTTCGTCAAAACTGGCGGTTTCGATTGCTGCTGGGGGTCTTCTTGCATCGTTTACCGGCTCGGCGGACGCAGCGGACACAATTCGGATAACGAACGGCGAATGGCAGCCATTCATGTCCGAATACAGTTTCCAATATGGGGCAAACTCTCACGTCATCTCGGAGGCTTTTAAGGCAGAAGGTATCACTGTTGAATGGGGCTTCTTTCCTTGGAAACGGGCCTTTGAATCAACCAAGTCCTGCAACGATTGGCACGCTTCCGCGACCTGGTGGCCTACAGAAGAAACCAAGGAGAGTTTCCATCTCGGAGATGCCATCAGTGAAACGTCCTTTGTCCTTTTTTATCAAAAAGGCAAGCAGTTTGACTGGGCCGACTTTAACGATCTTGCCGGGCTTAAGGTTGGCGTCACGCTTGGTTATGATTACGGAGCCGACCTTACGGCCCTTTTGGACGACAAAAGGGTAAAAGCAGATTCCGCTGCAGAAGATGAAACCAGTTACAAAAAGCTGGCCGCTGGTCGGATAGACGTTTTCCCAAATGATCCGACGGTCGGCTATGCGCAGATCAGGGCTGCACTTGACCCGGCAGATGCTGCAAAAATCACGCATCACCCAAAAGAATTCGAAGCCAGCACGCTGCACCTAATTGTTTCAAAGAAATGCGAAAACGCGGATCACTTTGTCGATAAGTTCAATTCCGGCTTAGCAAAACTAAAAGAAAGCGGGCGCTTTGATCAAATTATGAAAGACTTGGCCAACGGCAAATATGACCGTCAGGAGTCCATCTGGACGAACTAAAGAAATTAAGTATCGCAGTCATTGGTATGTACGAATGCAAGTTGTCCTATTCACAGGAAGCGCTACTTACGTAGTTTCCCGCTGAAGAGGCTGGAGTTCTATATGTATGGCCGACAGAAAATGAAGGCATTTGACAATTCCAGTCTTAGATACGTTACAGGCTGTGTACGGCGGACGGTGGGAGTTGTTTTCGCTCTGTTGCTGCTAAGTGCGGCGGAGGTACAGCGTTCCCCACTTTCCGCCGAAACGATCCGGATAACCAACGGCGAGTGGCAGCCGTTTATGTCGGAACACAGTTATCAGTTCGGGGTGAACTCGCACATTGTTGCCGAAGCCTTCAGAATGGAAGGAATTGATGTTGAGTGGGGCTTCTTTCCCTGGAAACGCTCATATCAAATCGCCAAAACCTGTCAGAGTTGGCATGCGTCAGCAACGTGGTGGCCTGCACAAGAAACGCTGGAGAGTTTTCTTCTGGGAGACGCGGTCAGTGAAACCTCTTTTGTGTTTTTCCATCGCAAGGATAGGCCGTTCAAATGGCAAACCTTCGACGATCTCTATGGTCTCGTGGTTGGGACAACACTGGAATACGATTACGGCACCGATTTCATGAGCCGTATTGAGAACTATGAGCTCAATGTTGAATGGGTAGCGGACGATGAAACGAATTTCAGGAAATTGGCCGCGAACCGAATAGATGTCTTTCCAAATGATTTGACTGTCGGACTGGCGCAAATTCGGGCTTCGTTGTCGCCAGACGAAGCCGGCTCAATTACGTACCATCCCAAGGAATTCGAAAAATCTACCCTGCACCTAATCGTATCGAAACAATGCGACAAGGCAGAGTATTTTATCGAAAAATTCAATGCAGGATTTAAGAAGCTGAAAGAAAGCGGCCGCTTCGATGCCATGCAGAAAGATCTGGCGAACGGCGTTTATGACGGCAAAGGCGGTCCCCAGTTGAATTGAGTTTTCACTTTGGTTGAGGTGCCGTTAAATCCCTGGGCCTTTAGATCACAAAAAAGCCACCGCAGATGCGGTGGCAGAATTTTTTCGATTTAGCCAGCAGCGGCTTGATCACCGTTGGTCGCGCCAGACCGCAGCACCATACCAAAGAGATCGCGCGGATCATCCGGGTCGGCCAGCAGATCGAGTTTTTCGTAATGGCCCATGCTCGGCAAAAGATCATGCACATAGCGCAGGGCCGCGAAATCTTCGATCGCAAAACCAACGCTGTCGAATAGCGTGATCTGATTGTCCGATGTCCGGCCTTCGGCCTTGCCGGCATAGACTTGCCAGAGCTCGGTGACTGGATGATCCGGATCGAGCTGCTGAAGTTCACCCTCTTCGCGGGTCTGTTCGGTCAATTCGACAAAGATATCCGACCGCAGCAAAATATCTTTGTGAAGTTCCGTCTTGCCCGGACAATCGCCGCCGATCGCGTTGATGTGGACGCCAGCGCCGACCATGTTGTCGGTCAGGATCGTGGCGTACCGTTTATCGGCAGTCACTGTTGTGATGATCTCTGCACCTTCAATGGCGTCTTCCGGTGTTTTGCAGATGGTGACGTTCAAACCGGAGTTTGCCAGGTTGCGTGCAAGGCGTAGGCTTGCAGCCGGTTCGATGTCATAGGCGCGGATTTCGGTAATGCCGAGCATGTCTTTGAACGCCAGGCACTGGAAATCAGATTGGGCGCCATTGCCGATGATGGCCATGGTCTTTGATCCCTTCGGTGCCAAGTATTTGGCCGCCAACGCCGAATTCGCTGCTGTCCGCAGGGCAGTCAGAATAGTCATTTCTGTAAACAGAACAGGATATCCGGTCGACATTTCAGACAAGACGCCAAACCCGGTGACGGTCTGCATACCGGTGCGGGTGTTAGCCGGATGCCCATTCACATATTTAAAACCGAAATACTCATCATCACTGGCCGGCATCAACTCGATCACACCCTGCGGTGCATGCGCCGGAATGCGCGGCTTCTTGTCGAAACTCTCCCAGCGGCGGAAATCCTGTTCGATGTAATCCGCGATGCCGCGCATGAAGGTTTCCGGACCGATAGCGCGGACATTGGCCATCATGTGGTCGACACTGACAAAGGGCACAAATGCCAAGTCGGACGGGTTCGGGTTGTGACGGATCTCAGCCATGGTATTCCCTTTAATAGCTACGTGTCGGACGGTCGAAGACGCGGCGGCCAAAGAGGCTGCCGGCGAGATCCACCATCAGGCGAGCGGTCTTGCCGCGTTCATCCAAAAACGGGTTGAGCTCAACCAGGTCGAGCGACGTCACGAGGCCGCTGTCATGCAGCATTTCCATGACAAGATGGGCTTCGCGGAAGGTTGCGCCTCCCGGCACGGTAGTGCCGACAGCGGGTGCGATGTCAGGATCCAGGAAATCGACGTCCAGGCTGACATGCAAAAGGCCATTGACGGTGCGCACACGCTCCAGAAACGGTTCAAGAAGGGCGCCGATCCCGTCTTCATCGATCTGGCGCATGTCCGAGACACCGGCGCCGTGTTTCAAAAGAAACTCCCGCTCCGCGTCATCGATGGAGCGCACCCCCATGATTTCCACCCGCTCTGGCGCCACCGGATACTGTAAAGGTGCCCCTAAAAGTGCATCAAACCCGGGCAATCCGCAGGCAAATGCGAGAGGCGTGCCGTGCAAATTTCCGCTTCCAGTGCTGTCGAGGGTATGAAAATCAGAATGGGCATCGAGCCAGAGTACAAATAGAGGCCGACCGTTTTCGGCGGCCGATTTGGCGTGTCCGGCAACGGTACCGGCAGCCATCGCATGATCGCCGCCCATATAGATCGGAAAACTGTCGCCAGAACCCAGATCCGCGGCTTTCCTATAAAGCGCTCGGGTCCAGCCGGCATAGGCTTCAAAGTTTTTGACTGTACCGTTCGGCGGTGTGGCGTCCTCGGCATTCTCAGGCCAGAGATTGCCTGCGTCAGTCACCAAGTGGCCGAGCGCTTCCAGCGTATCGGCAAGGCCGGCGGTTCGGTAGGCGTCAGGGCCCATCACGCAGCCGCGCCGGCCTGCGCCTTCCTCAATCGGTGCTCCGACCAGTACGATATTCTTTTGCTCCACGATCCGCGTGCCTTTGCGCCAGGTTTTATTGCGGGGACTGTGCGAATTTGACGCGGCGGAGTAAATCCAGTCACTTGATCAAAAGTGCGGTCAGAATTATCAATTTGATAAGTCATGTTTCCCGGATTGATAAAATGGATGATCTTGATACCCGTCTCATCTCGCTCTTACGCCATGATGGCCGCCGGTCCGTGTCCGATTTGGCAAGCGATCTCAAAGTCTCGCGGGCAACGGTTCGGTCCCGAATGGAGAAGCTCACCGACAATGGAGAGATCTTGGGGTTCACGGCGGTTTTGCGTGATGATTGGCGCGACCTGCCGATCCGCGCGATTACGCTGGTCGAGGTGGATGGTCAGAACACCGATCCGGTGTCCAGGGCGCTGGGCGCCATGACGGAAGTCAGGGCGATCCACTCCACCAACGGCAAGTGGGACTTGATCCTGGAAATTGCGACGCGGGACTTGGCGGCCTTTGACGATGCCCTTCACCGCATCCGGTTGATAGACGGTATTTCAGGGTCGGAAACAAACATACTGTTGAGCACCCGGAAAGGACCAGCCGTCTCTGCAGACCTTTTTAAGGATGTGCTGGGGTAATCTGCCTCGCAAATCGGGTCGCTGCCGCGTTTAGCGCAGAGTATAGTGGCACCAGATTTAGAAACAGACGGTTCTTCAATGACCAAAGCACTCGATCTTTCCCAGTTCACTTCAGATCCGCAGCCGATTTCAGTTGGTGAGGAAGCAGCGGAAAATTATGCGGTCGTCCGGCAGACCTTGAAGCGGATCACCGAGGATTGGCGGGACCAGCCGACGCTGGAGTTGCTGGCCAAGGAAGCTGGATTGCAACCGATCCAGCTGCAGCGGGTTTTTGCACGCTGGGCTGGGCTCACCCCCAAGCAATTCTTGCAGGCGATCACGTTGGATCATGCGAAGGCGTTGTTGCGCGATACCGCCAGCGTGCTTGATGCCTCTTACGAAGTCGGTTTGTCTGGGTCCTCCAGGCTGCATGATCTGTTTGTAACCCATGAAGCCATGACGCCCGGCGATTATAGAAACCGGGGTGCCGGGTTGAAGATTGCCTATGGATTTCATCCCTCCCCGTTCGGTCAGGTCCTGATCATGGCAACAGACAAGGGCTTGGCAGGGTTGGGATTTGCCGATCCGGGCGAAGAAGGCACCGCACTTGCTGATATGTGTGAACGCTGGCCGGCAGCCGCGTTTCATAAAGACCAAGAAGAAACAGCCAAATATGCGGGCCGTGTGTTTGATCCGGAGAAATGGCAGGAAGATCAGCCGCTGAACATCGTTATGATTGGCACCGACTTTGAGATCCGGGTCTGGCAAACGCTTTTAAAGATCCCGATGGGCAAAGCGACCACCTATTCCGATATTGCCGCTTGCCTTGGAAGTCCGAAGGCCTCCCGGGCGGTCGGATCTGCGGTCGGGCGTAATCCGATTTCCTTTGTGGTGCCCTGCCACCGGGTGCTCGCCAAAGGCGGAAAGCTTGGCGGTTATCACTGGGGCCTCACCCGCAAACGCGCCATTTTGGGCTGGGAAACCGGCCTTTCCGGACCGGTTCTGGAGTGTGTTTGAAACAACTTTGTTGGCCGTCATGGTTGAAGACTGCGGCGCGAGAGGCGAATGGAGTTCGTGATACATACGAGTGCCGAAAGAGATGGATTGTAACCATACTCGCGACAGTCATCCCTGGCGTCGCGAAGCAGAGACCGGGGATCCACTCGTTTGCAGAGCTTTTGCGCAAATACGCATAACCTGCGGCAAGTGGGATCGCGAGTAGATCCCCGCTCGGGGGCGGGGATGACCCTTAAAGTCCGATCAGAAATCTTGGTCTGAGCGCAGTTCGCCAAATCTGCGATTTCCCCGGCTCAAGGCCGGGGAGGCTAAGTAATAACGCAAAACAGCCTAATGCACCGGGCCGTCCGGCATCGGAAAGTTGCCAGTGATCTGCCATCCATAGGCAGTCAGGCGCTCCGCGGCCATTTGGGTGAGATCTCCGGTGATCAGCAAGTCAACACCGGTTGGCGGAAAGGGGAGCTGGTTGAGCCCTTCCTGCAGGCTTGAAAACGTCATTGCCGTTGTTTGTGTCCAGGCAACGATGTCGTAGGGCATCACGATTGCCGCCATGCCGTCGCGCCGGATAGCGACTGAAAGTCCGGCGACGTCACGGATTTGGCCCAGTCCGGAGATGGTTCTGTTGTAGTTTTCGAGAAGCACGACGCGGCGTAGTTGGAAATAGGCCGGACTGCGCTCTGCCGCTTTTGCAACGTCTTCGGCAATCAGATCCAAGTTTTGAACACCGGGCATTGCGGCCAGCTGATAGGCGATCGCAGCTTTTTCAGACGCTGTATAGTGTGGGTTGGCTTCGATCTTCAGGATATTGGTTTCAGAGATCCCAGCAGAGCGGAAAGTCTCCGCTGTCCGCTCGCGCAGTTCATTTTCGGTGCTGTCGACGATCACATTCCGAAAATCATCAGCCGTCCGGGTCGCATTTACAAACACCCCTCCGGGGATCAGCGCCGTGATCGCAGTCACGGTCCAGCTGCCTGCCGCGGTCACACTGGCGGTTTCATCGAGCTTGGCCGACAGAAGCTTGTCGAAGGTATAAGGGTCCACCCCCAGTTCAACCGCCAACTCGCGCCGTGCTTTTGCCTGCCCGGTGATAGACTTTGCAATGTCTGTCGCAGACCCGCCTTGTCCGGTCACAGCGGCTTCCACCCCCTTGCCGAGCCGGCCGAATACGCGCCCGACGCCTGACACGGTGTTTTTTGCTGTGCCGACCGGGTCGCTAATGGTGCTCTCAACAAAATCGACTGGTTTTTGCGCCGATTGTTTCAGGCCTTCGAGAAAGCTCGTATCTTTTTTTAGGCTTTCCAAAGCGACATAGGCTTTGATTTCCGATAGCCGCAGGTTGAGAAGTCCGGTTCCTTGAACCGTTTCGACACCTTGGCTGGCTTGGAGCTGATAGGCATAGAAAAAGCCGTTGCTGCGAACCGGCGGAAGAATGGCATAGCCGGGGCCAAAGTCTTTACCGTTAAGGAGCGTAGCTGGAGCCTGTTCTGGCGCCGTTTCATATTGATCAGACAGACTAAGAGCAGGTCCGGTCAAAAAACCTACAAACATCAAACCTGCAGCGACCCGTTTGAGCGCCGGACCGGACAAAAGCATACTAAAACCTCCACCATATACCGGAGGGTGAGGCTTAGTCCGGTGCCATATTGTTCCGGGCAAGGGCCTCACCGGCAAGATAAAGCGAGCCGCAAATCAGTATCCGCGGGGCTTCGCCATCGTCTGCGGCACAAGCTGCCACATCGGCTATGGCTGCGTCTAGGGAGGGAAACGGCGTGGCTTCAAGGCCAGCACAGCGTGCCAGGTCCGCCAATTCTTCGGGAGAACGGGCCGTGTTGGTGGTCGCAATCGGCACCGTACCTACATGGCGGACCAGCCCATCGAACGGACGGAAAAACCCGCTAGGATCTTTTGTCGTGAGCATTCCGGCAATCAGATACAGCGGCCGGGGAGCTCGTTCTTCCTGTTCGCCCATAAATTGGGCGATAGAAACACCAGCACCGGGATTGTGCCCGCCGTCGAGCCAGACTTCCGACCCTTCCGGGCACATATCGACGAGCGGACCGTGCGTAAGCGGCTGCAGTCTACCAGGCCAATTGACGGATTTAAGCCCAGTGCTGATGACATCTTCGTCTGGCAGCAACCCCGTTGTTTTGAGTGCGGCCATCGCCAGAGCAGCATTGGCGAACTGGTGGCTTCCGCCAAGAACCGGTTGCGGCAAATCCAGCAATCCGTCTTCGTCTTGAAAGGTCATCCGTCCTTGGTCCAGCTGGGAAACAAAGTCCTGACCAAAGACATCGACACGGGTTTTGTTTCTCGCGGCCTGGCGTTCGATCACCTTGAGCACGTCCGGATCCTGTTCAGCGGATACCACCGGAACCCCCGGTTTGATGATGCCTGCTTTTTCGGCTGCAATCACGGTGAGATCGTCACCGAGGAATTTCTCATGATCCATGGAGACAGGCGTGATCACCGACACCAACGGCTCATTGATGACATTAGTGGCGTCTAAGCGTCCGCCCAGGCCAACTTCCAGAAGGACGACATCGGCCGGATGTTCGGCAAAGAGCAACAATGCCGCTGCCGTTGTGATCTCAAAAAAGGTGATTTCTTCGCCGCCGTTGGCTTCTTCGCAGCGTTGCAAGGCATCAAAGAGCACTGGATCAGAAACGTATTTTCCGTCTGTTCCCAGGCGGATCCGCTCGTTGAAAGAGACCAGATGCGGGGACGTATAGACATGACAGCGTTTTCCGGAGGCTTCCAGAATGGCGCGCAACGTTGCCGTCACCGAGCCTTTACCATTGGTACCGGCGATATGAATGACCGGTGGTAGGCGTTTTTCGGGCGAGCCGAGCGCGTCGAGCAAGCGGTGCATACGTCCCAGGGAGAGATCAATCTCTTTGGGATGCAGCGCTAGCAGCCGGTCGAGTATTCTTGTGATTTGATCCAAGGGGCCCTCCGCAGGGTCCTGTACTTCGTGCTTTAGCTATTTGCCATCTGCAGGACATAGCAGCAGGCGAAATCGAAAAAGCACCCGGATCTGACTGACCATGGCTGAAAAGCGACATCAGCCAGTCAGATTCTTACACTTATTCAGCGACTTCAGGCTGTTTTTCCGGTTCTTGGGTGTCCTGCGTCGGCTCTTCCACGTTGTTGTTTTCAGCCTTCGGGGCTTCCAACGCCACTGTTGGCAATTCGACTTCGCGTTTCATCAAGATACCGCAAACCCGGGAAATCGTGTCTTTCATTTCTTGACGCGGCACAACCATGTCGACCATGCCATGATCAAGTAGGTACTCAGCGGTCTGGAAGTCGTCCGGCAGCTTTTCCCGCACGGTCTGTTCAATGACGCGGCGGCCGGCAAAACCGATCATGGCGCCCGGCTCTGCAATGTGCACATCACCGAGCATCGCATAAGATGCTGAGACACCCCCGGTTGTCGGGTTGGTCAGAACCACGATGTATGGCAGGCCGGCTTCGCGCAACATCTGGATACCAGCTGTGGTGCGCGGCATCTGCATCAACGACAAGATCCCCTCCTGCATGCGCGCACCGCCGGAAGCTGCGAACATCACAAAAGGTGTTTTGTCTTCAACCGCCTTCATCATTCCGGAAAGGATGGCTTCGCCAACGGCCATGCCCAAAGATCCACCGACAAAGGCGAAATCCTGAATGGCAACGGTCAGGTCCATACCGTTGACTTTGCCTTGCGCTACATGAATGGCTTCTTCTTCGCCGGTTTTGGAACGGGCATCCTTCAACCGGTCGGTATAGCGTTTGCTGTCGCGGAACTTGAGCGGATCGGCGGTAACATCCGGTGTTTCGAGGCGCGTGTAGTTGCCTTCATCAAAGAAGGAGTCCAACCGTTTGCGTGCCGGCATACGCATATGGTGGCCAGAACTTGGAATGACCCAAAGATTGGCCTCGAGATCCCGGTGAAACACCATTTCGCCCGTTTCAGGGCATTTGATCCAGAGGTTTTCCGGAACTTCGCGCTTCTTCCAAAGACCACTGATCTTGGGGCGCACAATTGAGTTGATCCAGTTCACGTCAAACGCGTCCGTCTACTAAAGTTACACAACAACGGACTGTGTCCGCTGGAAAAGGTACATTTTTAAGGCCTAGAGCATCCTGTGTTCAGGCGAACGCAGACAAGATGCTCTACCACCTTAAAATCGATCAGCTTTTGGCTGTTCAAGCGATTCAACCTGAAAAGCCGCTGATCTAGCTTTAGGCCGCGCGGGCCCGCGCACACCCAGAAGCCAGGTCAGCAACCACATCGGCGACCGCTTTTACGGTCCGGTCCGTTGCCTTTCCGTTAGCATCCAGGCTGTCCTTGACTGCATTTACAAGAACAGAACCGACCACGACGCCGTCCGCGTCCTTGCCGATGTCTGCAGCCTGTTCTGCGGTTTTGACGCCAAATCCGACCGCAACCGGCAGATCCGTATGACCCTTAATCCGGTTGACAGCGGCCGTAACGCGGCCCGTATCAGCGATTTTTGCGCCCGTAATACCGGTCACGGAGACGTAATAGACGAAACCGGAGGTATTGGCCAGAACGGCCGGCAGGCGCTTGTCATCGGTGGTGGGGGTTGCCAGACGAATGAAGTTCAGTCCGGCGTCCAGAGCTGGAATGCAGAACTCGTCATCCGCTTCAGCAGGCACGTCGACAATAATGAAGCCGTCAACACCGGCGTCCTTGGCGACCTGAACGAATTTCACCGGATCACGAACATAGATCGGATTGTAGTAGCCCATCAGAATGATCGGCGTGTCTTGATCTTGTTTACGAAACGCGCGGACCATGTCCAGCGTTTTATCCATTGTGTGCCCGGCGGCGAGCGCACGCTGGTTGGCGAGCTGGATCGGAATACCTTCAGCCATTGGGTCGGAGAACGGCATGCCCAGTTCTATCACATCGGCACCGGCGGCCGGGAGGGCATTCAAGATCGCTTGTGACGTCTCAAGGTCCGGGTCGCCAGCTGTAATAAAGGTGACCAATGCGGGGCGGCCCGCTTCGGCACAGGCTTTAAACCGGCGATCGATACGCGTTTCCGTCATTCAGCTGTCCTCTTGCCCATACAGCAGACGGGTCCGTCTGCAAAACATCCAAGCGATGTAGGGGAGCGGGCAAGGGGATGTCAATCAAAGAACTGCCGATATGGCTTTCAGAAGCTGCATATTGTCGACGTCGCGGCAATTTCGGGCGTTTCGCGCAGTCCTATCGGATCAGCGGTTGCCGAAGTACTTGTTGTAGAGATGGGTTGCGATATCGTTGCGCTCCACACCCATACGCGACAGGCATTCCGGGCTCATTTGGCGTAAGCGATCATAATCAGCTGACATACGTTGGGCCTGACCGACCTGATGTAGAAAATGCGAAACTGAACGGAGTGCCATTGGAAGATCCTTTCAAAGTAGGCATGGCTCCTGCCTATTTGAGCTCAATATAATCTTCCCTGATATGGACACGAGTGCTGTTTTTGCATTGCAGCAATGCTGTGGCTGCTGAACTCGGGCAAAGCTGCCCCGTAGAAATGCATTCAACACCGATCAGGTCTTCATTTCGATATTTGATCTGGAAATGCGCACTATGTGCGCCTATGTTGAGTGAAGAGCCAAACGGAAAAAGGAGCTGAAAATGGCCCATTCCCTGTTCGAACCTGCACCGGAACCACTGTCTGAAAAACTCTGGCGTCATGTGAAAAGTCTGAAACAGACGCCATTCGCGGGATCTCATTTCCCAGTACGGCAAACGGACATGCAAAACCTGGATGCCCGTGGCCGGCAATTGCTATTGGAAGAAGCATTTGCTGCGCAAAAAAAATAGGGCCAGGCACTGACGTGCCCAGCCCATCATTTCGTAAGTCTATTTAGATCAGAGATCGAAGCCCAGCATTTCACCAACGGCAAAGACGTCCTTGTCGCCGCGGCCGCAGAGATTCATGACAATGATCTGATCCTTGTCCATCTGCGGCGCCATTTTGGCCACCTGAGCGAGGGCGTGGGCTGGTTCCAATGCCGGAATGATACCCTCAACCCGGGTCAGCATCTGGAAGGCTTCCAGCGCCTCGTCATCCATGATCGGTACATAATCCGCCCGGCCGATTTCCTTCAGCCAGGAATGCTCCGGTCCAATACCCGGGTAGTCGAGACCGGCTGAAATCGAATGGCCTTCCAGGATCTGGCCGTCGTCATCCTGCATCAGATAGGTGCGGTTGCCGTGAAGAACCCCCGGCTTCCCTGCGTTGAGAGAAGCGCAGTGCTCTTCACCGGTCAGGCCACGTCCACCTGCTTCGACGCCGACAATTTTCACGTCTTTGTCGTCGAGGAACGGATGGAACAGGCCAATCGCATTGGATCCGCCGCCAACAGCGGCGACGAGTGCGTCCGGCAAACGGCCTTCAGCTTCCAAAATCTGGTCGCGCAACTCCTTGCCGATCACCGACTGGAAGTCGCGCACCAGCTCCGGATATGGGTGCGGGCCTGCCGCCGTGCCGATCAGATAGTAGGTGTTGTCGACATTGGTCACCCAATCGCGCAGCGCCTCGTTCATGGCGTCTTTCAAGGTGCCGGCACCGGCGGTTACCGGAACGATTTCGGCGCCCAAAAGTTTCATGCGGAAGACATTCGGCTTCTGCCGCTCAACGTCTGTCGCACCCATATAAACAACACATGGCAATCCAAAGCGGGCACAAACGGTGGCGGTCGCCACACCATGCTGGCCTGCACCGGTTTCCGCGATGATCCGGGTTTTACCCATGCGTTTGGCCAAAAGGATCTGGCCAAGGCAGTTGTTGATCTTGTGGGATCCGGTGTGGTTCAGCTCATCGCGTTTGAAATAGATCTTCGCGCCGCCGAGTTCTTCAGTCAGCCGCTCGGCAAAATAGAGCGGCGACGGGCGGCCCGTATAATGCGTGTTCAGCTTTTCGACTTCGGCATGAAACTCCGGATCGTTCTTGGCAGCTTTATAATGCGCTTCCAGATCCAGGATCAGCGGCATCAGGGTTTCCGCCACATAGCGGCCGCCGAAAATGCCGAAATGCCCACGATCGTCCGGACCTGTCCGGATGCTGTTCGCCATATCGTTCACGCGTTTACTCCTTACCCGCTTCCGCCTGAATATCTTTTACTTTGGCCAGGAACGACCGGATCAATTCAGGATCCTTGACACCGCGTTCGCGTTCAACGCCGGACGACAGGTCGATTTCCTTGGCGCCGCTCAAACGGATTGCGTCCGCCACATTGTCCATATTCAATCCCCCCGAAAGCATGAACGGCTTATTCAGGTCAAGATCTTTCAGGATCGTCCAGTCAAACGAAACGCCGTTGCCGCCGGGAATGTCTGATCCCTTGGGCGGTTTGGCATCAAAGAGGATCTTGTCTGCAACAATAGAGTAGTAAAGCGCTTGTTCCAGATCCGATTTACCGGCAACCGAAATAGCTTTCATCACTTTTTTTCCGTGCATGACTTTGGCTGCGGCCAGGGATTCCGGGGCTTCGCTTCCATGAAACTGGAAATAGTCCGGCGCCACCAGCTCATTGATGCGCGATAGCCCGTCCAAATCCATATTGACGGTCAGCGCGACAATGTCTGCCTTGCCTCGCGCCATATCGGCCAGCTTGCAAGCATCCATGAGGCTCACATGGCGCGGGCTTTTTGGGAAAAACACCAGCCCGACCATATCCGCTCCCGCCTCCAGCGCCGCTTCCATGGTGTCTTCGGTCGACAGACCGCAGATTTTAACTTTGATATCCGACATGGCTTCGAGGTATCGCCGCTGGGGAAGGCTTTGTCAAAGGATGATGGCTGGGGCGCTTATTCTTCTGGCGCCTTGACCAGTTTGGCGACAATTTTCCGGACAATTGGTGCCAAAACCAGGACCGCCGGAAAGGCGACCGCCCAGGCAAAAAGCCAGGATTCAATCCAGAAACTGAAAAACTCAGGATGCGGACCAATCGCGCGGAAGGTGGCAATGCCGGACACAATGAACGACATCGATCCGGACAGCATGGCGCCGAAGAGATAAGGGGCAAATCTTGGGTGCATGATATTCTTGAATCCGGATTTTTGAAGTTCAGGATGAACTATGCGTCAAAACTGGGTGTTTGGAATGATCAAATTTAGCGCAACGCGTGCCTATCCTTGTTCAAGCAGCTCGACCCAGGTTTTGGGATTGTCACCATTGAGCGGATTTTTCGGGGAGCGTTTGTAACGGATGGTTTCCATCCGGAAGGCTTTGGCGTCGAACATCATCAATCGGCCGGTGAGCCCCTCGCCTGTCCCGGTCAGTTCTTTCAAGACTTCCATCGCCTGCATCGTACCCAGGATCCCCGTGAGCGCACCCAGCACCCCGGCTTCCGCACAGGTTGGAAGGAGGCCCGCGCGCGGTTTTTTTGGAAACAAGCAACGGTAGGTCGGGTTAAGTTCGCCGTCCGCGTTCGTTTCAAAGGGCCTGAGGGTCGTGATCGAACCGTCAAACTGGCCGACCGCCGCCGTCACCAGGGGTTTTTTGGCAAAAAAACAGGCATCGGATACGAGATAGCGCGTGTCAAAATTGTCTGAGCCGTCGACCACGAGATCAAATTCAGAGACAAGCGCCATGGCGTTTTGACCGGTGATCCGCGTTGGGAAGACCATCACTTCGACATTTGGGTTGAGCTTGGCAATCGCTTCGGCCGCACTTGCCACTTTCGGTTCGCCGAGCTGGCCGGTGTCGTGGATGATCTGCCGCTGTAGATTGGAAAGGGACACGGTGTCATCATCAACAATACCGAGCGTGCCCACCCCAGCTGCTGCCAGATATTGCAAGACCGGCGCGCCAAGGCCGCCGGCACCGATCACCAGGACTTTGGCCGCTTTTAGCTTCTGCTGACCGGCGCCACCAATCTCCTGAAGGACAATATGGCGGGCATAACGTTCCAATTCGGCGGGCGATAAGGACTGCATGGTGAGGCCTGTTTTGAGGAGTTTATTACTAAATGGGCGAGAGTTGCGGGGTTGTTCAAGCCCTAGCCCAAAATCTTGCTCACAAGGCGGGCGGTGTAATCGACCATCGGAATGACACGGGCGTAGTTCAGCCGAGTGGGGCCGATGACACCGAGCGCACCGACGATCCGTTGATTGCTGTCACGGTAGGGCGAGATCACCAAAGACGAACCGGAAAGCGAGAACAAATTGTTTTCCGAGCCAATGAAGATCCGGACACCATCGCCTTGTTCGGCAAGTCCGAGAAGCTGGATCAGATCGCTTTTATTTTCCAGATCATCGAAGAGCAGTTTGATCCGTTCCAGATCTTCCGCCGCTTCCAGATCGGACAGGAGGTTGGACCGGCCGCGGACAATCAAGGTTCCAGGATCGCTCATGCCGTCCTCGCCACTCCAAACCGCCAGGCCGGCATCAATAACCTTCTGGCTGAGCTGGTTGAGCTCGGCTTGATCTGCGGCCCGCACTTTTTCAAGTTCGGTCCGGATCTCACCGATTGTCCGGCCTTGAATTTTGGCGTTGAGGTAGTTTGACGCTTCGACCAATGCGGAGGATGGCAAATCCGGCGGCAGGTCTACGACACGGTTTTCGACAGTGCCATCTTCACCGACCAGGATGGCCAACGCTTTCAACGGTTCGATGCGAACGAATTCGATGTGTTTCAGCCGCATGTCCGACTTGTGGGTCAGAACGACACCCGCCCCCATGGAAAGACCCGAAAGCATCTGGCTGGCTTCGGTCAGCACCTGTTCAGCTGAATTGGCCTGCTGGGAGGCTTTGACCTGGACATCGATCTGGTGACGCTCGTCCTGGGTGAGGTCACCAACTTCCAGAAGTGCGTCGACAAAAAATCTCAAACCGATTTCGGTCGGCAAACGCCCGGCGCTGGTATGCGGTGAATGCAGAAGGCCCATGTGCTCCAGGTCCGACATGACATTGCGGATGGAGGCGGGTGACAAGGAAATGCTGGGATTGCGCGAGATATTGCGGGAGCCGACGGGTTCTCCGGTCTCCAGATAGGTTTCCACGATCGAGCGGAAGATGTCCCGGGATCTTCTGTCGAGGTCGCTGAGGCTCAAAGTGTTTGTCTCCATCGCGGCGGCCGGGAGATCCGGCGAACCAAAGTCCTGTTCTTCAAGATATAGGCGCAAAATGGTCCAGAGGTGAAGCTTGGCCTTTACGCCGCCGGGAAATGAGGTCTACAAGGCCGTTAACAAATAAGGCGGGCTGGCTGCTTCGCCGATTTCAAAGGTTGAAAGGGAGAGCCATGCGTCCGTCAAAACGCGCTGCCGATGAACTCCGTGCTGTCACGCTTGAGCGTGGCGTATCCAAACATGCTGAAGGCTCCTGCCTGGTGAAATTCGGCGACACGCATGTTTTGTGCACAGCCAGCCTTGAAGAGCGGGTCCCGCCCTGGCTGCGCGGCCAGAACAAAGGTTGGGTGACGGCGGAATATGGCATGCTGCCACGCGCAACCGGCAGCCGCATGCGCCGGGAAGCAAGTGCTGGCAAGCAGTCTGGCCGGACTCAAGAGATCCAGCGGCTGATTGGCCGATCCTTGCGCGCCGTCGTCGATTTGGAGGCACTGGGCGAGGTACAGATTTCTGTCGATTGTGACGTCATCCAGGCCGATGGCGGCACACGGACTGCCGCAATAACCGGTGCCTGGGTAGCCTTGCGCGATTGCATCGAATGGATGAAGGCCCGGGACATGGTATCCGGCGATGTTTTGACGGATCACATCGCGGCCATTTCCTGCGGTATCTATCAGGACACACCAGTGCTCGATCTCGACTATGATGAAGACAGCACCGCCGAAACCGATGCCAATTTCGTTATTACCGGATCTGGCGGCATCGTCGAAATTCAGGGCACCGCGGAAGGCAAGCCGTTCTCCGAAGACGAGTTCGCTCAACTGCTCGGTCTGGCCAAGGCAGGCATCAATCGTCTGGTTGACTTGCAGAAGATGAGCATTCTCTGAGGATGACAGTGTTATGAGCCACCGCAAACTGGAGCCTGGCAAGCTGGTTGTCGCTAGTCACAACAAGGGCAAACTTCGCGAAATCAACGAGTTGCTTGAACCGTATGGATTTGAGGTGGTCTCGGCCGGTGATCTCGGATTGCCGGAGCCGGAGGAAACCGGCACGACCTTTGAAGCCAATGCGGAAATCAAAGCCGTTGCGGCAGCAACGGTGGCGAACCTTCCGGCGCTTGCTGATGACAGCGGTTTTTGTGTCGCCGAACTCGGCGGCGATCCGGGCATTTATTCGGCGCGCTGGGCTGGGCCGGACAAAGATTTTGCGATGGCTATGCGCACGGTTGAGGAAAAGCTGCAGTCTGCCGGGGCAACAACGCCGGACCGGCGCCGTGGATCCTTTGTCGCGGTTTTGTGCCTTGCTTGGCCGGATGGCCACAAAGAGTTTTTCCGCGGAGAGGTGGACGGCCAAATCGTCTGGCCGCCACGCGGAACTCAAGGTTTCGGATATGATCCGGTGTTCCAGCCGGATGGGCATGAGCGCACTTTTGGCGAAATGACCTCTGAGGAAAAGCATGGCTGGGGGCCGGATACACCGGCTTTGTCGCATCGCTCGCGTGCGTTTGAAATGTTCTCTAAGGCTTGTTTGAAAGGATAAACTTAAGTGGCGGCGAACCCGGCTTCTGAGGGCGGATTTGGGATTTATGTGCATTGGCCGTTTTGCTCAGCCAAATGCCCCTATTGTGATTTCAATTCTCACGTCCGCCATCAGCCAGTGGATCAGGCCCGCTATGCGGCCGCTTTCGAGCGCGAGCTCAGCCATTTTGCAGAGCTGACCCAGGGCAAAACTGTTCAGTCAGTGTTTTTGGGTGGCGGTACGCCCTCCTTAATGGAGCCGGCGACGGTCGAACGGATCCTGACTGCTATTTCCGATCGCTGGTCACTGGACCAGCACGTGGAAATTTCCATGGAGGCCAATCCGACGTCGGTCGAGGCCAACCGCTTCAAAGGCTACCGGTCCGCTGGGGTCAACCGGGTCTCGCTTGGTGTGCAGTCTCTGCACGATACGGATTTGAAACTCCTTGGCCGCTTGCATGACGCGGATACGGCCCGCAAGGCAATAGAGATTGCCCGGTCGACGTTTCCGCGCCTGTCATTTGATCTGATCTACGCCCGTCCAGATCAAACGCTGGCCAGTTGGGAAGCGGAATTGAAGGATGCCATCAGCCTGGCGGCCGATCACCTGTCGCTCTATCAGCTGACGATCGAAGAAGGCACGCCGTTCTACAATCTTTATCACGCTGGCAAATTGAAGATGCCCGACCCGGAACTGGGCGCTCAGTTTTATGAACTGACTCAGAAGGTGACGGAAGCGGAGGGACTGCCCGCGTATGAAGTCTCAAACCATGCCCGGCCAGGCGCGGAATGCCGCCACAACCTCGTTTATTGGCGCTACGGTGATTATGTCGGTGTCGGTCCCGGTGCCCATGGGCGCTTAACAGTGGGTGTCAACCGGATGGCGACCGCCATCGAGCGTCACCCGGAGACTTGGCTGGAAGCAGTCGAGCAGAACGGTCACGGGATGATCGAGTTTGCGGGCTTAAGCGAGGAGGAACAGGGCGACGAATTCTTGCTCATGGGCTTACGTCTTACAGAGGGAATCGACCTGAAACGGTTTGAGGCTTTCTCTCATAGATCCGTTGATCCGAAGCGGCTGAAAGACTTACTCGATCATGGAATGGTTGAGGAACTCGGGGATAACCGTGTGCGTGCGACACGGGATGGTTTTTTCGTTTTGGATGCAGTTGTTGCGGACTTGGCCGCTTGATCGAAACAATTGAACGGCTAAATTATATTTATCACTTTGATTTAAATACAGTTCTTGTTTCATCTGTAACCAGTCATTTCGGCGGCTAAACACGCAACTCACGCGAAAACTGGCAGATTTCTGCGCTCTCCTACCAAATAGCACTATTGCCGGAGGCGCCCACTGTGGCTATCCTGCTGCAATGCAATAGGTGATGTTAAGAAGAACCGGCCGCAACAAATCAGCTGAGGTTTTGCCAATAAGGGGGCAGGCGGCGGCTGCGTGAACAAAGGAGATGCGCCTTTGCCGTTTTACCATCTTTATGAGCTGAACCATGCCGCTATGGCACCGCTGCGGGCAATGGCGGATATGACCCGGCTCTACTTCCAAAACCCACTGAATCCGCTGACTCACACCAGTTACGGGCGCTCGATTGCAGCTGGTTGTGAAGTTCTGGAGCGGACCACCCGGCGCTATGGAAAACCGGAATTCGGTTTGGATGAAACCGTCGTCGGTGGTGTCCGTGTTCCTGTCAGGGAAAACATTGTTTGGGGCCGTCCGTTTTGCGATCTGATCCACTTTGAGCGGGGTGTTACTTCGCACCGCAACGATCCAAAGATCCTTATCGTGGCGCCGATGTCGGGCCACTATGCCACGCTTCTGCGCGGCACGGTCGAAGCCTTGATGCCGAATGCCGATGTATTCATCACAGATTGGATTGATGCCCGCATGGTGCCAATCCAAGAAGGCAAGTTCGATCTGGATGACTACATCGACTACATCATTTCGATGTTGCACTTCCTGGGGCCCGACACGCATGTCTTGGGCGTCTGCCAACCGTCCGTTCCGGTTTTGGCGGCTGTTGCAGTCATGGAGGATCGCGAAGATCCTTATGTGCCAGCAACCATGACCTTGATGGGGGGGCCGATCGACACCCGGGTCGAACCGACGGCGGTGAATGATCTTGCCGTATCCAAGGGCATAGAGTGGTTCAAGAACAACGTTGTCATGAAGGTACCATTCCCGCACGCCGGCTTTATGCGGGATGTTTATCCGGGATTTTTGCAGCTCTCCGGGTTCATGGGCATGAATCTCGACCGTCATGTGACGGCACACCGGGACTTCTTCCAGCATCTGGTGGAAGGCGACGGCGATAGCGCTGAAAAACACCGTGATTTTTATGATGAATATCTGGCGGTCATGGATCTGACGGCGGAATTCTATCTGCAAACGGTCGAAACGGTTTTCATTGACCACTCCCTGCCGGAAGGCAAAATGCAGCACAATGGCCGTTTGGTGGACTGTTCCAAGATCACTCGGACAGCGTTGATGACTGTTGAGGGCGAAAAAGACGATATCACAGGCCGGGGTCAGACCCGGGCAGCGCACGATCTTTGCGTCAATCTGTCTGATGAGATGAAGGCACACTACGAGCAGCCGAATGTCGGCCATTATGGTGTGTTCAACGGATCGCGCTGGCGAGCCGAGATTGCTCCACGGGTCATGGATTTTATTCAATCCAACCGGGCAGGCGCCAACGAAGCACCATCGGCTCCTGCCAAGGCCAAACCGTCTGCCAATCCTACAATGGCCTCCGCCAAGCCGAAAACAGCCGGCGCGTCGCTTGAAAAAATCCTTTTGGCAAAACCGAAGGGTGTTGCAGACGATCTGAAGGCGATCAGCGGTGTCGGACCTAAGCTGGAAACTGCGCTTAACGAAGCCGGCATCTTTCATTACTGGCAGATCGCGTCGTTGACAGATGAGCAAATCGAAGCTCTTGATTCCAAATTGGATTTCCGTGGCCGTATGGCTCGGGACAACTGGATTGCTCAGGCGCAGTCACTTGCAGAAACGGTGAGCTGACTAAAGAAAAAGATCTTTTGTTGGGGTCATAAGAATCCCCGCTGGCAACAGCGGGGATTTTTTCGTTTTGACGGCACCGCACAACGTGATTTGGATCACAAATCCTTGAAGGACAGCCCATCAATCCCCACGTCTCAATCGTGGATGTCTTGAATGGATAGGACTATGACGACGACCAAAAGCTGTAGGATTAAACCCGCCTGGACGCCGATGACCGTTGGTCTGATGGTGCTTGGGTTTGTGGTATTCTGGCCGCTTGGCCTCGCCATGCTGGCCTACATTTTGTGGGGTGACCGGTTCGAGGGCATGGCCCGCGATGCCAAAGATCAATGGCGGGGCAGCCCGCTGAAAGGAGCATTCGATCAAATGAACAAACCTTCTTATGGGCGGACTGGCAATCTTGCTTTCGATGAGTACCGGGAGCGTGAGTTGAAACGTCTTGAAGAAGAACGGGCGAAAATCGACGCCATGCGCGCCGAGTTCGATGAGTTCATGACCGAATTGCGCCGGGCGCGTGATCAGGAAGAATTCGATCGCTTCATGGCCAACCGCCGCCGTCCGGCTGGTGGTGCAGAAGCAAATCCAGCCTGATAACTATCCTCCCAGACCCGCTTCCTCCCAGGCGGGCAGACCGAGAGCGGTGCCTTTCAAAGGCGCCGCTTTCGTCCTTTTGAACGGCCGGTGTTCTCGCATAAACTAGCCGCAACTGATTCGCTCTTCATCCATGGGAACCAAATTGCGCGCCCGCAAAATCACCTTGCCCGACCACATTGAAATTGATGCCGGTGATACGCCGGTAAAGATCCGGCTGCGGGCTAACGCACGGGCACAGCGGTATTTGCTGCGCATTCCAGCTGACCATTCCGGGCCGGTATTGACCGTGCCAAAAGGGGGAGATCTTTCCCGGGCCGAGCGCTTTGCGCGCCAGCACATTAGTTGGCTGATCGAACGTCTTGAAGGCCGGCCGGAGCAAGTCACGTTGAGTCCGGGAGATTTTGTGCCGTTGCGCGGTGAGGATCATCTGATTGTGCCGACCGGAAAGCTGCGCGGACTTGTTTCCAAAGGTGAAGCGGACTGCGGTTCCCCCGCCCTTCTGGTACCCGGAGCCGAGGACCACATCCCAAGAAAAGTCACATCCTGGCTGAAGGGCGAAGCCAAAGCGGATCTGACCGCCCGGGCGGAAGAACATGCAGCCAAAATCGGCAAAAAAATCGCCGCGATCAGTGTTCGCGACACCAAAAGCCGTTGGGGATCCTGCGCGTCGAATGGCCGTTTGTCGTTTTCCTGGCGCCTGATACTGGCGCCACCGGACATCCTGGATTATGTGGCCGCCCATGAGGTGGCGCATTTGAAGGAAATGAACCACTCAGACCGGTTTTGGCGGTTGTGCGAAGAGCTTGCGCCGCAGACGCCGGAGGCCCGTGTCTGGCTGAAAGAACACGGTTTGCGCTTGCACGGCTACGGCTGAAAATCAGTTGCTTTTTGCCGGATATGTGGTTCGCTTGATCCTGGAAATGGCTGGGAGGCAAAGATGCGGTTCACTGCAAATGCGGCGATTGTCAGCGCAATTCTATCTGTTGGGCTTGCCACGGGGGCGGACGCTCTCGCAGACAGCTGCTGGAACCATAATGGGTCCCTTATGCGGCTGCAGGCGGAGGGAAATCAGCGTTGGCTGTCTTATGAAATTCCAAGACCTGTTCTAGCCAATGCGGGTGTTCAGCCGGGCACACTGTTATTCAACGGCATTAAAAACGGAAATTGGTACTCAGGAACCGCGCGGGTATTCTCAAAATACTGCCCCGGAACACCTTTGGAGTATCTTGTGGAAGGTCCGGTCCGGGAAGATCAGCTTCAAGTGACGGTACATGGCACACGGGAAGTCTATAACCGTTGCCAGCCGACTGGCCGTTTTACAACTGATACGCTGGTCTTTACCTATAGTCACAGGTGTTGAGGGTGGAAATTATATGCGAACAATTTTGCGTAAGAGTTTTTCGATTTGGGTGAAAAATCTATTTTTCTTAGCAGTTTTTGTAGCTGCATTTGTTGGTTTACAGCAGCAGGGATTTGCATTTGAACACTATGACGTTGTTCATTTTCCTGCTGCAGAGGTCAATAAGACTTCAGAAACAAAGGGTGACCGTAACGGCTATCCGTTGTGGGGACATTTGGGACGTCCAGCAGGAAAAGGTCCCCACCCGGCCGTCGTTTTGATGCATGGATGCGGCGGCATTCAGCAGATGCATTTCGACTGGGCCAAGACGCTGAATGCGGATGGATATGTAACACTGGTCGTTGATAGTTTCCGGCCGCGCAGTCTCATTCAACAATGTGGAGGCGGATCGACGGCTGCTTCCCCAGCCGGACGTGTATTAGATGCGTATGGTGCCCTGGAATTTCTGCGCGGGCAAAATGACGTCGATCCAGACCGTATCGGATTGATGGGCTGGTCGCATGGCGGAATATCCGCGCTATCAGCCGTTACTGACAATGGTGTCGGAGCGACGTTCCCTGCTGAATTTCAAACAGTGATCGCACTCTATCCACACTGTGTTGCATCACGGCGTTTCACGAAACCGGTGGCCGTAATCATCGGTGCTTCGGATGATTGGACCTCAGCAGCCTCATGCGAGAACTTACAGAAACAAACTCAAAGCCACTCGCATGTGTTGGATTTAACAGTTTATCCCGATGCGTTTCATGGGTTCGACAATCCTATGTTTGGATCGGGCTTTTTTGTGCCAGGCGCCCCAGGGCAAAAACACTGGCTTCAATACAATAGAGCGGCGCACCAAAAAGCCGTTCAAAGGACAAAACAACTACTTGGCGAGAGGCTGTGATCAGGATCAGAAGAGCGGGACAGCAACTGCTGAGTGATACTCCAAGCTTAAGGATTTGCACCTATAAGATGCATAAACCGGAATTGCGTCTTTGATTGAGCAAGTGATCGCAATTTGGTAAAATCTGCCAAGCGCGAGAGGCGCGCCAAAGACCGTGCTGGGGGGCAGGTTTGGGAGCCCCCATGAAACGCATTTCTATCATTAAAACTGCTGGCTTTGCTCTTATTGCAGGCCTTTTCCTTCAAACCGCGCCTGCATCGGCAGGTTTCGGGTTTGATGTCGTGCATTTTTCAGCTGCTGCAATGCCGGGCGGTGAAACCACCAAACCGGAGCCAGAGAACCAGATTTGGGGCCATCTTAAGCTGCCGTCTGGCCAAGGGCCGCATCCGGCCATCGTCTTGATGCATGGCTGCAGCGGGATACAGCAATCGCATTTCGATTGGGCGCATAAGCTAAATGATGCGGGGTTTGCAGCGCTGATCGTCGACAGTTTCCGCCCGCGCAGCATTGTCCGCCAATGCGGCAGTGGCATTGCAGCCGCATCTCCATCCGGCCGTGTGCTGGATGCTTATGGCGCACTTCAGTATCTTTCAAGACAGTCTGACATCGATGCGGACCGGATCGGTTTGATCGGCTGGTCCCATGGCGGCATCGCAGCACTGTCTGCTGTCAGTGAAAACGGTATTGGCGAAAGATTTCCAGAAACATTCCAGAGTGTTGCGGCGTTTTATCCGTATTGCATTACCGGACGGACCTTCTTCCGTCCGGTCTCAATACTAATTGGTGAAGAAGATGACTGGACCCCGGCGGCCGATTGCCAGAGGCTGAAGGCTGGAACGGAAAACACCGAGCATGAAGTCGACTTGACGCTTTTGCCTGGTGCTACCCACGCCTTTGATAATCCGGATGTGGGCGATGGGATCCGTATTCCAGGTGATACCGGGCGTTTGCACTGGCTCAAATATGCGGCGGACGCGCATCAAACGGCCATCCAGACCATTAAGGTGTTTTTCGACGAAAAACTCTAAAACGAGAGCGCCAGGCTCTAACCGCCACCACCGAAGAGGTTGCGCAATAAGTTCAGCGGACCTCTTCGTTCCCCGCTGTCGCCAAGCGGTGCTGGCGGAATGGGGCCACTTTCTGCGTCGGTGTTGGACGGCGGTGCAACGGGACGTTTCGGCGCGGACACTGAGACAGGCACGTTTGGTACGCCCGGGAGGTCAGCGGCAGGCAGTTTCGCGTGCGCTTTGTCCATGACTTCTTTCCAGACAACGGCTGGCAATTTGCCGCCCGAAGCTTTTTTGGTCGGCGAATTGTCGTCGTTGCCGAACCAAACCGCGGTGGTCATGTTGCCTGTGTAGCCAATGAACCAGGCATCGCGGAAATCCTGACTGGTGCCGGTTTTACCGCCAGCGGGCCGACCGTTTTCCAGTCTGGCTTTACGCCCGGTGCCGGTCAGGAGCGTTTCCGACATCATCAGGTTCATATTACCGACATCGCGCCGCTCGACAACGCGGCCGCGTCCGTCACCGGTCCGGGAATACAGCGTTTTACCGTCAACGGTTTTGATCCGCCGGATGATATGCGGCAGAACACCATAACCGCCGTTTGAAAATGGAACATAGGCCGCGGCAATTTCCAGTGGTGTGACCTCTGATGTTCCAAGCGACAACGATAGGTTTCGCTTCAAATCTGAGTTGACACCGAGCCGTTTGGCCGTGGAGGCCACATTTCCGGCGCCAACCTCATAGGCAAGCCGGGCGGCTACAGTGTTGAGCGACAGACTCAAGGCGCGCGTCAGGGTCACGGGTCCATAGTATTGTTTGGTATAGTTTTTCGGTGACCAGCCGCCGATTGTGATCGGTTGATCCTGGCGCACCGTTTGTGGGGTCATGCCGTTTTCCAGCGCAGCCAGATAGACAAACGGTTTGAATGCAGATCCTGGCTGACGTTTGGCGTAAACGGCTCTGTTGAACTGGCTCTTGGAGTAATCAGCCCCGCCGACCATGGCTTTGACGGCGCCGGCTGTATCGATGGTGACAATCGCTCCCTGCGAAACCCCGAACGTTTGGCGGTAGTCCTTCAAAGCATTGCGGAGCGTGGTTTCTGCAGCGCTTTGGATTGCCGGATCAATAGTGGTGTCGACAATGATGTCGCCCTCGATTGAGCCGACAAAATGCGGCAGCACGTCCACAACCCAATCGGCCGCATAGTTTTCGCTGGCGGTGGTGTGCCGGCGGACGACTTTTGCAGGGGCCGCGAGCGCGTTCTTGGCTTCTTCGGCGCTGATGTAACCTTCTTCGTGCATGGCTGCGAGAACGAGCTGGGCCCTGTCTTCAGCCAAATCCGGGTTACGCGCGGGGGAATAGCGCGATGGTGCTTTCAAGAGGCCTGCAATTGTCGCGGATTCGGCAATCGTCATCAGCCGGGCGGATTTTCCGTAATAGCGGCGGGCTGCAGCATCAACACCATAAGCACCTGATCCGAGATAGACCCGGTTCATATACATCTCCAGGATTTCATCCTTGGAGTATTTAGCTTCCAGCCAAAAGGCGAGCACCAGCTCCTGGATCTTCCGCTTGATCGTCCGGTCCGGCTCTAGGAAGAGGTTCTTGGCCAGCTGCTGGGTCAAGGTGGACCCGCCCTGGACCAGCCGTCCGGTGGTGAAGTTGGTTACCAGCGCACGTGTCAAACCGAGGGGATCGATGCCGAAATGCGACCGGAACCGCCGATCTTCGATGGCAATGACGGCATTCGGCAAATACGGCGGCAGTTGTTCCAGCCGCACAGCTTCACCGCCGGTATCGCCTCTGTTGGCAAGCAGCTGGCCATTGGAGGCAACGATCTTGATGTTCGGCGGACGGGTTGGAACCTGCCATTCCGAGGTTGGCGGAAGGAAGGCGGCATAATAGCCGATTACACAGACCACGGCGATCGTGGCCCAGATGCCGAGAACAGCACCCCAATAAACGCCGCGCTTGATGAGCCGGCCGAGGAACGGTGTAAAGGACGACCGGGATTTGCGTTTCTGGCTCCGGCGTTTGGCTCCGGACCGGCCGCCGCGTCCACCGGATTTTCCGCCAGACGCCTTACCTTTGCCGCGCTGGGAGGTGGCTTTGGCAGATGACGGCTTTTTGGACTTTGAAGATCCGGAGGATTTGGATTTCGGTTTAGCCTTGGTTCCGGATTTGGACTTTGACCGGGATTTGCCGGATGGGCCACTGGGCCGGTCGTCCGGACGCAGCCGCAGGTCCAGCAGACTGCTGCTGGCCGCGCCGAGTGTCGGCTCTACCCGTGCCTGGCGTTTCGCCCGTGGCGCCATCAATTACCGTCCCATAACCAAGTGTCTGGAAAGCTCCAGATATCCCCGGTCATGATCCTAGAATGCGGCAATTTAAGGGGGCGTTAAGCCTTGCAGTTTTTGGCAGGGATTATCAGCGATTCGAGCGCACGGTATGTGTTCAGCTGGCGTAGCGGCTCGCGTCGGCACCGTAGTAGTTGACGTACCGAGTGTTCAGTTCAGAAACCGGCATGACAATTAGGACATCTGTGGTGCAGAATTGATGATCCACGACCGCGCCATCACCAATGAAAGCCCCGAGGCGCAAGTAGCCCTTGATCAGCGGCGGCAAAGCCCGCAAGGCTTCTTTTTGATTGATATCGTTTGCAGGTTGCCGGTTCATGTCCACGAACCGGTCCTCGACCGCCCGAACCCGCCATTCTTCCGGTGCTCGGGCATGGTGATGGAGAAAAGACAGTTGGCCGGAGATTTCGTCAAGATCGGTCCCTTCAATCGACGCACAGCCGAGCATCACGTCGATCTTGTGACGCAGCACATAAGACCAGAGTCCGTGCCATAGCAGCTCGATCGTTTTTTTGTTCCGGTAGGGCTTAAGTACACAGGACCGGCCAAGCTCCATGAAACGTTTGCCCGGATTGGCGTCGATCAAGGCTTGGATGTCATATTCACCGGACGTATAGAATCCGCCATGTTGATCCGCAATTTCCTGCCGCAGCACCCGGTAGGTGCCGACAATTTCCGGCTTCAGGCGTCCGAGTTTGTTGCGCTTCAGTGAGGCATGGTCAACGACGAGAAGATGATCGCAATAGGCATCGAAGGGATCGGCATCCCTGCGGGTTGCCAGAGCCTGCGCATCGGCAATGGCCGACATTTCTTCATAGAAGACTTCATACCGCAGCCGCTGCGCTTTTTTGACTTCCTTGAAGTTGCGCGCCATGCGCACCTCTAAAGAGCCAATTCGGCCAAGGGTTTCGCCGGTCTTTACGGGTAACCTGACAACATTGCGCGGCATTGCTATGGTCGGGCGCACTGCAGGCGTAAATTTCCGCACCAGTTTTCTGGGAGAAAATGGGTTCTGGCGCATATTGGACGGTCCACCCTTTGCCGTTTCAATTTGGAAACCCGTCTGCCGCCTTGATGCGGGAGTTCTCGACCGGGTTTTCTTGCCGGAATATCGTTCGTGTTCCGGCAATCTATAGATTGGTCATGCCGTAGATCATAGTTTTCCGACAACTGAATGACATCGGGTTTTGACCCATGTCTTTCAATACCAGCCTATATCACAAGGCGGACCTTGTGAATCCAATTGGCATATAGGTGCTTTTGAGCTGTCAGCCAGTCGCTTTCATCCGGCTGATTTCGGCAAGGGCATCCGAGATGGCGTCAACAGACAGCGGCTTGGTCAGATATCCGGCAGCGCCGACTTCAGTAGCGCGATCGCGCGCCTCCTTCATGACATCCGCTGTTACCATGAGAACAGGGACTTGCGGGCGGCCCGTCTTATGCTCATCGAGCCGGATCTGTTTGATTGCGCTGATGCCATCTAGGCCGGGCATATGCAAATCCATCAAGATTGCATCGAAGGATCCGGTCGCTGCTTCGGCAACAGCCTTTTCGCCGTCGACAACCATAATCGGCACATGACCGAGTTTGCGCAGCATGGCTTCGCTTAAAAGCCGGTTGATATCGTTGTCTTCTGCGACCAGCAGTCTCAAGGGGCGGCTCGGCACCGGATTGCGATTCGCCATGAACCCATTTTGAACCGGTTCTGCGCTGACATCCCAGGCATGGCCCGGCGACTCTGCATCTAATAGTCCGGAGAAGACTTGAACCAGCGATTCGATGCGCACCGGGCGGATCAGATAGGCTGCGTAGCCGGCTTCACGCAGATGTTCCAGACGATCCCGCTCTGGCGGTGAAATCAGAACCACGGCCGGAGCGGCACAGCCACTCAAATGGGCTGTGGCAAGCCAGCCCGCGCTGTCGGACAAGGCGGCGTTGTCGACAACAATCAGATCAGCACGCATCAGTGCATCGTCGAGCCCCTCACTGCCAGGCGCCAAAACCGACACTTTCGCATCGTGGCTGGCAAGCCGCCGGGCAAGCAGCGGACATTCAATCTGGCTGGTGGTGACAAAAACGATGTCCTTGTCGCCGAATTTGTCGAGCCTTGTATCCGCTCTGCCATTCAAGCTTTCGGGGATCGGCAAAGAGACTTCAAACAGCGCTCCGCCGCCCTCAGCTGGTTTTGCGGTTATGCCGCCGCCCATCAAACGCGCAAGGCGCTGGGCAATCGCCAAACCTAGGCCGGTTCCGCCGAATTTTCGTGCAGGACCGTGATCGACTTGCTCGAACTCCTGGAACAGCCTTTCCGCCTCGTCGGCGCCGAAGCCGATCCCGGTGTCGCGCACAATAAGATCTATAAAACTGCCACCTTCCGGTTTCTGCCGGCCGAACAGTTCGACTGCAACACCGCCCGTATCTGTGAATTTGACGCCGTTGCCGATCAAATTGAACAGAATCTGGCGGACGCGGGTCGCGTCCAACGTGACATTTTCCGGCAGGCGCGGGTCGATCATCGTTCCGATTTCGAGATCTTTTGCGTGGGCTTTGGGAGCCAGCAATTCAACGACGCTTTCCGCAAGGGCTCCGACCTTGACCGGAACCGCATGGATATCCAGTTTGCCGGCCTCGACCTTTGAAAAGTCCAGAACTTCATCGATGAGCAAAAGAAGTGTTTCGCCAGAGGTTTCCAGAGCTTCGATATAAGCGCTTTGCTCCTTGGTCAGCCGGGTGTCGCGCAGCAGCGCCGCCATGCCGAGAACACCATTCAAAGGTGTCCGGATCTCATGGCTGACAGTGGCCAAAAACCGCGATTTTGCCTCATTGGAACTTTCCGCCGAATGGCGGGCAGCCAGCAACTCCTCTTCTATGAGGCGCCGCTCGGTGACATCACGCAGAACCGTCTGAACAAGCTGGCGGTCGGTGGCTGTATCGCGAACAGGAATGTCGATCCGCGAAAACCAGCGCTGGCCCTGCGCTGTATTCAAGCGGAGGTCGCCAAATCCAATCCCTTCGCTGACCTCTTCCGGTGCATCCAGGTCAAACAATTCACGGCTTGCTTGATGAATGATCGGCAATTGCATTGAGCTGCCGGGTTGAAGCGCATGGTCCGGCCCGAAAACATCTTCAGCTGCTGAATTGGCATAGGTGATTGTGCCGTCCTGATCCCGGCGGATAACCACATCACCAAGCGTGCCGAGAATGCTGGCGTGGCGTTCATCGGATTCACCCAATTCCCAGGCCCGGTCCTCCAGTTCCTCACAGCGGGCCATCAGGCGGCGGATCTTTTCATCTTTGTGCTGCAAAGAGCGGATGGACCGGTGCATGTCGTCGGCAAACAGCCGCCATACAGCCAATCCGCCCGCGAAAAACGCCAGTCCCACACCAAAGAACCGGTTAACCCCATCGGTTGCGACGAGAAAGAGAGCAGCAATCAGTCCGACGACCAGGCCCACAGTTGCAAGGGTTTGCAGAGCTTTGGCCGGAGCGGTGACAGGAATGTCCGTGGCACGCCGCCCGGGTCCAACCTCCGGCCCGATGTCCTCATCTACATCGATTTCAGCAGTCCGGTCTAAACCGGTGTTGATGACAGCCCCATCCAGGTCCGCAGCGTCAGTTTCTGGACCTACTGCGGCGTGCTTCAAAGCAGCTTCTTCGGTGGTGCTCTGTTCCGCGATCGGAGCCGCTTCCTGCCCGGAGCTGGCTGCCTGCTTGCTGGTGTAACTGCCCAAGAACCCTACTCTCTACAAGTTCATTTGTAGCTAGAGTGCAGGTAAATCTTTGAAAAAACGTTTCATTGGCAGTTATGCTGAGGTCGTATGTCTCCCTAGGAATTATCCCGAGCTCACCTGATTAGACATCAGGTGAGCTCGGCGAACCTGGCTGCGTGCAGACTAATGATTGTCCCGCGGCAGGCCTTTGTTGGCGACATCCTGGTATTTGACCGCAGGTTCCAGAACCATACCCTTGTCGAATTGGGCAACCAGACCACGCTGGATTTCCTGCCAGGGCGTTTGGCTCTCGGCAACTTGAAAACCGCCGTTTGCTTCAAGATCAGCACGGCGTTGGGTGAGTTCTTCATCTGAAATCAGGATATTTGCCGTTCCTTTGTTCAGATCAATCCGGACCTGGTCTCCGGTTCTGATGAGGGCTAGCCCGCCCATAGCCGCCGCTTCCGGAGCCGCGTTCAAAATGGATGGCGAGCCGGACGTGCCAGACTGGCGTCCATCGCCTATGCATGGCAAGGCGGTGATGCCGCGTTTGATTAGGGCCGTCGGCGGCTGCATGTTGACCACTTCCGCACCGCCCGGATATCCGATCGGTCCGGTGCCACGGACAAAGAGCATGCAAGTCTCGTCGATCTCCAGCGCAGGATCGTCAATCCGATCGTGATAATCTTCCGGTCCTTCAAAGACGATCGCCCGGCCCTCAAAGGCTTCAGGATCATCCGGATTGGAGAGATACCGGTTGCGGAATTCCTCCGAGATCACGCTGGTTTTCATGATCGCACTGTCGAAGAGATTGCCTTTCAGATTGAGGAACCCCGCCTTTTCCAACATCGGGGTCTCGAACGGCTTGATGACGTCCGGTAGATCGGTGGTGATGCCTTCGCAATTCTCCCGCATGGTTTTGCCGTTTGCAGTAACGACATCAGGATGCGGCAGTTTTCCATTACGCAGCAGTTCGGAAATGACTGCTGGAACACCGCCGGCGTGGAAATAGTCCTCGCCGAGGTAGTCACCGGCCGGCTGTAGATTAACCAGCAGCGGCACATCATGACCGATTTCCTGCCAATCATCATTGGTGAGTTCAATTCCAAGATGCCGGGCAATGCCATTCAAATGGATTGGTGCGTTTGTTGATCCGCCAATGGCTGAGTTGACAACAATCGCGTTTTCAAAGGCTTGGCGGGTCATGATATCTGAGGGTTTTTGATCCTCATACGCCATTTCCACAATCCGGCGTCCGGTCTCATAAGACATTCCGCCGCGTTCGCGGTAAGGCGCCGGAATGGCAGCAGATCCTGGAAGCTGCATGCCGAGTGCTTCAGCGAGTGAGTTCATGGTTGTTGCAGTGCCCATGGTGTTGCAATACCCGACAGATGGTGCGGAGGATGCGACCAGATCCATGAAACCAGGATAATCGATCTCGCCGGCTGCCAGCATTTGCCGCGCTTTCCAAACGATTGTGCCGGAGCCGGTGCGCTCACCTTTGTGCCAGCCGTTGAGCATTGGACCAACGGAGAGTGCGATGGCTGGAATATTGACGGTGGCCGCGGCCATCAAACAGGCCGGTGTGGTTTTGTCACAGCCAATGGTCAGCACAACACCGTCGATCGGGTAGCCGTGCAGTAATTCAACCAATCCAAGATAGGCAAGATTACGATCAAGCGTCGCTGTGGGCCGCCGGCCGGTTTCCTGAATGGGGTGGACTGGAAATTCAAAGGCAATTCCGCCTGCGTCCCGGATGCCTTCCCGGATCCGTTTGGCTAGCTCCAGATGGTGGCGGTTGCAAGGTGAGAGGTCGGAGCCTGTCTGCGCAATACCGATTATCGGTTTGCCGGACTGCAGTTCTTCGCGGGTAATGCCAAAATTGAGATACCGCTCAATATAGAGCGCCGTCATTCCCGGATTGTCTGGATTGTCGAACCAGGCAGCGGACCGGAAATTCGGCTTTTTGGTATTGCTCATTTGGCGCCTCACCCTCTGTATTTCTTACGGCGGAGATATTAAGCCGATAGATACAAGGGGGCAGCGGTTTTTGAAAGGTGTGCGAGTTAATTCGCAGCAATCAAAGCATTATTGACCACTTGCTGGGACCTGTCGGCGACTGAGAAGCGGGCAAAACCCCACAAAATGGCAAGATTCACCGCAAAGAGCACCGGTGTTGCCGACAAAGGCAGCAGCAATAGGCCACCGCAAATGCCGCACATAACGGACAGGCCGGACAAAAACCGACGGGCATGAACTGCCAATGCCGTTCGCCGCATGGCAAGTTCTTTGAGCGCAGGAAAAGCGCCAATATCATCGGTGCTGCTGACTGCAAGCAATGTGGTTTCAGGAGTGGTTTCATCAGAGGCACTGGGCCGGAAGGATCTGAGTTCAAAGGACGTTCTGTCCTGTGACAAGGTAAGAACCAGGGGGTTGTGGTCTTCCAATGTCCGGAAGGCCGCTTCGCTAGCAGATTCGCCGGGTTTGGGGTCCGCAACGGGCTCCAGGCCGAGCATTTCAGCAAGGGCCTGCCGGGTCTTTTCGCTATCACCGCTATAAAGCCAAGGCACCAATCCTTCAGCCCGCAAGGCCATTCCGGCAACACCTGCATCCTGGCGCAACGTGCCTTCTAGTCCAAGTACACCAACGACCCGTCCACCGACGGCAACCCTTAGAACCGTCTTGCCATCGGCTTCAAGCGATTTGGCAATGGCATCAGCCGTAAAGCTGTCGATCTTGAGTTTGTTCAATAGATCCGTTGTTCCAACAACAACCGTTTGACCGCCCAGCAGAGCCACAACACCCAGGCCTGGGGCCGGATCTATCCGGTCCGGGTGTTTCAGGTCGACCTGCCACTGCTCCGCCAATTGGCGGAGCGCATGGGCCACTGGATGGTCTGAGCCGGCTTCGGCAGAGGCTGCAACAGCCAGAAGGGTTCTCGGATCATTGTCGAAGGCCATCACATTCGTCACTGTCAGGGTCGGGCCAGACATAACGGCAGCCTTGTCGATGACGATGTCACGTGCGGTGGCAACTTTGGTAAAGGTTCCCGGCGCCACATTGCGAAGTCCGGCGGCTTTGGCAGCCTCATGATACACCTTGTCGGCAAAGGCATTGATGCCATCGGCCAGATAGGGCCAGGACAGCAAGAGGCAGACAGCGCCGGCTACGGGAGCTTGGATCGGATCAACCGCGAGCCAAAGACCACAGCATAAAATGCTCAATTGGGAAGAGACGAATGCTTCCCGTGTGCCACACCGTTCACCGCGCGGCGGCAGAACCCAAACCGCCAGAACGCGCAGGATCATCATAATGGCGGCACTGAAAGCCAGCAGATCGGAGGAAGCTGTGCCGATGGCAGTTGGTAAGAAGCTCAGCGAAGCACCGAGAAGCAAGCAGCTTGCAGCAAAAGTCAAAGAACTCAGCCGGCGGCCGGTCGGGTCTGGGAACGAAAACGCAAGGCATAAAGCTGCAAGCAGGCATGACAGAGCGCAAAGTACGGGAACGGATATAGATCCGCTCAAAGGGGTGCCGCCGGGCAGGAGAGCAGGTGTTAAATCTGAGATCAGTGCTGCCAGAACAAAAATACATGCTGATCCGCCGAGAAAGAACATCCGGTAGAGCACGATGAGTGTTTGAGTTGGCATGGCCGCGACCTGTTGCATTTTCGTCCCTGTTATTTGCGCTCTTCCCGAAGACTTCTGCCGGGTTGGCGAGCAGGAAATAAAAATGCGGGACGGTTAGAGCTGGAGCAATGCGACCAGCTGCGGCTCAATCTCTAAGTCGCTGATTGCATCGGCATAATTATCGATATTGAAGACCTTACAGCGGTTTTCGGTCAAAGAAGAACTATCCAGAAAATAAGTCATAATTCGTGGAAGTTATTTTTGAAATAGAAAAGGCAAATCAAAAAAAAGTAAGGTCAAATAATAGCAGGAAAATTATTTTGATAACAGGTCAATAAATGGTCAATATACGAAAATTATAGTGAAATAATCTAAAAGAAAAGAAACAATATTAAAAAAATGGGAATGATAGCGGTGTTCAGTATGTAAAAGGAAAGTACTGATATGACCCGGTGACTCTGACCGGCAAGAATTGCCGGGCTGCCACTCCATTGTGACTATCGAAAGCCGGGAAAGAGGGAATCGGCGGGTCTGATGGAGTCAAGAGAGCGACTCGAGCGAATCTGAAAAAAGACTCAGAATCAGTGATTTACAGGTGAGATGCGCTGTCCCACGAGGTCGCGGGACAGCGCTTGCTAAAAGCCGGGTTAGGCGGTTTCCAGATTGGCCCGGGATAGCAGTTCCATGGACGGCATTAAGTTGAGGAGCTGCTGCGTGTATTCGTGCTGTGGAGCCTCAAACAACTGATCGCAGTCCGCGACTTCGCACAATTCGCCATTGCGCATGACGCCGATGCGGTTGCACATCTGGCGGATGACGGCGAGATCATGGCTGATGAACAGCATTGTTAGGCCGAGTTCTTCCTGCAAATCCTTCAAAAGATTGAGGATCTGTGCCTGGATCGAAACATCGAGCGCCGACGTTGGTTCATCGCAAATGAGGAACCGGGGCCGGGTCGCAAGTGCGCGCGCAATGGAAATCCGCTGGCGCTGACCGCCGGAAAACTCGTGCGGGAACTTCTGACCCGCCGCCGATCCAAGGCCAACGTGATCAAGCAGATCATCGACGATTTGACGAACTTCCGTGTTGCTGGAGGCCAGTTTGTGGAACTTGATTGGCTCAGCGATGATATCGCGGACCCGCATGCGTGCATTCAGCGACGAATATGGATCTTGGAAAATCATCTGCATCTGACGGCGCATCGCCAGAATTTCTTTCTGGTTCTTCAGTGACGTCAATTCCGTCTTGCCGAAGAGGATCGATCCGCCGCTCGGGTGATAAAGGCCAGTAATCACGCGTGCGATCGTGGATTTGCCCGAGCCACTTTCGCCAACGACGCCAAAGGTTTCGCCTTCATGAATATCGAAACTGACTTTTTTGACCGCATGGAAATACTGGCGCTGTGACGGGAAAATCGATCCCTTGGTTTCAAAGCGCATTTCCAGGTCACGGATCTGGACAAGCGGACCGCTTACCTTTTCGTAGTCCCGGGACTGTCCGAGCCAATGGGTAGAGATGTCGATCTGCTTTTGCGGTGTGCCAGCCTTTTCGATGTAGTTGACCACCGGAAAGCGCTCCACTTTGATATCCGGGCGCGGAACGGCCGAAATCAGGCTCTGTGTGTAGGGGTGGACTGGGGCGCCCAAGACCTGATTGGTTTCACCGTATTCCACCAGCTCACCATGATACATCACCGCGACATGGTCGGTGATGTCGGCAATCACGCCCATGTCGTGCGTGATCACCAGCATGGCGACATTTCGTTCAGCACAGAGCTTTTTC
Organism: Labrenzia sp. PHM005; assembly: GCF_006517275.1. NCBI lineage: Bacteria > Pseudomonadati > Pseudomonadota > Alphaproteobacteria > Hyphomicrobiales > Stappiaceae > Labrenzia > Labrenzia sp. PHM005. The sequence goes on along the minus strand of NZ_CP041191.1, from coordinate 882,702 downwards.
ATCAGCTCCAGAATTTGCGCCTGAATGGAAACGTCGAGTGCCGTGGTCGGCTCATCGGCAATCACCAGTTCCGGTTCGGCGCAGAGTGCCAGCGCGATCACAACGCGCTGACGCATCCCGCCGGAGAACTGATGCGGATACTGTTTGATCCGTTCCGCCGGATTGGGAATGCCGACAGCATCAATGAGCTCAATGGCGCGTTGCTGGGCTTCCTTGGCCGAGAGTGGCAAGTGGGTCCGAATGGTTTCCACCAATTGGGATTCCACCGTCTGCAGCGGATCGAGCGAGGTCAGAGGATCCTGGAAGATCATGCCAATCTTGCGGCCGCGCAGTTTGCGCATTTTTTTATAAGGCAGCTCGTCGATCCGGTCGCCGTGAAGGTAGACCTCACCACCGGCAATATGGCCTGGCTCCTGAAGGAGGCCGATCACCGCATTGCCGACGGTGGATTTACCGGCGCCAGATTCTCCGACAACACCAAGGATCTTGCCGGCTTCAACGCTCAAATTGACCCCGTCAACCGCAACAAAGACTGATTTGCGGCCCGGGAACTCGACCCGAAGGTCTTTGATATCTAGGACGTTCACGGAAGCACCTCAGCGCAGTTTCGGGTTGAGGGCGTCACGCAACCAGTCGCCCAGAAGGTTGACGTTGAGCACCAGCAATGCCAGCGCAATACCCGGGAAGATCGCAATCCACCATTCCCCGGAGTAGAGGAAGTCGTTGCCGATCGCGATCAGCGTTCCCAGCGACGGCTGGGTGGGTGGCATACCGACACCGAGGAACGACAGGCTGGATTCGGTCACGATGGCCAGGGCCAGATTGATGGTCGCGATAACCAGAACCGGTCCCATGACATTCGGCAGGATATGGCGGGCCATGATGATAACCGACGGAATACCGATCACCCGGGCGGCTTGCACATATTCCTTGTTCTTTTCCACCATCGTCGAACCGCGCACCGTCCGGGCATATTGCACCCAGAAAGACAAGGCGAGCGCCACGATCAGGATGTAGAACGCAAAAACTTCGCGGTCGATTCCGCCAAAGATACCGGCGGCGACACCATCGATCAGAAGCGCAATCAGAATTGCCGGGAAGGTGAGCTGAACATCGGCGATCCGCATGATGATGGCATCGACCCGGCCACCCATGTAACCGGCAACCAGCCCAGCTGTGATGCCTATGACGGCTGCCGCGAGAACTGAGCAGAAGCCGACAATCAGCGAAATGCGCATACCATAAAAGATGCCGGACAAGAGATCCCTGCCCTGATCATCAGTTCCCAAGAGGAAGCGTGGATCGGAAAACTCCATCCAGACCGGCGGAACCCGGGCGTCCAGAATAGATATTGTTGCCAGATCGAACGGATTGTGCGGGGCGACCCAAGGCGCGAGAAACGCCAACAAGAACAGCAGCAGTGTCATAAACGCTGCGACGACGGTTACCTTCGAGCGCAGGAACGAGTGGAAGATATCGGTGTCGATCATCTTCGCCAGCCGGCCTTGCGGTGCGGAGTTTGTGTTGGAGACATCAGCCATTTTCAAGTCTCCTTATGGCCGGCCGACCCGCAGACGCGGATCGATGAAGAAATAAAGGATGTCGACGATGAAGTTGATCGCAACGAACAGGAATGCGGTCAGCAACAAGTATGCGGACATGATCGGGATATCGACGTTCTGAACAGCCTGCAGGAACATCAGTCCCATGCCCGGCCACTGGAAGACGGTTTCGGTAATGGTGGCGAACGCGATGATCGCGCCCAACTGAAGACCTGTGATGGTGATCACCGGCACCATTGTGTTTTTCAACGCGTGGCGGAAGTTGACCAGCCGATCTGGCAGGCCGCGTGCGCGTGCGAATTTGATGTAATCGGTCCGGATGACTTCCAGCATTTCGGCGCGGATCAGACGCATGATCAAGGTCATCTGGTACATGCCAAGCGTTACCGCTGGCAGGATCAGGGCTTTCAGACCGGATACAGTCAAAAAGCCGGTCGTCCACCAGGAGCCGACCTGAACCACGTCGCCGCGGCCAAAGCTCGGCAGCCACTGCAAAGTCACTGAGAACAGGAAGATCAGCAAAATACCGATGAAGAAGGTCGGCAGCGAGATTCCGACGAGCGAAACGGACAAGAAAAGTTTTGAGATGGGCGATTCCCGGTTGAGACCGGCATAGATGCCCATTGGTATCCCCACGATGAGAGCGAAGATAAAGGAGGCGAAACTGAGCTCAAGTGTCGCTGGAATGCGCTTGGCAAAGAGCTCGGAAACCGGCTGGCGGAACTGATAGGATGTGCCGAAATCAAATTGTACGGCTTTGCTGATGAAGCGATAGAACTGCACCGGTACGGGATCATTCAATCCCAGCCGCTCGCGCAATGCTTCGCGTTCCTCAATTGATGTCTCGATCCCGACCATCTGATTGACCGGATCCCCGACATAACGGAACATGGTGAAGGCGAGCAGGGCCACCACCAGCATGACAATCATCGCTTGTAACAAACGACGTGTTGCAAAACCTATCATTTCGGCTCTTTACATTTTGGCAAGAAAAGACGCCCCCGGAAGTACCGGGGGCGCTCGATTGTTTTAGACCGCTTACTTCTTTGTGACGAAGCGGAAGTGGAACTGGTTGTCCGCACGCTGGACAAGATCAACGTTGTCGGCAACGCCCCACGCCAGACCCTGCTGGTGCAGCGGGATGTAGTAGGCGTTGTCATGGGAGATCTTGTAGGCTTCCGCGATCATGTCGTCGCGTTTTGCCGGATCGTTTTCAACCAGGATCTTAGCGGTCAACGCATCAATGTTCTGATCGCAGAAACCGCCAAGGTTAAACGGAGAGCCTTTGCCAGCTTCGTCGCGGCAATGCATCAGGTTGGTCAGGATGTTGTAACTGTCGAAGGAACCAGGGGTCCAGCCGAGCAGGTAGAACGAAGTGTCAAAACCGCCGGATGCCAGAACCTTGGCGAAGTACTTCGCTTTCGGCTGGGCATTGAGGTCAACCTTGACGCCAACACGGGCCAGCATCGCAGCAACCGCTTGACAGATCGATTCGTCGTTGACGTAACGGTCGTTCGGGCAGTCCATGCCAACGGAGAAGCCATCGGCATATCCGGCTTCAGCCAAAAGGTCTTTGGCAGCCTGCGGGTCGTACGGATACCGTTCGAAGTCACCAGCTTTGGAGAACATGAACGGGGAGATCATGATGGCGGATGGTGTTGCAAGATTGCGCATCACCTTCTGCTTGATCGCCTCGATGTTGATCGCGTGGTAGAACGCTTTGCGGACTTTATCATCCTTGAACGGGTTCTTGCCCTTGACGTCGGAATAGAGCAGCTCATCGCGCATCTGGTCCATACCAAGGAAGATAGTCCGCAGTTCCGGACCGGTCAGAGCAACTGTGCCGTCGTTGTCGTTGATGCGTTTGATGTCCTGGATCGGGATCGGATACACCATGTCCATTTCACCGGACAGAAGTGCTGCAACGCGTGTCGCATCGGAGCCGATCGGCGTGAATTCAACTGTATCCAGATTGTGAGATGCAGTGTCCCACCAGCCGTCGTTCTTTTCATAGACGGATTTAACACCCGGCTCATGGCTCACCAATTTGAACGGGCCAGTGCCGTTTGCATTCAGTGCAGCATAGTTCGGTGTGGTGTCAGAGGCAGACGTGACTTTGACCGCGTCGTTGGCTTCGGTCCACTCCTTGTCCATGATGTAGAACGTATCCCACTCATAGTGCAGGATCGGGTTCGGACCGGTCAGGACAAAATCGACAGTGTAGTCATCGACGATTTCGACTTTGGCATCACCCGGAACGCGGGTGGTGAGGTCGGAACCTTCAGAGCGTACACGGTCGACAGAGAAGGCGACGTCAGCTGCGGTAAAGTCATTGCCATTGTGGAACTTGACGCCCTTACGAAGGTGGAAACGCCAGCGGTTCGGCTCAACAACTTCCCAGCTCTCGGCCAGGCTCGGTTCGATTTGAAGGTCCGCGCCGCGGCGGGTCAAACCTTCATAGGTGTTGCCAAGTGCGGAGAGCGTGAATGTTTCGTTGAGGCTATACGGGTCCAGGGCATTCAGCGTGCCTTGAAACGCAAACTTCAGTGTTTCCGCCTGCGCGGCAGATGCCACGCCAAATGTTGCTACGGCCGCAGCAATCATTTTGGTTTTGGTTTTCATAGTCCCCTCTTTGTTGCTATTCAGCACTTACATGAACTGTTTGTTCTTCGGTTTCTCTTTACGGCCATTGAGATCGTAAATTATCCCAATTATGGCAGCGATAGCGAAAGCCATCAAACCGGTTTTAGCCCATTAGCGCAAAACTTTTCCACACAGATCGTCCAGAAAAACTGTACAGCGGTCCAATTCGGCAAGTTCAATGAACTCATCCGGCTGATGTGCTTGGTCAATAGACCCAGGGCCGCAAACCACGGTCGAAAGTCCGTGTTCTTGGAATTGACCACCTTCGGTTGCGTAAACCACGACATGATGACCATTGTCGCCGGTTAAACGGCGCACCAATTCTTCAGCGGTTCCATCACGTTCTTCGGAAAGGCCCGGAACAGTGGCCAGAACATCTATGTCGATCTTGCAATCTTTTGAGATGGCTTGCATGTCCGGCAAAACATGGGTTTTTGCAAAATCCTGGTAGGCTTTGATCCAGTCATGGATGTTTTCCCCCGGTAGCAGCCGGATGTCGGTCATGAATTCGCAGGACTGCGCCGTGATGTTGTGGGCTTTGCCTCCCTGGATCGTTCCGCAGTGTAAAGTGGTGTAGGGCGGTTCGAATGGGCATTCCGGATCGGCTTTGGCTTTGTTTTCCGCTGTGCGGTCATCAAGCCAGGAAATCAGCTTAACGGCGGCCGAAATCGCAGAAACACCCCGATGCAACTGGCTGGAGTGCACTGGATGGCCGTGAACTTGGGTTTTCAGAACCGCGATGCCCTTGTGTCCTGTGACAACCTTCATGTTGGTTGGTTCGCCAACAATGACAGCGGCAGGCTGAGGCCCGTTGGTAAGCATCGACTTGATCATTGGCGGCGCACCAAAACAGCCGACTTCTTCATCATAAGACAACGCGATGTGGACCGGTTTTGAGAGGCTCGCGGCGAGAAAATCGGGAACCTTTGCGAGGACAGTCGCGGCAAAGCCTTTCATATCCGCTGTGCCACGCCCATAAAGTCGGCCGTCTTCTTCGCGGGCGGTAAAAGGATCCGAGGACCAGTTTTGACCTTCAACGGGCACCACATCGGTGTGTGCGGACAGAACGATACCGCCATCTACCGAAGGGCCAACCGTTGCAAACAAGGCGGCCTTTTCGCCTGTTTCATCCGGTACTTTGTGAGATGTAACACCATGCGAAGAAAGATAGTCTTCAACAAAAGCAATCAGTTCGAGGTTGCTGTGGCTTGAAACTGTATTGAACGACACAAGTTTCGCCAGCATTTCCTTCGGCGTATAGATATTCGGCACGCTTGCCCCAATTTTTATACGGGTATTTCCGTACCCGCTTCACCTGGCAGCAATAAACCATCCATTTGTTGAAGTGCAAAGATTTCAAGCGGTTTTTCTTTGCCGCGCACGCTGATTTCACACAAGCTGTCCTCAGGTGCCGTTGCGCCAGCTGCGTCAACTACAGCCTTGGAAACTACCAGGAAGCTGCCGTGGCTTTTGTTTTCCGTTTCCAGGCGGCTGGCTGTGTTCACAACATCACCAAGGGCCGTCAATCCACCTCGTGAACCGTCGCTTCCTGCGGCGCCGATCCGCCCCAAAATGGCCTGACCGAGATGCAGACCGACACCGAGCCGGATTGCGTCGCGGAACTGCGGGCCTTTCTCATCATTTAGAGCCTGCATCACCTTTTCAATCCGCCGGCACGCATTCAAAGCTTGGCGCGCGCCGGTTTCCGGCCCGGTCTGCATGCCGAATATCGCCATGATCCCGTCACCGATGAACTTGTCGACATGGCCGCCTTCTGCGCGGATGACGGCTGACACCCGGTCCAAATACTGATTGAGCAAAAAAACCACATCATACGCCAGCTGCGCTTCGGTCATGCTGGTGAAATTTCTGAGGTCAACGAACATGATGACCACATCCTGCTCAACTCCCCAATAATAGGCGTCTTGAATATGAGTTTGACGGCCATTTTGGGATTTGACTGCCACCAAAGGCTGGACCTGAAGGTTTGATGCCGGCCGGATTTGGCAGGCAAGCCGGACATCTTCGGAGACACCGATCCGTTTCAAAACCGTAGTTTCTGCTGGACTTGGTTCCGGAAGGGTATCCAGGCCCTCAATCACTTTCACGCGGCAGGTTGAACACCGGGCGCGCCCACCGCAGACGGAGGCCAGTGGTACACCGTGCATCCGGCTGATTTCGAGAAGCGATGCCCCGGGCTGCGCTTTGACGGACAGGCCGCCTGGATAAGAAATGGAAACACCTCGGGAAAACCGGCCAGCCAGATAGCGGCCCAGGATCACCAGAAGACTGAAAATTACAATGCTGAAGAAAAACGCCCGGGCTTGATCTGTCAGCACGAATACCCAATCCCATTGATCTTGACTGACTTTCACTTTGACGTCTTTGGCCAAGGCGAGGCGCCGCGCCCCTTCGACAAACCCCCACAAGGCTAGAACCGGCCAGGCAATGGCCGCAGCAAGCGCCACGTATTTGACCCGATGATAAATAGGATAAAGGCGCAGCCAGAAATGCAGCCCGATCATCGCATGGGTCCACACCACCAACAGAAGAATGCCTTGCATGAACGCGTTCATCGGCCAAAGAATGGTGAGCATCTGGTGATAGTTCGGAATGAAGCCCGTTTGTTTGGCCAGTCCCATGGTGACAATCACATGGGGGATCAGCGTCCAGGGAATGTAGAGGCCCAGAACCAGCTGAGTGAATTCCCAGGGCGGCATTTTTAACGTCCGCCGTTTAAATGTGCGCCAGAATGCTAGCACGACGTGGGTTAATGCGGCGATGAGAAGAACTGTCTCGCCTATTGGACCGCGCCAAATCCAGTAGTGCCAAAGGGAGGCCTTCTCCATCGCATTGACGGAGACAATGCCCAACGCGTGATTGGAAAAATGGCTGAGGCAAAACAAAAACAGGATCAGACCGCTCCAAAGCCTCAGCCTCTGACGCCAGTTTCCCTGTCCGGGCCTGGGCCGGGATACTGCTTTGACTGTTCGAGACAGCTTTGAAAGTGCAGTAGAATCGGTCACGAACTTGGATGCCTGTATCGGTGCCTGATGATGTGAACGGCAAATTGTTTGCAATTGAGTGCAGCTTGCAGCGCCTTCGTCAAGGCAGATGGTGACCGGTTCGTGGATTGTCGACGTGCAGCCTTGAAACCGTGCGGCCAAAAGGCAAAGGTGCCGCCAAACAAACAGCTACAGGATGGAGATCTATGAAGGTCTACGGCATCAAGAATTGCGATACGGTCAAAAAAGCGCGGAAATTCCTGGAAGAAGCGGGTGTGGACTACACGTTCCATGACTACAAGAAGGAGGGAGTCGACGCCGACAAACTGGCAAATTTTGTTGGTGAATTTGGCTGGGACGCGGTTTTGAACAAACGCGGCACGACCTGGCGGCGCCTTGATGAGGCAACCCAGGACGGTGTTACGGATGCCAAAAGCGCGCTCGAAGTGATGATCGACAATCCGTCTGTGATCAAACGGCCGATTGTCGAAGGCGAGTCTAAGAACTTCATTGGCTTTGATGCTGTGGCCTGGGAAATGGCTCTAGAGTTGGGCGAGCTGAAATAAGGCAAAAGCTGCGGCCTTTTCAAACCTACGGCTTCCCCGGCCCTGAGCCGGGGTCTATTGCATTGTGGTCCCGGCTCAAGGCCGGGACAGCGGCAAGTGCTGTCAATGCAAATGCCTACGAGGCATAGAGGAAACGGCAGGGCGAAGGCCAGAACCGTTCACCAGGTCCGGCGTGGACCAGTGTCGATGTGATAGTGGCCTGAGGAATAGTGTTTGTAACCGCCAACAGACGGTTGGGACTTTAGAAAAGCGATCACAGACGACGGATTGCCGCCAACTGAGAAATCAACCGCCTGACAATTCAGATGGTAGGAATCCTTGGCGCCCCCCTTCCACCAGTTTTCTAGCCACCAGCGTTTGGTGGAATGCACGGTCACCTTGCCGTACCGTTTGGCGACTTTATTCAACACTTTTTTCAGCTTGCGCGGAACACACCACGATGAATCGTCGTAGTGGATGGAGTTGTGGGAGCCGGTCGCCCAGCCCAATCCGGTGACACCGGCAACCGAGCCGCAGCCCACCAAAACGGCGGACAAGCCCAAAAAAACAGTCCAGGCCAAAAAACGCTGACGCATAACAAACAGCCTTGCAATCTTATGTATGTCTGTCCCCCACCCGCAAAATTACCGGGCATTTGATTAAAATTTTAATGAAAGACGTGGTTAACCGGCGTTAGAAACAAATGTTTCAATCACTATGTATTTCTGATACAAATGTCACAAGCGCTTTCTATCAGCGCGCCTTTTGTTGGTCAGGTGCCCCAGAATGTCTCACGTTTTTCCCCGTCATACCAAAGCCAAGCCGCCCATCGCAGTGCGTGGAGAAGGCTGTTACATCACTGACAATTCAGGCAAAAAGTATTTTGACGGTTCTGGTGGAGCCGCAGTGTCGTGCCTCGGTCACAACGATCCGGATGTGATCGCGGCGATCAAGGGGCAAGTGGATCAGATCGCATTTGCCCACACAGGTTTTTTCACCTCGGAACCTGCCGAACAGCTTGCTGACTTATTGATTGAGCATGCGCCAGGCGATCTCGACCGGGTCTATTTTGTTTCCGGGGGGTCCGAAGCCGTAGAGGCCGCGCTCAAGCTGGCGCGTCAGTATTTTCTGGAGAAGGGGGAGACTTCCCGGCACCGGGTCATCGCCCGCCGCCAAAGTTATCATGGCAATACGCTCGGCGCGCTGGCGACCGGCGGCAATCAATGGCGGCGGGAGCCATTTTCGCCGTTGATGATTGAAACATCTCACATTTCTCCGTGTTTTGAGTACCGGGGCCGGCAAGACGACGAAACAGCGTATGAGTACGGTCGACGGGTTGCCAATGAACTGGAGACCGAAATCCAGCGTTTGGGCGCGGAAAATGTCATGGCCTTTGTCGCCGAACCTGTTGTCGGCGCAACGGCAGGGGCCGTGGCTCCTGTCGAAGGCTATTTCAAACGGATCCGTGAGATCTGCGACCACTACGGTATCCTTCTGATCCTGGACGAAGTCATGTGCGGCATGGGCCGGACCGGGACACTGTTTGCGTGTGAACAGGACGGGATCGCTCCGGACATCCTGACCATCGCCAAGGGGCTTGGAGCTGGCTACCAGCCAATCGGAGCCATGCTGTGTACCTCAGAAATCTATGAAGCGATTGAGAATGGAACCGGGTTTTTCCAGCACGGCCATACCTACATCGGCCATCCGACAGCCTGTGCCGCTGCTGTCGCTGTCTTGAAAAAACTAACCGGTGGAGTTGCCGCCGGTGTCGCACCGCTCGGCGACAAACTGGATGCTGCACTGAAAGACGCTTTCGGTCAGCACCCCCATGTCGGCGACGTCCGGGGACGCGGACTGTTCCGGGGAATTGAACTGGTTGAAGATCGGGGATCAAAAGCCCCCTTCGATCCGAAGCGTGGCATCAACAAAGCGCTCAAGAAGGCGGCCTTTGAAGCCGGACTGATCTGTTATCCGATGGGCGGTACGATTGACGGGGTCAACGGAGATCACATCTTGCTGGCTCCGCCGTTTATCATCGACGACAGCCACATCTCCGAAATCACTGACAAACTTCAAACAGCGTTCAAGGCAGTTTTCTGATCATGAGACTAGAGAAACAAGTGGCTCCGCTGCCATTGATCATGGTGGCGCCAAATGGTGCGCGCCGGACGAAGGCCGATCACCAGGCTTTGCCGATGTCCATCCGGGATACTGTGGATACTGCGGTCGCTTGTTTTAAGGCCGGCGCCGGCGCCATTCATGCGCATGTCCGTGATGACAGCGGAGGCCATGTTCTGGACGCGGACCGGTATCAAGAATTGCTGTCAGAGCTGGCAGCGGCTGCGCCGCATATGCAGGTTCAAATCACTACAGAAGCCGTCGGGAAATATACGCCGGATGAGCAACGGCAGTTGGTGCGGACGGTCAAGCCATCGTTTGTTTCGATCGCGGTTCGAGAAATGATTCCGGATGACAACACAGATGCCGCTGCAGCCTTTTACGAAGAGGTATTGAGGGACGGCTGTACGGTGCAGCACATCCTTTATAGTCCGGAGGATCTCGACCGGTTTTTTGATCTGGTCGAAAGCGGCGTCATTCCCGGAAATGGGCATCAGATTTTGCTCGTCCTCGGCCGGTATTCAGACAATCAGCAAAGCACGCCGGAGGACTTGGAACCTTTTCTGGAATTGCTGGACGCCCGCCGCAACGGCAACAGGATCGAATGGGCGGTTTGTGCCTTCGGCCATCGGGAAACAGAATGTTTGGTGCATGCCATTCAAAAGGGCGGCAAGGCACGGATCGGATTTGAAAACAGTCTTTGGAACCGCGACGGCGCGTGTGCAAATGACAACGCTGACAGGGTCAAGGATCTGGTGGCGGCGCTGGAAGAAAAGAATATTTCTGTTCTTTAGGGCCTCCCTCATTCAAGAGGAGTAGGTGCTACGCCGCCAGTCCGTCTGATCCTGCCGGAAGCGCAAGTCCGTCCTTTTTCAGCTCCGCGACCACCCAATCGCAGAACAGCCGGATTTTCCGGCTGTTTTTGTTTTGCGGCGGATAACTGAGCAACCAAGATTCATTCGGGTGTTCGCAGACCAGCTCAAACGGCTGAATCAGCCGTCCGGACTGCAGGGCATCGCGGCAAAAATAGGGGGTAAGGATCGCAGCCCCCTGCCCGGCCAGCGCCCGGTTGGCCTCCAGCGCCTGAGATCCCATACGGGATTCCGGCCAGCGGCTCAGATCGGGATCGGGCATTCCAGCAGCAGCGAACCACATGAGCCACCAGGGATCGCCGGGATCGATGATCGGTATTTTGAGAAGATCTTCTAGCGTGTGAATACCGCCGATGCTGGCCGCAAGTTCCGGCGCGACCAGCGGTGTAAATTCAGCTTTGACCAGCGGCAGGGTGACAGAACCTTCCGGGGGCGGAAAACAGGCCGATATTGTCACATCGGCACAGTCAAAGGTTGGTTTTTCCCACGGCCCGTAGGGAACGATCCTGACCGCCAGATCCGGGTTTTGCATCTGGAACTCAAACAGACGTGACCCCAGCCAGTTCATTGCAAAGGTCGTGTTGCTGTTGATCACCAGCTCGTTTGCATGGGTACCGCGCACATCCTCGAACGCAGTCCGTAATCTTTCAAAACCGTCTACAACCCCTTCTGCAAGCTGCGCTCCTTTGGCCGTCAGTTCTATCTTGCGGGGTTTCCGTTCAAACACGGCAAAACCGAGTTTTTCTTCCAGAAGCTTGATCTGGTAGCTGACCGCTGCCTGGGTCATGCCCAGTTCCTCACCTGCCTTGGTGAAGCTCAGGTGCCGGCTGACGGCTTCAAAGGCCCGGATTGCGGGCAGAGGGGGAAGGGACTGTGCCATACATAAATACTCCTTATGCATGCCTATCGTCTTTTCATTGGTCAATCAATGATGGAGGAACAATATTGATTGTACAAATGCAATTCAAAAAACGAGTTGAGCTATGCCTAGAGCAGATTCAATCCCTGTGAAAGACCAGGGAAACAGGAAAAATGTATTAACCGGACTTATTCAAAGTCTCCTCGGACCGAGTTGGGCCGGGCGGCGGAAGCTGGTCCAGATTTGTGACCTGCCGCCGGACCTGCGCCGCGATATCGGCTTTGAACCAGACGTCCGCGCGCGCCTCAGTTTCGAAGACAAATGGCACCAGGAAATAGACCGGCTGAGGCGGTAAAGGCTCAAAAACCGATGGTGCACATGCCCGCAGGGGTGGTGTCAGGCGGCTTGGATTAGCGATACTTGGCGTGGATGCGTGTGTAGGTCTGATCGGCCTTGATTGCAGCCAGCCCGGTATTAAACCGTTGCCTCAATTCGGTTGAGTGCGGGTGTTTGCGGGAAAAACAAAGATGATAATCCCAGACAACAAAAGGCTTGAATGCAAACTTATTTCTTAGTCCGAGCTGCTTGATTAGGTAGTCCCCGGCTGCCTTGCCGGTGTAAACAAAATCGACACGGCTGAGCTCCAGCATTTTGAAGCCTGTTTCATCGGAGGGAATGTCGACAAGAACTGCGCCATTGTCTGTCAGAGTGGCATTCGGTGCGTACTCCAAAACAGAGGCAACGCTGTAGCCAGCAAGATCAGGTATATCGATGATCTCATCTACTGGAAAACCGTTTTGATAATATATTCCATAAGCTTCCTGGCTTATAGGGTCGCTAAAAAGATAGTGTTTTGCCCGGTCTTCGGTGCGGGCGCAGGTGAGCAAACCGGGATGATTTCCGATTTCCGTTTCATGGACTGCGCGTGACCACGGAACAAAGACGATTTTGGCATCTACGTTCTGGCGTTTGAAGACTTCCATTGTGACTTCATGATCAAAGCCGTGCAGGCCATCTGCCGGTTCCTCAATATCGAACGGCGGGTAGTTTGTCGCCAAAATGATCGTTGGAGTGCGAGTGTCTGCAGTGGCCATTATCGCTGTTAAAAAAACTGCGGGAACGGCAATAAGAGTTTGGAACCAAGGCTTGCGACCCAACTGAATGTTCCTCAGCTACACCTGACAGAAGAGCTGTATTTGAGCATGTGTGCAGATCGCAATAAATTGGCAGTTTTTCGGGACTTGGCGTTTGAAGCGTTGAAAATCGACTGGAATTGTCTCTGCTATATCGAACAATCGGCTTCAGATGCTCCAGCTGTCCGCGAGGCAGTTAAGTCCTCAGCTGACAGACGGAGTAACACTGGATTATGCTCCCGTTGACTCCGACAAGTCAAAGATCTGAACACTACAGCATCAACGCCCAAATGGTCGCCGCGAGCATTGTAAAGGCCATCAACACAGTGATCGCCCGCATCAAACGGCCTTCGCCGACGATCGCCAGAATGGATACCCCAGCCAGGGCCCAAAGAGAGTGAAACACGAGCCCGCCGAGTACAAATCCGGTGGTCAGAATGATCGCATTTTCATGAACGCTGAGACCATTGCCAGCAAGAAAGGTTGTGAAGGCAACCATGTTCATGGCCCAAGTCTTCGGACTGAGCGGGTGGATCAAAAGGCCCTCCCAGAAACTGGGCAAAGAGACTTCTCCTTTGGGTTTTACGCTCAACGACACAATCCGCCAGGCAAGGTAGGTCATATAGGCCATGCTGAGGACTTTGAAGGCCAATACAATCGGCCCGCCACTGGCCATCACATGACCAAGGCCATACGCAACACTCAGTTTTAGCGGTAGCGAACCGATTTGTGATGCGACAATAACCGGGAATGCAGAACGGTAGCCAGCCGCGGCACCAATGGCCAGGAAGGTCAGGTTTCCGGGGCCGGGCGTGCCGGTCATAACGATGATAAACAGGGCGAAGGCCGTTAAGGTGGCGATATCCATCAGGGACTCATTCAATTTCGATACAATCGATACAAAGTACTCAAAACAACCACTGACTTGAAAAAATGTATGGGTCAATGATAACATTGTTCTCATGACAATGTGGGTTCCTGCGATTGATACGGCTTCTGGGCCGATTTACCTGGCAATTGCCGATGCGCTGGAGGCGGATATTCTGGCGGGCAGTTTGGCCCGAGGAGACCGCCTGCCGCCGCAACGCGAGCTTGCCTATCAACTTGGCATAACGCTGGGCACGGTGACTCGAGCATACGCCGAAGCGGAGCGCCGCCGGCTGGTCAAAGGTGAAACAGGACGCGGCACTTATGTGGCGCCGGAAAGTCAGAAGATTTCGCCATTGATCCCGAAAGAAGGCGAACCGGACAGTTGTGACTTAGCGCGCAATTTCGCCTATCCGCATCTCAATCCCAGCCTGTCGGATGGGTTGGTTCGCATGGCGAAAACGCACGGGATTGAGCGTCTCAATGGGTTTGTACCGTCGGAAGGGCTAATGGCGCACCGGGAAACCGGGGTCTTGGTGTTTAAGGACTATGGGCTGGATGCCGATCCGGACCGGGTCGCCGTCACTTGCGGTGCTCAGCACGGGATCCAGGTTACGTGTCAGGCGCTGTTTCTGCCCGGCGATGCCGTTGCGGTCGATCAGTTCACCTATCCATCGATATTCAGTTCCTTGGCAGCGCTCGGCTTGAAGGCTGTTCCTGTGCCTGCCTTGCAGCGGGCTGATGGAGGTCTTGGGGCGATGGATCCGGACGCCCTGGCGCAAGCAGCCAGCCTGCACCTCGTGAAGGGCGTCTTTTTGATGCCCAATATGCAAAACCCGACAACCCACACCATGTCCTGCGAAGAGCGCAATGCCCTGGTCGATGTGGCAAGGGCGCACGATCTGAAGATCATAGAAGACGATCCCTACACTCCGTTTCTCACCGAAACTTTGCCGGCTTTTGGCGCATTGGCGCCGGAGCGGACCGCTTCCATTGCCAGTATTTCAAAAGTCTGTTCTCCGGGCAGCCGGATCGGTTTTGTTCACGTTCCTGCACCCTTCGGCGCTTCCATCCGAAACAAAATCGGTGAAAGTACCTGGATGGCATCGCCAATCACGGCCGAGCTGATTTCGGGCTGGGTCCGCGAAGGTCAGCTGGCGAAGGCTTTGCGTGTAAAGCGGCGGGCTAACAGTGTCCGGTTTGAAATGGCCCGCAAGATTCTAGAACCGCATTTCCTACAAAGCGGCAGTCACAAGGTCTTTGGCTGGTTGGCTCTGCCACCGGATGTTGATCCCGATGCGCTTCAAGCCGCGCTGTCGCATCAGGATATCTCGGTGCTGTCCGCCCGGTATTTCCAAACCAAAGGACAAAAACCTGCACCCTACATCCGCATCACTTTCGGATCAGAAGAGAGCGACGAGCGGTTCCGCTGGGCACTTGAGCGGATAAAAGCGACAATTGCTGAGTTTTCTGAGCCGCCGGACCTTACTCGTCCTGTGGGGTAACGACCTGCCTTGTTATAGGGGGAGGGCTTAGTCAAAGCGGCGATGTTTGCATCCGAATCGATGTGGATGTTTTGACATCAATAGCGTTCCAGACGATAAGCGGCGCAAACGTAGCGGCAATATATCAGCCGCTCGGCTAGTGCGTGGCAGGAACCGATGGTGCTTTGGCGCTCAAAAAAACAAGATAAAATTGCTGGAGCCTGCAATCCAACCGCGTCGCCCTATGCCCGGTTCGATCAAGCCGGATTGACGCTGGGTGGCCGGGAGATCCTGCGTGATCTCAGCCTGACGCTTGATGAACACCGCATTGGGGTGATTGGTCTGAATGGGTCTGGCAAAAGCAGTTTTGTGCGTTTGTTGAATGGGCTCCATTTGGCTGACAGCGGCCGCGTGACGTTGTTTGGCGCCGAAGCAACAGACGTGCGCAGCGAACTGCCGCGCCATGTCGGCTTTGTCTTTCAAAACCCGGATCATCAGGCAATTTTTCCAACTGTCGAAGAAGAAATTGCTTTCGGCCTAACCCAGCTCGGTGCCACCAAACAGGAAGCCCAGACGCAAGCATTGGAATTTCTCGATCAGCATGGCTGCAGCGGCCTTGCCGCCATGCCCTTTGCCGAGTTGTCCGGTGGACAAAAGCAGCTGATTTGTATTCTGGCGGTTCTGGTGATGAATCCCGGTGTCCTGGTCCTGGACGAACCAATGACAAGCCTGGATGCCCTTGCGTCGCGCCGGATTTTTGACAAGCTCATGTCACTGCCGCAGCGCATTGTTATGGTCAGTCACAACATAAGCCTGCTTCAAGGGTTTGACCGGATACTGTGGCTGGAAGACGGTCGCGTCAGGATGGATGGTCCGGCTGCAAAGGTGATTGCTGCTTACCAGGCTGATATCGAACGCCGGTCCGGAACCTTTATGGAGGTGGCCGCAATATGATGTCGGTCTACCTATCTGGTCAAAGTTGGGCGCACCGCCTGCCTGCCGGGCTGAAGCTGCTTGTAGTGGCAATTGGCAGTCTTTTGTTGTTCAAGACCCAGACCATCTGGGTGTTTCTGGTCTGTTTTGCAGCTGTGCTCGCTGCCTATGTGTCCTTGGGGCGGGGCGGTGTCGACCGGCTGCGGCTGCTCAAGGGGCTTTCGATCTTTCTGGCGGCTATTCTGGCGCTGCATTGGTTGTCTGGGACGGTTATGGAAGGCATCGCTGCTGTTTTGCGGCTTTGCGTTATGGTGCTTGCGGCCAGCTTTGTCTCGATGACAACGCGTATGGATGATATGCTTGCTGCGGTGATGCCGCTCTTCCGGCCGCTTGAGTGGCTCGGGTTTTCCGCCCGCAAGCCGGCACTTGGGGTGACCCTGGTTTTGCGCTTTGCGCCGCACCTGATCGAGATTTTCGGGATGTTGCGGGAAGCCTTCCAGGCGAGA
This sequence comes from Labrenzia sp. PHM005, assembly GCF_006517275.1. Taxonomy (NCBI): domain Bacteria; kingdom Pseudomonadati; phylum Pseudomonadota; class Alphaproteobacteria; order Hyphomicrobiales; family Stappiaceae; genus Labrenzia; species Labrenzia sp. PHM005. Next base: position 866,172 of record NZ_CP041191.1, on the reverse strand, counting down.
ACCGGGCAAAAGACATCTTGGCGGTTGATTGCACCTTTTGCGCTGCAGGCGCTTAAGATGTCGGACAATGTGTCCGAAGCTTTGGCAGCCCGGGGCGGATCGGAAGGAATGGCGCCCCGCTGACGGGTGTGGAGAAATTTAGCAGGCCGCAATCATTCAAAGACAATGGGCCAGCTGAAAAGGGAATGGAGCCGGGCAAATGTGGGTGCTGGGTTCTTGAACAATGAAACAACGAAGTCGAGAAAGAAGGTAAAAACTCCCATGGCAGATCGTTCTCTGGTTCACATTGCTTTTTATGCAGCTTTGATCGCGGCGCTTGGTTTGTTGCCGCCGGTCGCAATTCCGTTTCTTGGTGGTGTTCCGATCACTGCGCAAACGCTCGGCGTCATGCTCGCCGGCGTGATGCTTGGTCCGGTCCGCGGCGGCCTTGCGGTCCTTCTGTTTCTGTTCCTCGTTGCGCTGGGCGCGCCATTCCTGGCTGGTGGCCGTGGCGGTCTTGGGGTTTTTGCCGGCCCGTCCGTCGGCTTCCTGATCGGCTGGCCGGTTGGGGCGTTTGTTGCCGGACTGATCATGCGCGCAACACCCAATTCCAGCATGCTGGTGTCCTCCGCAGTCGCTGCGGCCGTTGGCGGGATTCTGGTTGTCTACGCCTTCGGCATTCCAGGTATTTCGATCATGACCGGTTTGTCTTTGGCTAAAGCGGCCTTGGGCAGCGCCGTCTACATTCCTGGCGACTTGATCAAGGTGGCGATTACTGCCGTCGTTGCTCAGACAATTGCACGTGGTTTGCCAGGCGCAGTCCTGTCACGGTCTTAACACTGGGATCTTTGGGATCCAGCGCCGGATGGCCTATATCGGCGAACACCTGGAAACTTCAGCGTGGCACCATCCGAACAGTGCCGCGCTGAAATGCGCGTCCACCAATTTGACGTGGAACGGATTTTTTGACGCGGTCCAAAAGCTTGAGGCCGCTGTCCTGGCGCAGACTGTGCCTGGCGCGCGCGTGGCACTTCTTCTTTCAGATCCCGCCGCAACTCTCGTTTGTTTTTTTGCCTGTGCGCGGGCTGGCCGGATTGCCATGATTATGGAGGTTTCTTGGCCAAAGCCGCGAATTCAGGAGTTGATCGCAGCAACACAGCCGACCCTCTGTATTGATGACGCTGAATATCAGGCGCTCTGGCAAAAAAATCAAAAAGCGGCCGACACGAATGATCCGACCAAGGCACCTAAACCAAAAACTCCGCCAACAGAAGGCTCCGATTTTTATGCCGGCTTCACATCCGGTTCGACGGGCCTTCCAAAAGGGTATGTGAGGTCGCACCGCTCGTGGCTGGAAAGTTTCCGGCTGAGTGATGTTGATTTTGACCAAATACACCCGCGCCGGATTGTCCTTGCTGGTGGTGTGAGCCATTCCCTCCATCTTTATGGCGCGGCGCATGGGCTTCATCGAGGGATCTCGGTAACGCTAATGCCGCGGTTTGATCCGCGAACGGTTCTTGCCGAATTGCAGGCAGATGGCGGCGGCGCGGCGCTCTATGCAACACCGACCCAACTGCAGCTAATTGTTGAAGCCGCGCGCAGGACGGGGCCGCTGGAGTGCGTTCCCCTGGTCTTTTGCAGCGGCGCCAAATGGTCCGGAGAGGCCCGCGCCACGCTTAGAAAAGTGTTCCCGTATGCCAGGTTGGTAGAGTTCTACGGCGCGTCTGAAACAAGTTTCATCAGTTTTGCCCGTAGCGGCGAAAACACGCCACTTGGATCTGTCGGACGCCCGGCGGATGGTGTTGAAGCGGCCATTGGTGATCCGGCTGATCCAGCAGCGGCCGGGGTATCCGGACCGGTTTGGGTGAAAAGCCCTCTTCTTTTCAGGGACTATATTTGCGGCACTGCGCCGGAAACAAAGTGGCAAGACGGCTGGCTGACCTTTGGAGATCACGGTTTTCTGGATGAGGATGGTTTTTTGTATTTATCCGGACGTGGGAACCGGATGGTCATTACCTCTGGGCTGAATGTCTATCCGGAAGAGATTGAAGCGGCCCTTCTCCAGCATCCGGATATTTCTGGGGCAGTTGTCTTGGGTCTTGATGATTCATTGCGTGGTCAAAGGCTCGAAGCTGTTGTTGAACTCAAAACAACTCTTGAAGACCCTGAACGCGCGCTGGCGGATCATTGCAGGGCACGTGTTGGGCGTGCCAAATGTCCGAAGCGGTTTCACATCAGAGATAAACTGCCTCTGACCGCGGGCGGCAAACCCGACATTCCCGCGATAAAGGACAGTCTAGACGGCGGACAGTCAGAGGTCCGGCAGATGGAAAGCCAGGCCTTATGACGCGCCGCGCCGTTGTCATTGCAGCACGTAGAACTCCGGTCGCCCCAAGGGGGGGCAGCCTCAGTCACCTTCAGGCCGATGAATTGGCAGCACCAGTCCTCGACAAACTTGTTGAAGACGCAGGCCTTGATCACACATCAGTAGACCACGTTCTTCTGGGAAATGCGCTGTATGCTGGGGGCAACCCGGCGCGTATGGCCGCGCTTCGTGCCGGATTACCTGAAACCGGTCCCGCTTTAACTCTCGATACTCAATGCTGCTCCGGCCTGGACGCGATCATCATGGCGGCCCGGTTGATCGAATCGGGCGCTGCCGATTGTGTTTTAGCCGGAGGTACGGAGAGTTTTAGCCGGGCACCCCTGCGACTGCATCGGCCCCTTGCGCCAGTGTCTGAGCCGGTCGCCTATAGCCGCCCGCCTTTTGCGCCGCCTCCGTTTTCCGATCCGGACCTGACAGAAGCCGCAGCCGCGCTTGCGGGCCAATATAAACTTTGCCGGACTACTCAGGCGGAGTTTGCCGTTGGTTCTCATGATAAAGCGCGTGCTGCGGCCGCTAGCATTGGCGCGAGACTGGTGGATTGTCCGGGCAGCGGTCTAAAGACTGACAGTTTTACACGCGGCCTTACGAGCCGAACAGCGCTGCGCGCCCCCGTCCTCGCAGGAAATCAATCAATTGGTCTGACTGCCGGAACAATCGCCTGTGAAGCAGATGCTGCGGCGGCTGTACTGTTGGTCAGTGACGACCTCGCCAGAGACCTCCAGATGCCCGGTCTTCAAATTATGGCAGCTGGAAGCCGCGGCGGCGATCCCGCCGATCCGGCACTGGTTCCGATCGGCCTCGCGCGAGACCTTCTGGCTCAAACGGGCAAGAGCATCGAACAATTGTCGGCAATCGAGATCCATGAAGCTTATGCTGTCCAGGCAATGATCACCGCTCAAACATTGGCGGTCGACCCACGGATTCTAAACCCGCTGGGGGGCGGTCTGGCCCGTGGGCATCCAATAGGGGCGTCCGGCGCCATCCTAATGGTCCAGATGTTTCAATCCATGCGGCTTGCAGAGAGGCAGGGCTTGGCTGATGAATTTCAGGGCATGGCGCTGATTGCGGCAGCTGGCGGTCTATCTGCAGGAATTCTCGTTGAAGGTCACCCGTCGCGTGATCGGTGAAAGCATAACTATCTGTAATAATTGAGAATAATGCCATCTATGAATTTTTTTTCGCAAAAATTGATTTTTTTCGAATTCCGCTGTTGACCGTTCCGATTGGTCTGCGTATAACCCGCTCCATCGACGGCGGCAACGTCGCTGGCGAGAGGGCGCTGCGCTCTAAATTCCGGAAAACTGGTC